>JAFAOG010000112.1 GCA_019237945.1 Deltaproteobacteria bacterium | reverse complement strand
GGCCCCGCCGAGGATGATCCGGCGGGCCGCTTCGACGACGAGGACGATCCGCTGCTGCTGCGCCTCGTGCAGCTCAAGCGCGGCGGCCTGCGCGTCCCCGACGGCGACGAGATCATCTACGAGCACGTCGCGATCGACGAGGCCCAGGACCGCTCGGCGCTCGAGGTCAAGGTGCTCGTCGAGGCCGTGCGCGCGCCCGACGACGACAAGGAGAAGCGCTCGGTCACGATCGCGGGCGACACCGCGCAGCGCCTCGTGTTCGACAACAACTTCACGGGCTGGGCGTCGCTGCTCCAGCAAACGGGGCAGCCCGCGATCGTGCGCCCCTTGAAGCTGTCGTATCGATCGACGGCCGAAGTCATGCTGCTCGCACGCGAGATCCTCGGTCCCGAGCTCGCGCCGGAGGAGCCGCTTGCCGCGCGTCCCGGCGAGCCGGTCGAGCTCCACGAGTTCGGCGATCTCGGCGAGGCCGTCGCGTTCCTCGGCGATGCGCTGCGCAATCTCATGGCGCGCGAGCCGACCGCCTCGTGTGCGGTGATCTCGCGACATCCCGAGCAGGCGGATGCGTACTTCGACGGCCTGCGCCGCGCCGAGGTCCCCGCGCTTCGCCGCGTGCGTCGCGACGAGTTCAACTTCCAGCCCGGCGTCGATGTCACCGACGTCGCGCAGGTCAAGGGCCTCGAGTTCGACTACGTCGTGATGGTCGACGTCAACGACTCGTCGTATCCGGCCGTCAACTGGGCGCGCCACCTGCTGCACATCGGCGTGACGCGCGCGGCGCACCAGCTGTGGCTCGTCTCGACGGGCGAGCCGTCGCCGCTCGTACCGGCCGCGCTGCGCGACGGCGGCCGCATGACCGTCGGCTAGGCGCCGCAGCGCACGCGATGGTGCGCGTTCGGGCGCGAGCGATAGAAGAAGTACTTCGCCGTGTACGGCACGTTCGCGGTCGCGCCCACGTGATCGGCATCGCAGCCCGTCGTCGGCGCGAGCCCGCCGACCGTGTCGAGGCGCTGGATCGACGTGACGTCGCTCATCCGGCCATCGTTCGCGCCGTGGCTGACCGCGGTCAGCAGAAGCCACGGGATCGCGGTCGCATCGACGGTCGCGGCCGCCGCCTTCTTGCCGACGACCGTCGAGCCGTCCTCGTACCATTCCCACGTCGGGCCCGCGTAGTGATGCCCGACGGCGTCGTCATCGGCCTCGCACGAGTGCGCCGGATAGAGCTGCGCGTCGGGCGCGACGAACACCCACGCGGTGCCGTTGCACGTGTACTCCTGCACGCCGCTCGCGCGCAGCACGAACGCGAGATCCTGATCCGCGGCCGGCGCGAGCGCGGCGGGCACGTTGTCGGGACACGCGTGCGTCGACAGATCGTCAGCGGTGGTGGACGTCGTCTCGGGCGCGTTCGCCGCACACGCCGCCACGAGACCAAGGAACGAGACCGAGAGGATTTTCGTCATGCGGTCGCACACAGCACGACCTGGACCACATCGTGGGCGCAGACTCCCGGCAGCTCTTGCTCGCGCGAGGCACTCCGCGACGGCAAGATTTGCCTAGCACGGCGATTTTTGCCCGGCGTACGGCGGATACGGTGAACCGTCTTTGCGGTTGTGCTGGCACTTGAGCGGCGTCAGCTGGAGGTGCAGCTCCTTCGCGATCGAAGTCTGGCCATCCGTGACGGTCAGCTTCTCCGAGACGACCGGCGTGCTGCTCGGCGCCCACACGACGACCTGATAGGTGCCCGGAGCGACGTTGGGGATCGTGTAGTGGCCGTCCTTGTCGACCTTCGCGATGTACGTCGAGTCGACCACCAGGATCTTCGCCCACATCTGCTGGTGGATGTCGCAATACACCGAGAACTCCTGCGCGTCGTCGAACTCGTACGTCTGCACGGGGTCCGTCGCGGTTCGACGCCCGAGGTCCTTGTGTGGCTCGTCGGACCAGAACACGTTGTGCGTCTCGCCGGTGTCCTTGTTCGGGAACCGCACGGTCGCACCTTTGGGCACGACGATCACGTGCGGATCGAACTGCTTGTCCTTCTGGATCACGTCGAATGTCTGCCCGATGCCCGGTGCCTTCGGCGGGAGCTTCGCGGGACGCAGGTAGACGTGCACGTAGTTGCCCTCGACGGGCACGCGCTTGCCTTCGTGCACCACGACGACCGTGCCGCTGACCGCGCCGGCGGGCGTCACCGGGGCATTGCCGAGGAGCAAGAGCAGGAGCAGGGCGGCTCGGCGCATGGTCACTCCGTCGCGACGACGAGCGAGGTCGTCAGGATGTCGTCGGCAAACTGCGGGATGCCGTCGAGCTCGTGGTTGAACGTGTACTCGATCTTCGCGAGGATCGTGTTCGTCATCTCGAAGTGCGCTCCGATCGTCGCGCGCGCGACGTGTGACTCGTAGACGAAGTCGGTGCCGTGTTGATGCACCGCACTTCGCCAGTCGACGCGCACGTATGGCGTGAAGTGGTCGTTGACGCGGCGATCCACGAGCACGTACGCGCCCTTGTACGTCAGGCACGGCGCCAGGTCGCACGGCACGCTCATCGTCTCGCCCTGCTGGAGGCCCTGCACGTACTCGGCCACCGCGTCCCAGCCGTGGAGGTCGCGGAGCTGCGCGTCGAGGCCGACATGCCACTGCGCGATGCTCGCCGACGGCTGGTTGTCCTGCGGACCCGCCGCGCCCGACACGCCGACTTCGAGCCCCTGGCCGACCGGCAGCATCCACTGCACGTGCCCCGCGACCGTCGGCAGGTTGCTCGCGTGCAGCTCGAGCTTCGGCTCGAAGCGCTGATCGAACTGATCGCTCGCGAACATGCCGCCCGACAGGCTGAGCCGGCCCTCGACGAGCCGCGCCTCCGCGCCGAGCGGACGCCCGCACGTGTAGCGGCAGATCAGCGACGGCGTGACGCCGAGCCGGCGCGGCGCATCCTGCGAGCGATACTCGACGCCGAGCACCGAGTCGACCTTGCCCGCCGAGATCACCAGATCGACCGTCGACAGCGGCCGCCAGTCGATGTGCGCGAGCGGAACATCGAGCAGCGTGTCGCCGGGCCGCGGCAACACCTCGGCGAGCGCCGACACCGAGATGTCGTGCCCGAGGTACTTGCCGATCGAGAGCCCGACGGTGTTGACGATCAGCGACGGGCGGCCCTTGCTGTGGATCGTGTCGGCCCTGAGCTCGCGCGAGTCCGACGCATCGGCCGGCTCGCCGAGCGAGTTGATCGCCGTCGACAGCGGGTCGCCCATGAACACCCACTGCCCGGCGATGCGACCCGCGTACTTCGGGTAGTAGACGTGCCCGAGGTCGCTGCGTATGCCCGAGCCGTCGCCGGCGACCGCGAAGCCGCCGACGTCGACGAACACGGTCAGGAAGCGCGGCAGCCAGCGCAGCTTGCCGACGTCCTCGTTGAACGACTCGGTCACGCGCGCCTTCGACTCGAGCGTGCGGACGCGCTGCTCCTGATCGTCGATCCGCTCGGCCATCTCGGCGGGCGAGGGCGGCGGCTCGACGGCGGCGCTTCCCGTGGCACTCCCCACGTCGCTGCCGGCATCGCTGCCCGCGGCACTGCCGTCGTCGGCGAGCGCGAGCCGCGCGACGAGCAAGCACGCGATGACGAGCTTCACGGACACTGGCTGCCACTCCCCGCCGGGCACAGCTTCTGGCGCAGCGACGCGTCGACCGGCGCGTCCGTCAGCGAGACGAGAAAGGCCTCGAGGTCGCGCGCATCGTCGTCGGTGAGCTCCAGCGCGACCATCCGCGGATCCTTCGTGCCGGGGAAGCTCGTCGCGTCGCCGCCGCGGCGATAGAAGTCGATCACCGCCGACAGCGAGGCGAGCTGCCCGGCGTGCATGTACGGGCCGGTCATCGCGATGTTGCGCAAGCTCGGCGTCACGAACGCGCCGAGGTCCGCGGGATCGCCGTCCGCCGAGCCGGCGCCCGCATCGGACGCGGAGCCCGCCTGCGCGACGCCCGTGTTGCGCGGCACGAAGTCGCCGAGCGCGGGGCCCGAGTGGCACTCGACGCACGTGCCGCGTCCGACGAACACGCCGAAGCCGCGCTTCGCGTCGGCGGAGAGGGCGGTGTCGTCGCCGTCGACGTATGCGTCGAACGGGCTCTCGCCGGCGAGCCGGTAGAGATACGCGTCGAACGCGAGCTTCGCGCCCTCGTAGGGGTCGGCCATGCCGAACGCGTCCCAGAACAGCGTCGCGTACTGCGGTTCGTGCTGGAGGTAGTACGCGACGTTCGCCGTCTTCGCGCTCATCGCCTTCGTGATCGCGAGCGTCAGCACGTCGCCGGCGGTGTGGTAGCTGCCGTCCCACGTGAAGCGATTCGTCAGCGACGCCTTGAGCTGCAGATCGAGGAGCGTCATCGCGTTGCGGCGGGTCCACTTCGTCTGGCCCTGCGACACGCTATTCGGCATGCGCGTGTCGATGAAGTACCCGTTCGGGTCATGGCAGGTCGCGCATGACGTCTTGCCGGTCCCTGCCGACGGCCGGTAGTCGGAGCCGCTGCCGGTGCCGCTATCCGAGAGCCGGACGTCGAAGAACAGCTCCTGCCCGAGCTGCGCGGCCTTGTTGCAATCGACGCCCGGCGGCAGCGCACAGGGATCGAACGCCGTGTGATGGAACTGCTCGCGAAAATGCGCGAGCTGGGCCGCGGTCAGCTCCCCGTCGACGAGCGGGTCATCCGACCAGCAGCCGGCCACCACAACGAGTGCACACACCCATCGCCACATCACCCGGTACCGCCAACCTAACATGCTTGATGGCGTTGCAGCGGCTGTGCCATCGTGGCCAGCGGCATGGGGGATGCACAGGACGGTACAGTGCCGGTGGCGGACCCCGAGGACACGGTCGACGGTGCGGAGCCGCGAACCGAGGCCCGCTCGTTGCCGACGCCGGTGCTCGGCGCGTTACGCGACTTCGGCGAGCTGATCGAGGTCGATCGCTCGCGCTACGTGATCACGCGCGAGCTCGCAAAAGGCGGCATGGGACGCGTGCTCGAGGCGCGCGATCTGCGCCTTGGCCGATCGGTCGCGATCAAGGAGCTGCTGCCGAAGAACCGCGATATCGCGCGGCGGTTCGAGCGCGAGGCGCGGATCACGGCGCGGCTGCAGCACCCGGCGATCATCCACGTCTACGAGGCGGGCGTGTGGCCCGGCGGCGAGCCGTTCTACGCGATGCCGCTCGTCGACGGTCGCTCGCTCGACAAGGTCGTCGCCGAGCGCAAGACGCTGCACGACCGGCTCGCGCTGCTGCCGCGCGTGATCGCGGTTGCCGATGCGCTCGCGTATGCGCACGCGAACAACGTGATCCATCGCGACCTCAAGCCGGGCAACGTGCTCGTCGGCGAGTACGGCGAGACGGTCGTGATCGACTGGGGTCTCGCGAAGGACCTCGGCGCGCATACGGATCCGAAGGAATCGATGCGGCTGCCGGTGCGCGCGCTGCCGGAGGAGACCGCGTCGGGGAGCGTCGTCGGCACGCCGGCGTACATGCCGCCGGAGCAGGCGCGCGGCGATGGCGTCGATCAGCGCGCGGACGTGTATGCGCTCGGCGCGCTGCTGTACAAGGTGCTGTCGGGGCGCGCGCCGTACAAGGGCAGTGTCGCGAAGGAGGTCGTCGACCTCGTGAAGGCGGGGCCGCCGACGCCGATCGAGCAGCTCGTGCCCGATGCGCCGGCCGAGCTCGTCGCGATCGTCAACAAGGCGATGGCGCGCGCGCCCGCCGATCGCTACGTGACGGCATCGGAGCTCGCGCAGGACCTGCAGCGCTTCGAGACCGGGCAGCTCGTCGGCGCGCACCGCTACACGGTCGGCCAGCTGGTGCGGCGATGGGCGCATCGCTATCGCGTCGCGATCGGCGTCTCGATCGTCGCGCTGACCGTGCTCGTCGTCATCGGCGCGCTGAGCATCCAGAGCGTGATCGACGCGCGCGATCGCGCGGAGGTGCGAAGGACGGCGCTGCTCGACGAGCGCGGTCGGTCGGAGCTGCGGCTCGGTCATGCCGGCATCGCGCTCGCGTATCTCGTCGAGGCCGCGCGCGGCGAGCCGAGCCCGGCGCGCCAGCTGCTGATCGCGGAGGCGCGGCGGCCGTTCCTCGCGCAGAAGCAGGAGCTGCTGCACGCGCAGGGCGATGCGGTCGTCGCGGCGAGCCCCGATGGCACGCGGATCGTCACGGTCGCCGCGCGGCGCGCCGAGGTGTGGACCGCCGACGGGCAGTCGGAGCGCGTGCTCGGCGAGGTCGCGGGGGCGAACGCGATCGCATTCGATGTCGCGGGCAAGCGCGTCGCGTTCGGCGGTGACGACGGCGTCGTGCGCGTGTGGACGCTCGACGGCGCACCCGTGTTCGAGCGCAGGGCGCACGACGGCGCGATCCGCGACGTGACGTTCGCGCTCGACGGACGGCTCGCGACGGTTGGCAACGACGGCGCGGCGCACGTGTGGAATCTCGTCGACGGCACGAGCATCACGCCGTCGTGCGCGCCGGGAGATGGGCTGCCGACGGCCGCGCTGACGACCGTGCGCTTCGCCGCGCTCGGGCTGTTCGCGGCCGCGGGAGCCGAAGATGGCAGCGGCTGCGTGTGGGCGTACAACGGCACCGTGATCGCGATGCTGCGCGGACACACCGCTGCGATCACCGCGCTCGAGTGGTCGCCGTCGATGACGTGGATCGCGACCGCGAGCGCCGACGGCACCGCCGGCGTGTGGAGCCCGTTCTTCGGCAAGCTGATCGTCGCGCCGCTGCGGCACGGGCGGCCGGTCACCGCGCTCGCGATCGTCGGCGAACGCACGCTGATCAGCGGCGACTCCGACGGCGGCCTGCACCTGTGGACGATCCCGAGCGAGCGGCCATTCGGCGAGGACGGCAACGCGCGCGCGCAGATCGAGTCCGACATCTCGCTCGCCGGGCACGCCGGGCCGATCGTCGCCGTCGCGCGTTCTCCGGACGGGCGCTACGTCGCGACCGCCGGCGCGGATCGGCTCGCGAAGCTGTGGTCGGCGACGACCGGCGCTCCGATCGCGACGTTCGAGCAGGCCGATGCGCTGACGTCGATCGCGTTCGCCGGCGGCACGCTGGTGACGGGCAGCCGCGATGGCACCGCGCGCCTGTGGGATACGACCGCCGTCGCGCCGCGCGAGCAGCTGGTCGACTCGCCGGTGCATGCGCTCGCGGTGTCGCGCACGGGCGTCGTCGTCGCGGCGCGCGATGACAGCCGGATCTCGGTGCTGCCCGGCGACGACGTGCTCGCGAAGCACGACGGCCGCGTGCTCGCGGCGGCGTTCACGCCCGATGGTGCGCACCTGATCTCCGCGGGCGAGGACGCGGCCCCGCTCGTCTGGGACATGGGGACGCGCGAGGCGCACGCGGCGGGGCCCGAGGCACCGGGGCCGCTCGTGTCGGTGGCGACGGCGCCCGACGGCGATCGCTTCGCGACGGCGGGCGGCGATCTGCGCATGTGGTCGCTCGCGCAGCACAACGCGCGCGTCCTCGATGCATCGCCGTTCGCGGTCGTGGCGTTCGCGCCGGCCGGCGATCTGCTTGTCGCGGGAGGCACGGGCGGCGAGGTGCGCGCGTGGTCCGCGAGCCGCGTCGTCAGCTCGCACACGCTCCGTCACCCGATCCGTTCGCTCGCGTTCTCGGCGGATGGCCGGTGGCTCGCGATCGGCGGGCCCGCCGCGATCGAGATCCGCGCCGTCGTCGGCGGCAGGATCGCGGACCGCGCGACGACGACGATCGACGGCGCGCCCGGCGACGTCCGCGCGCTCGTCTTCGCGTGCGACGGAGCCTGCCTCGTCAGCGGCAACGACGCGGGCCTGGCGGAGGTGTGGGACACCGCGACCGGGCGCCTGCTCGCGACGCGCGATCCGCATGCGGGTGCGATCAGCGGGCTCGCGCGCGACGGCGACACGCTGTGGATCGCGACCGAAGGTAAGATCGTCGGCGCGTGGCCGCTGCGCGTCGAGAAGCGCGGCCGCGACGAGCTGGAATGTTTCATCGCCGAGCACGTGCCATGGCGGCTGGGCACCGACGACGTCGTCAGTCGCAGCGAGGGAGGATCGGATGAGCAGCGTCGATCGCACTGCAAGTAGGCTCGTCACGTTCGAGCGCGACGTCAGCGGGCCCGGAACCGCGTATCTCGTCGTCGTCGACAACGACACGTCGTCGATCTTCCACCTGCCGCTCAGCGGCGCCGTCGTCATCGGGCGCGCGCCGGAGGTCGAGCTGCGCGTCCAGCATGCGAGCGTGTCGCGGCGCCACGCGACGATCCGCGTCGACGACGGCATCGTGCGCATCGCCGACCTCGGCAGCCACAACGGCACGCGCGTCAACGGCGAGCCGGTCTCGGAGGCGCGCGTGATGGCGTCGGGCGATGTCGCCACCGTCGGCGACGTCGTGCTCGTGCTCCAGGTCTCGCAGCCGACGACGCCCGCCCGCTCGACGCTCGGCGAGGCGCAGTGGCGGCGCCGGCTCGTCGAGGAGCTCGAGCGCGCGGTGACGTTCAAGCGGACGCTCGCCGTCGTCGCGGTGCTCGGCGCGAAGCCGGCGCAGCTGACGAAGGCGGTGCGGCTGATCGATGTCGTCGGCGGCGGCGATGACGGCCAGGCGTTGCTGCTGCTGCCCGAGGTCGATCGCGCGGAGGCGCAGGAGATCGCCGAGCGTGCGGTCGCCGAGGTCGAGGGCGCGCACGCCGGGCTCGCGATGTGCCCGTCCGACGCGGTCGATGCCGACACGATCCTGCTCGAGGCGCGCAGCGCGGCTCGTCGTGCGAAGCCCGGGCGCGTCGCGGCGCCGCACGAAGCGGTCACGCGGATCTCGCTCGGCAACCGCGAGGTGCTCGTCGCCGATCCGGCGATGCAGCGGATGTTCGCGCTGCTCGAGCGGCTCGCGGGCTCGTCGCTGCCGGTGCTCGTCAACGGCCCGACCGGCGCGGGCAAGGACCACGCCGCGTTTGCCGTGCACCACTGGTCGGGGCGCAAGGGGCCATTCATCCCCGTCAACTGCGCGGCGCTCGGGCCCGACACGCTGCTCGACAGCGAGCTGTTCGGCCACGAGAAGGGCGCGTTCACCGGCGCGCTCGCCGCGAAGGCCGGTCTGTTCGAGGCGGCCGACGGCGGCACGCTGTTTCTCGACGAGGTCGGCGACCTCCCGCTCGCTGTGCAGGCGAAGCTGCTGCGCACGCTCGAGAGCAAGACGATCGTGCGCGTCGGCGATACGCGCGAGCGGCCCGTCGACGTGCGTCTCGTCGCGGCGACGCACAAGAATCTCGACGAGGAGGTCACCGCCGGCCGCTTCCGCCAGGACTTGCTCTACCGGCTCGCCGGCGCGCGCGTCGTGCTGCCGCCACTCAAGGACCGCAAGTGCGAGATCCCGTTGCTCGCGCAGGCGTTCGTCGGCCCGGAGAAGAAGATCGCGCCGGCGACGATGCAGGTGCTGCTGACACACACATGGCCTGGCAACGTGCGCGAGCTGCGCCGTGCGATGGAATTTGCCGCCGTCACCGCACCCGACGACACCGTCGAGCCGAGCGACCTGCCGCCCGAGCTCGGCGGCACGCCCGATGTCCCGGCGCCGGCGACCGCCGGCAAGCCCGTCGAAACTCGCCGCACATTCCGGCCGATCGCCGACGAGCTCGAGGAGCTGGAGCGGCGCCGCATGGTCGAGGCGCTCGAGGCGGCGGGCGGCGTCAAGACGAAGGCGGCGCAGCTGATCGCGATGCCGATCCGGACGTTCACGCTCAAGGCGAAGCAATATTCGCTGTAGCGGCCAGGCAAGACTTGCCGACCCCGGCAACGCTTGCCTGAAAACGGTCGCAAAACGCTGGCGCGGCAGTTGCTGAAGCGTCGGGCATGCGCAACCTCCTCGTCCTCGTCCTCGTCACCGCGTCGGCGTGCGCGGCGCGTGCTCCTCGCTCGACGTTCACCGCCGAGTACAGCTGCGGTAGCTCGGAGATGGTTCGCGACGGCGGCGCGGTTCGCGCGGGCTCGTCGGAATCACGTCTCGCCTACAGCGACGACGCCGGCGACCACTACATCAGCTGGCCGCTGTCGCCCACCGATCGCTCGGCGACCGAGTTCATCATCCCGTCGAACCCGCGCGAGGATGCGATCCAGCGCACGTACGACGCGACGCGCGGCCCGTCGACCGCCGACTGGCGCCTCGTTCACAAGCAGACGTGCACGGCGCGCGGCGGCTACAACGATGCGCTCGCGCGGTGGATGGCCGGCGAGACGATCGACACGATCGCCGGCGAGCTCGCGATCGGTCGCGACGAGGCGAAGCAGGTCGTTCGCGAGGCGCTGATGTCGGCGCAGACGCGCTACTGGAAAGAGCGCTAGGGCGGAGCGAGGCACACGGTGATCGTGCTGCGGAAGAACAACGTCGTGCTGTTGACGACGCGATCCGTCTGCACGCGCAGCTTCGATTCGACCGAGCCCGCCGGGCAGCGACATCCGAAGCCGGGCAGCGGCACGCGGCACGCGCCATCGGGATCGCTCTCGAACACGCCGCGGATCGACGCGACCGCGACACTCGTATCGAGACACATCGCGAGCGTGCCGCCGAGGTAGCCGTTCGCGCAGCCGGTGCCGGGGACGAACGTCCGCAAATTCACCGCCTGCGTCGACCCCGGGCAGCTGCACGCGTGCGTGACCGGATTGGGCGTCATGCAGTGATCGGCGGGATTGCCGGGAATGCACTCGACGAGATCCGCGAGCAGATACCAGCCGCCCCAGTCGGTGCTTGCTGGAGCCGCCGCGGGCGCGCACGTCGAGATCGTCGCGAGGCTGTTCGCCGGCGCGGTGTCGGTGCCGCAGCCATCGTCGATCACCAGGTCCTGCTTCGCGAAGCCGCTCGGGCACGAGCACGGCGTGTTGACGAACGGATTGTCGGCCTCGCACGCGGGCGCGGTCGCGCAGCCATTCGTGGCGGACGGCACCTCGAACGAGCCCGCGAGAAGCACGCACCGCGAGCCCGCGCCGACCGTCAGGCACTGCGAGCCGTCGGTGCACGCCGAGCCGCTCGCGCAGCACCCGGTCCCGACGAGCCCGCACACGCCCAGCGGCGCATCGGGGCGCGGCATCGCGGGCGCATCCGGCTCGGCGGTCGGTACGAAATCGAGCCCGAATACCCCGTCGCACGCAGCGAGCGCGCCGGCCGCGCACACCAGCCCAAACCATCGCATCGATCTCATCGTAACGCCGCGAATCGGCAGCGATCGATGCGAGCGCGTGAACACACTGTCCTCTACGCGCACAAGGCACGACCCCTGCTTTCTCTCAGCGCGATGCGCTGCGCTCTCCTTGCTTTGCTTGCAGGCTGCCACCTTGCCACCTCCGGTGGCCCGCTCGCCCTGTCGTCGATCGAGCCAGCGCAGGGCTCGGTCGGCGGCGGTACGACGATCACGCTCCACGGGAGCGGCTTCGCCGACGGCGACATGGTCACGATCGGCGGCGTCCCGTGCACGCAGGTCCACGCCGCGGACGATCACCTCACCTGCATCACGGGCGATCGCCACTTCCAGGAAGGCACGGCCGACGTCACCGTCACCGATGGCGCGTCGACCGCGAGCCTGACCGGCGCCTACACCTACGCCTGTCTGTGGAAGACGAGCCAGGGGCGCACGAGTTGCGGCGCCGTGCCGCCGGGCAAAGCGCCCGAGCAGACGGTCGCGATGTGGATGACACAGGACGAGCCGGGCAACAGCTTCACCGCGAACCCGGGCGTCGCGAACCTCGCCGACACCAGCGACGTCGCGGTCGGCTCGCAGGCCGCCGTCGTCACGACCGACGGCATCGGCACCACGCGCTCGCTCGCGCGCATCAGCATGCCGGCGTTCGACTTCACCAAGCAGACCGCGCGCCTCTGGCTCAAGATCGAAGGCGTCGCGCGGATCGGCGAGCTCGAGGTCCAGCTCGGCGACTCGAACCTCGCCAACGCGTTCGTGTTCGATCTGCGCAGCGGCCAGAGCCGCCAGTGGATCACCGAAGGCGACTGGGTGTCGTTCGCGATCCCGTGGCACCCGGACCAGACCGTCGGCACGCCCAACCGCGCGGCGATCACCGACGTGATGGTGCGCGTCGCCGACAACCGCACCGGCCCGCTGACGCTCCACCTCAACGCGATCGCGCTCGTCCCCGAAGCCGCGCCGCACTTCCCGAACGGCGTCGTGTCGTTCACGTTCGACGATGGCTTCGCCACGCAGAACGATGTCGCGGCGCCGATCCTCGCCGCGAAGGGCTTCACCGGAACCGCGTACGTGATCGTCGACGAGATCGACAAGCCCGACCGCCTCTCGCTCTCGGAGCTGAAGTCGCTCACCGCCGCCGGATGGGACATCGGTGCCCACGCCTACACGCAGGTCGATCACGCGCTCCACTTCACGGAGCTCTCGCCGAACGAGGTCGAGGACGACATGGTCAACACGCGCGCCTGGCTGATCGCGAACCAGCTCACCGGCTACGACCACTGCGCCTATCCGTCGGGCGAGTTCGATCGCAACGTCCTCGCGCTCGCCGGCACCTACTTCACGTCCTGTCGCACGATCTACGCCGGCCAGCAGGAGCTGTTCCCGCCGTCCGACTCGCGCCGCCTGCGCGTCGGCTACATCACGTCCTCGGTCCCGCTCTCGGTCGCGCAGGAGTACGTCGAGGAAGCACGCGAGAACCACGAGTGGCTGATCCTCGTCTTCCACAAGCTCGTCGACGGCACGCCGGCCGCGTCCACCGAGTGGCGGACCGCCGACTTCCAGGCGCTCGTCGATCAGGTCGCCGCCTCGGGCCTCCCCGTCGCCACCGTCACCGACGTCTACGCTACGTCGGGTGACGGATCGTGAGCACCGGCTTCACGCTCGTCCGCACGATCCGCTCCGCGACGCTGCCCACGAGCAGGTGCTGCAGCCCGCTCCGCCCGTGCGTCCCCATGATGATCAGGTCGACGTTGTTCTCGCCCGCGAAGATGTTGATCTGATCGACCGGATTCCCGACGCGGATGAACGTCGTCGCCGTCGCGCCATCTTTCGCCAGCCGCGCCGCGATGTCCTCGAGGTGCTTCTCCGCGGTCGCGACCGCATAGTCCTTCGCGTTGATCGGCGCCCCCGTCTCGGGCGGAATCACCGACGTCGTCTCGAAGCTGGGCGGAATGTCGATCACGTGCAGCAGCAAGATCTTGGCGCCGTGCACCTTCGCTTCGTCGCGCGCGAGCGCAGCGGCGTGGTTCGCGGACGAGCTGAAGTCGTGCGGCACGAGGATCGTCTTCCAGGACATGGCTCCAAGCCTACTGCGCCGGCAGGCCCCATTCAGCCTGGAGTGCGCGGTATTCCGCTTTTGGCAACTGCACGAAGACCGCTTTGTCGCCGAGTGACCGCAGCAGCTCGCGTAGTCTCTGCTCGTCCATCGCCGTGCAGCCGACGGTTGTCGAGTCGGGGCCGGCCCAAATGTGCAGGAAGATGCAGCTGCCGTCGCCGGGCACGCGCTTGGCGTTGTGGTTGACGAACGCACCGACGGCGTACTGCGGCACCTGGCGCATGTGCTCGCTCGACGTCCAGTCGGCGGATCCGGTGTGCTCCACGATCAGGTTGTACGAGCGCGACGCGGGATCGTCGACGCACTCGGTGGTGTCTTCGAGCATGCGGCCATCGGGCCGCTCGAACCCGAACCGTCCGCTGATGCGAAACGCGCCCGCAGGTGAGCGATGGTCGCCTTCACGCTTGCGCGGTCCGTCGTGGCCTTTTGGCGCGCCGTCACCGTGCAGGCCGTCGCCCCACGCCAGCCCGGCGTCTCCGATCACGCCATCGAACGGGTCACCGACGCGCTCCCACGGTCCGGTGCCCCAGCTGTGGCGACCATCGGTCTGCTGATGCGGGCGCCAGCGCGTGATCACGACCTTCGTCGAGCTCCAGTCGTCGGCGACCGCGGTGATCAAGGTGGATGCGCCGAACGTGCGCCGACCACCGGGCCTGACGTCCATCGGCAACGGCTCCGAGGGCGGCGGTTCGGGCGGCGGCGGCGCGCCGTGCGAGCACGCAACGACCAGATAGAGGAGCGCGACCCTAGACACTCATGTCGAGCATACGCTGGATCGGCTTGAGCGCGCGGACGCGCACCGGCTCCGGCACATCGACCTGCGGCTTGAGATCGCGCAGCGCGAGGTAGAGCTTCTCCAGCGTGTTCTTCTTCATGAACGGGCAGACGTTGCACGAGCAGGACTCGTCCTCGGGCGGCGCGGCGATCAGCGTCTTGCCCGGGGCGGCTTGCGCCATCTTGTGCATGATGCCGGCTTCCGTCGCGACGATGAATGCTCGCTTGGGCGAGGACTGGGCGTAGGAGATCAGGCCCGAGGTCGAGGCGACGAAGTGGGCGTGGCGCAGGATGCCTTCGTGGCACTCGGGGTGCGCGATCACCTCGGCGTCGGGGTGCTGGGCCATCAGCTCGAGGAGACGCTTCTCGGAGAACGTTTCGTGGACGATGCAGGTGCCCTGCCACGCGACGAGGTCGGGGCGCTTCGCTTCCTTGGCGACGAACGCGGCGAGGTGGCGGTCGGGAGCGAAGACGACCTTCTCGTTGGCGAGGGCCTTGACGATCTTCACCGCGTTGGACGAGGTGCAGATGATGTCGGAGAGGGCTTTCACCTCGGCCGAGCAGTTGATGTAGGAGACGACGGTGTGGCCGGGGTACTGCTCGAGCCACTTCTTGAAGACGGGGGCGGGGCAGCCGTCGGCGAGCGAGCAGCCGGCGGTGAGGTCGGGGACGACGACGATCTTGTGGGGGTTCAGGATCTTTGCCGTCTCGGCCATGAAGTGGACGCCGCAGAAGGCGATCACGTCGGCCTGGGTCTTGGCGGCGGCCTGCGAGAGCTGGAGCGAGTCGCCGACGTGGTCGGCCAGGTCCTGGAGCTCCGACTCCTGATAGTAGTGGGCGAGGATGACGGCGTTGCGCTCGCGCTTGAGGCGCTTGATCTCGGCCTCGAGCTCCTCGTCGGTCATGCCCGTCGGGAGCGGCGCAGTTTGCTGATCGACGACCGGCAGGTGCCTGTCCATGTGCTGTTCGTAGCATGTATCCTCGAGGTGGATGTCGGCGAGTCTGAACCCGGCCAACGCGCCCGTGCTCGAGCCCGGAACGCGCCTCGGCAGGTACACGCTCGTCGCGCCGCTCGGCCGCGGCGGCATGGGCGGTGTGTGGGAAGTGCAGGACGATGCGGGCAACCGGTACGCGCTGAAGTCGCCCGCGCAGGGCACGCAGGGCAGCCCCGAGCTGATGAAGCGGTTCGCGCGCGAGGTCAATGCCGTGCGCATGCTCGACCATCCAAACCTGGTGTCGGCGGCCGACGTGTTCGTCGAGTCGGGATACCTGTTCCTCGTGATGGAGAAGGTCGTCGGCAGGACGCTGACCGCGCTGATGGCGGAGGGTCCGCTGAAGGCACGGCGTGCGCTCGTGATCACGCGGCAGCTGCTCGACGGCGTCGGGCATGCGCACGCGCAGGGGCTCGTGCATCGCGACCTCAAGCCTGACAACATCATGCTCGTCGACATGGGCGGGTGGGAGCGCGCGAAGATCGTCGACTTCGGCGTCGTCAAGCTCGTCGGTGATGCGGAGGCGGCGATGGGCGGCGCGAAGCTGACGACGACCGGCCTCGTGTTCGGGACGCCGGCGTACATGGCGCCCGAGCAGGCGCTCGGCAAGCAGGTCGATGCGCGTGCGGATCTGTACGCGCTCGCGACGATCCTGTTCGAGATGCTGACGGGGCGTGTGCCGTTCGATCATCCCGAGCCGATGCAGCAGATGCGCATGCAGGTGAAGGCGCCGCCGCCGCGCCTCGACATGTTCGCGAAGGGCGCCGCCTGGTGCACGCCGGAGCTGGTGATGTTCATCGACGGCGGGCTGTCGAAGAATCCCGACCATCGGTTCGCGTCGGCCGAGGCGATGATCGGGGCGCTCGATCTCGCGTTCCTGTCACTCGATCACGTCGCCTAGTTGTCGTGCTTGCCGTGATGCTTCTTGCGTAGCCGGTCGAGCTGGTGGCGCAGGTCGCGCGTCGTCTCGTCCTCGCCGTGCGTCTCTTCGTAGTCCTTGAGCCGCTCGCGCGCACCGTCGATGTCGCCCGCGTTGGCCTGGTTCGCGATGTCTTGGAGCTCGCTGTCGTCGCCGGCGGGTGCGTTGATCGGCGGCGTATCGTGCGAGCCGCCGCGCGTCACCGCGATGCCGATCGCGAGCGCGACGAGAGCGGCGCCGGCGAATACGAACGGCTTCCACGATGCGCGTGCGGCGGCGGGCCGCGATGGCGCCTTCGCGAGCAGCTCGGCGAGCTCGGCCGCGGTCGGGCGCTTTTCGTGATCGAGGGCGACCGCGCGATCGATCGCGGCGCACACGTGCGCGGGGACGTGCGGCGCGAGCTGCGCGAGCGGAGGCACCGGGGCGAGCAGCGCGCCCTTCGCCTCGAGGCGCGGCCAGCGACCGGCGGCGCATTCGTAGAGCGTCGCGCCGAGGCCGTAGACATCGCTCGCGGCGCCGGTGACGCCTTTGACCAGCGCTTCGGGCGCGGCGTACGCGGGCGAGCCGACGAACTGGCCGGTCATCGTCACCGACGAGTCGGGCACGTGCGCGACCCCGAAGTCGGCGAGCTTCCACATGCCGTTGCCGGCGGCGAGGATGTTCGACGGCTTGACGTCGCGGTGGAACACGCCGGCGGCGTGCGCGGACGCGAGCGCGCGCGCGATCTGGATGCCGAGCGGGATCAGCTGCTCGACGGGAAGGGGCAGCTGGTCGGCGAGCGGCGGTCCGGCGACGCGCTCCATGACGAGGTACGGCGGCGTCGCGGCGAGATCGATGTCGAAGATGTGGACGATGTTCGGATGCGAGAGCTGCGCGATCGCGCGGGCCTCGTTGCGGAAGCGATCGTCGAGCAGTACCGCGCCACTGTCGGTGCGCAAGATCTTGATCGCGACCTCACGTCCGAGCACGTCATCGACGGCTTCGTAGACCTCGCCCATCGCGCCGGCCCCGAGCGATTTCGTCACACGGTAGCGGCCGAAGGTGTGCGCCTCTGCCACGGGAACAAGCGTAGCGCGATTCGCGTCGTGAGTTCCGTTGACTACTCGCACCGCAGACCCGAAAGCTTCGCCTATGACGTCGTTGCGTGCCGGTCACGTCCAGCAGCACGGAGCGTTGTTGGCGATCGATGACCGCGATCTCGTGATCGTCGCGGCGAGCGAGAACACCGAGGCGATCCTCGGCGTCGCGCGCGTCGTCGGCGGCGGCATCGCGAAGCTGATCGAGTCGCCGAGCGAGCGCGAGCTCCGCGATCTGCTCGCGGGCGAGCTGCAGGACGTCACTCCGATCGAGGTGCGCACGCGCGATCACCGCACGTTCGACGCGATGATGCACCGCGCGCACGGCCTCGTGATCGTCGAGCTCGAGCCCGCGACCACGCGCGTCCGCATCGGCCGCATCGATCACGCGCTCGCTCGCGTGCGCCGCGCGCAGGACACGACCGCCGCCGTGCTCGCCGAGATCGCGCAGTTGACCGGCATGGCGAAGGTCGAGCTGCAGCCGGGCGCGCGGCCCGCATGCTTCATCGCCGATCGCGCGGCGGCACCGGTTGCGCTCGTCGGCTCGGAGCAGCTCAACAGGCGCACGAACGAGATCACCGGTGTGCAGCTCGGCGCATACGACGTCGCGGGCACCGGCGCGCTGCTCGTGCTCGATGCCGGCGATCACGCGATCGTCTGCGAGCACCCGGAGCCGCGGCACGTCGAGGTCACCGCGCGGCTCGCGGCGCAGATCGTCGCACGCGCGCTTCCGTCCCGCACCGAGCTGCAGGCGGCGCCGGCGCAGGGCGACCTCTCGGGAGCGAAGGTCCTCGTCGTCGACGACGATCCCGACCAGGCCGACATGCTCGCGCTGCTGCTCGAGACGGCCGGCGCGGTGACGCTCGTGTCGCACTCCGCGGGCGAGGCGCTCACGCAGATCGCGGCGTTTCACCCTGACGTCGTCATCTCCGACATCTCGCTCCCCGACCTCGACGGGTTTTCGTTCATGCGCCGGCTGCGCGCGCTCGGTCCAGACGAGGGCGGCTGGGTCCCCGCGATCGCGCTGTCGGGGCATGCGGACGCCGATCATGTCAAGGAGGCGATCCTCGCCGGCTTCCAGCTTTACATGGCCAAGCCGATCGAGCCGCCCGACCTCGTTGCGCACCTGGTCCGTCTCGTGGGACGAACAGCTCGAAGGACCTAGTGCGCAATGGCTGGCGAATTCCGTAACGAAAGTCGGGTGCCTACGGGAGTGCCCGGGCTCGATACCTTGCTAGGTGGCGGGCTCGTACCTGGAGGCGTCTACCTCATCATGGGCAGGCCCGGCGTCGGCAAGACGACGCTCGGCAACCAAGCGTGCTTCACGCACGTCGCGGCGGGCGGCAAAGCCGTCTACGTCACGCTGCTCGCCGAGACACACGCGCGAATGCTGCGCAACCTGACGGGAATGGCGTTCTTCAACGCCGAAGCGATCGGTAAACAGATCGCGTACGTCGGCGCGTACCTGGTGCTGCGCGAACGCCGGCTGCCAGGGCTGCTCGCGCTGCTGCGCCGCGTGATCGCCGACGAGAAGCCAACGCTGCTCGTCCTCGACGGCCTGACGACCGCCCACTCGCTCGGCGAGCCCGAGGCGGCGCTCAAGGAGTTCGTCGCGGAGCTGCAAGTGCTCTCCGACATGTCGCGCTGCACGACGATCGTGCTCGCGAACATGAACGCGCAGAACGCGTCGGGCGCCGAGCACTCGATGGTCGACGGTCTGCTCGAGCTGACACTCGACCGCACCGCGCAACGCACGGTTCGCGAGGTCGAGATCCTCAAGTTCCGCGGCGGCGATCACTTCCTCGGCCGACACGAGATGGAGATCAGCAACGCGGGTCTGATCGTGCGGCCGCGCACCGAGATGTTGCTCGCGCGGCGCACCGAGGTCGGCCAGGCGACGCACTACCGGCGCGTGTCGACGGGGATTGACCACCTGGACGCGATGCTCGGCGGCGGCCTGCTCGCGTCGAGCGCGACGATGCTGCTCGGCTTCTCGGGCAGCGGCAAGACGCTGCTGTCGCTGCACTTCCTCGACGACGGCGCGAAGAAGCAGGAAGCCTGCCTGTACTTCGGCTTCTACGAGCCGCCCGAGCGGCTGATCGAGACCGCGCAGCACCTCGGCATGTCGTCGTTCCGCGAGAACGATGCGTCCGGGATGATCAAGATCATGTGGCAGCCGGCGCTGCGCTACTCGCTCGACGCGCTCGCCGAGAAGATCATCGCCGACGTCCGCGAGCGCTCGGTCAAGCGCGTCGTGATCGACGGCATCGACGGCTTCCGCCAGGGCGCCGCGTTCCCCGAGCGCACGATCCGCTTCGTCACCGCGCTCACGAACGAGCTGCGCGCGCTCGACGCGACGGTGCTGATCACCGAGGAGACCCTGAAGATCTTCGGACCCGAGGTCGAGGTCCGCGTGCAGGGACTCTCGGCGCTCGTCGACAACATCATCCTGCTCGAGTACATGGACGTCGGCAGCGAGCTCAAGCGGCTGGTCAGCGTGATCAAGCAGCGCGGCGCGGGCCACGATCCGAACGTCCGCGAGCTGTGCATCACCGATCGCGGTGTCGAGCTGTCGCCGGATGCGAACAGCGCGAGCGAGATTCTCGAAGGCCTGTACCGGGTCACCCGTGATCCCCGGAGACCGCGCGGGTCCTGATGTTGACCGTCCTCGTCGCCGACGATGAGTTCGCTGTTCTCGAGGTGCTGTCGATGGCCCTCGAAGGCGAAGGTCATCGCGTGCTCAAGGCAGGCGATGGCGCGGACGCGCTGCGCATCCTGAGCACGCAGCCGTGCGACGTCGTCGTGTGCGACGAGATCATGCCCGTGATGAACGGCCGCCAGCTGCTCGCGGCGATCCGGGCCGACGACAAGCTCGCGTCGCTGCCGGTGATCCTGATGTCGGAGACGTGGGGCACCTCGCTGCCCGAGATCGAGGGCGCGCTCGTCCTCGGCAAGCCGCTTCGCCTGTCCGAGCTGTTCGCCCACGTCGACCGGCTCGCGAAGGCTCGACGTACGCCATAGCCTGCGGTAGGGTCCGCCGACCTGACCACATAACGGGGGAGCTTCCTCGACGGAGGCTGAGAGGCACGAGTGAACGTGCGACCCCAGAACCTGACCCGGGTAATGCCGGCGTAGGGAGGCGAAATGTCGAAGAAGCTGCCTGTCGTTGAGTCTGTAGATGTCACTCCGATCGAGGGCTTCCCGTCGTCGGAGAAGGTCTACGTCGAGCAGAGCGGGCTGCGCGTGCCGGTGCGGCGCATCCAGCTGTCGGGCGGCGAGCCGCCGTTCGACGTCTACGACACGTCGGGCCCGCAGGGCTGCGATCCGCATCAGGGGCTGCCGAAGCTGCGGGCGCCGTGGATCGAGGCGCGGACGCGCGAGGGCGGCAACCAGTCGCAGATGCACTTCGCGCGGCGCGGGATCATCACGCCCGAGATGCGGTTCGTCGCGATCCGCGAGAGCGTGACGCCCGAGTTCGTGCGTGACGAGCTGGCCCGCGGCCGTGCGATCTTGCCCGCGAACATCAACCACCCGGAGAGCGAGCCGATGATCATCGGCAAGAACTTCCTGGTGAAGATCAACGCGAACATCGGCAACAGCGCCGTCGCGTCGAACATCGGCGACGAGGTCGACAAGCTTCGGTGGGCGGTGAAGTGGGGCGCCGACACCGTGATGGATCTGTCGACGGGCAAGAACATCCACGAGACGCGCGAGTGGATCATCCGCAACTCGCCGGTGCCGATCGGCACGGTGCCGATCTATCAGTGCCTCGAGAAGGCGGGTGGCGATCCGACGAAGCTGAACATCGACATGTTCATCGAGACGTTGATCGAGCAGGCCGAGCAGGGCGTCGACTACTTCACGATCCACGCGGGCGTGCGCCTCGCGTACATCCCGTACACCGCGAACCGCGTCACCGGCATCGTGTCGCGCGGCGGCTCGATCATGGCGAAGTGGTGCCTCGCGCACCACAAGGAGAACTTTCTCTACACCGAGTTCGAGCGGATCTGCGAGGTGATGAAGAAGTACGACGTCGCGTTCTCGCTCGGCGATGGTCTGCGTCCCGGCTCGATCGCCGACGCGAACGATCGTGCACAGCTCGCGGAGCTCGAGACGCTGGGCGAGCTGACCGACATCGCGTGGAAGCACGATGTCCAGACGATGATCGAGGGCCCCGGCCACGTGCCGATGCACAAGATCAAGGAGAACGTCGACCTGCAGATGCAGATCTGCAAGGAAGCGCCGTTCTACACGCTCGGGCCGCTCGTCACCGACATCGCCCCCGGCTACGACCACATCACGAGCGCGATCGGCGCTGCGATGATCGGCTGGTTCGGCACCGCGATGCTCTGCTACGTCACGCCGAAGGAGCACCTCGGCCTCCCCGATCGCGACGACGTCAAGGACGGCGTGATCGCGTACAAGATCGCCGCGCACGCCGCCGACCTCGCGAAGGGGCACCCCGGCGCGCAGGCGCGCGACAACGCGCTGTCGAAGGCGCGCTTCGAGTTCCGGTGGAGTGATCAGTTCCACCTCTCGCTCGATCCCGACACCGCCAAGGACTTCCACGACGAGACGCTCCCGGCGGACGGTGCGAAGGTCGCCCACTTCTGCTCGATGTGCGGCCCGAAGTTCTGCTCGATGAAGATCACCGAAGAAGTGCGCGAGATGGCGAAGCAGCAGGCGGACGGGTTTGCGGCGAAGTCCGCGGAGTTCGTAGAGACCGGCGCCGAGCTGTACGTCAAGCGCGACGCGTAATCGGTTCGGATGTCATACTGGTCGAGATGAGATGGCTAGTCCTTGCCGGACTGGTCGGTTGTTACTCACCGACTGTTCACCCAGGGGCGCCGTGCGGGCCGGGCGGGGCGTGCCCGGCGAACCTGACGTGCTCGGTGCAGAACACGTGCGAGCCTTCCGGCACCGCGGCGGATGCGGCCATGGATTCGCGGGCGTCGAGCGATGCGCCGCCGGGCGTCGATGCGTGTGAGAGCTGCATCGCGCCGGTCAACGATCTGCCGGGCGGCGCGATCGATGTGTCGGCGGGCGGCGACTTCACCGCTGACCTGACCTACGCGCACGACGACGCATCGAAGCCGAACACCGCCGGGAATCTGTGCGGCGGCACCGGCGGGCTCGACGTGTTCTACACGGTGACGCTCGCCGCCGACGAGGTCGTCTACCTCGACACGTTCGGCAGCGACTTCGACACCGTCATTCGCGTGTTTCACGGGGCGTGTGCGGCGGGCGCGGCGCCCGGCGGCGTCGTGTGTCACGACAACGCGAACAACTGCAGCAGCGTGCAGACCGTTTGGCTCGGCACGATGAAGGCGGGAGCCAACTGCATCGTCGTCGACGGCCTCGACGGCACGCAGACCGGCCACTCGCTGAAGCTGCGCGTCGAGCGCGGCCATCGCAACGGCGGGCTCGTCACGCCGTCGGGCGTCATCGGCTCGGCGTCGTACTCGCAGACGGGAGACACGACCGGGGCGACGAACGTCGAGGACGGCAGCTGCGCGCAGCACATGGCGGGCGAGAACGGCTTTGCGTTCTCGATGTGCCCCGGCGTGACGAAGACGGTGACGGCCAGCACGTGCAACCAGGCCTCCGCGACGGCGGCGTGGGACACCGCGATCTGGTCGCGCGGGCCGGCCGGCGAGCTCGCCTGCGCCGACGATGACGGCGCCAACTGCGTGAATAGCGGCGGTTTGTCGACGATCTCGTTCACGGCATCGGAGAACCATCTCTACTGGGTCCTCGTCGACGGCGGCTCGGCGAACGTGTCGGGGGCGTACCAGGTGGATTTCAACTTCCAGTAGACAACTGTACGAAATCACGCCAGGATTGCGAGCGGGACCCGCTCCCGTGACAGTCCACCAAAAGCGCAGCCTCAAAGTCGAGAAGCTGGCGCGCATCTACGACGAAGAGATTGCGCCGGTCTGGGGGACGCGTTTCGGCAAAATGCTGCTGCGCAACCTCGCGGTACCGGACCGCGGGCAGGTGCTCGATATCTCCTGCGGCACGGGCTATCCGACGATCGAGATCCTGCGCCGCATGAACGACGGCTCGCGCCTGATCGCGATCGATGCCTCGAGCGCGATGCTCGACGTCGCGCGCCGCAAGGTCGCTGACCTCGGTCCGCTCGGCAAGAAGGGCGTGTTCTTCCGCACCGAGAGCGCGGTGCCGAAGCTGTCGTTCGCCGACGACGTCTACGATCTCGTCGTGTGCAACCTGGGCCTCTCCGAGATGCCGAATCTCGAGGCGGCGCTCCGCGACTTCGCGCGCGTGTGCAAGAAGGGCGGCGAGGTCCGCTGCACGCTGCCGCTCGCCGGCACGTTCGAGGAGTTCCACGACCTCTATCGCGAGGTGCTGATCAAGCACGACAAGCACGAGGCGCTCGACCGGCTCGACAAGCACATCGAGCTGCTCCCCACCGTCGATCACGTCGAGCGTTGCATGCGCTCCGCGAACCTCGCCGGTGGCCTCGAGGTCGAAGAGTTCACGCTCCTGTTCAAGAGCTCGCGCGAGTTCTTCTTCGCGCCGGTGATCGAGTACGGACCGCTCGCCGAGTGGAAGGAGATCGCCGGCTCCGGCCAGGAGATGCAGGACGTGTTCTGGTACATCAAGGAGGCGATCGACGCCTACTTCGATGGCCGGCCGTTCCAGGTGACCGTCAAGGCGGGCTGCATCGTTGGCAAGAAGCTCGATGCGAACCGCCCCGCGATCGCCGACGACGTCGAGATCGATATCGACGAGGTGACCGACGAGCACGATGAAGAAGACGACACGGATCTGCCGCGCGCTCCGCACCGGATCGCGGTCGGCTCGGTGCGGCTCGGCGATGTCGGCGACCTCGAGGTCGAAGAGATCAGCGCCCACGATGCCGACGTACTGATCGACGAAGTGTCGCCCGAAGAGCAGGAGCTCGATGCCTTCATCGAAGGCAAGAAGCGCCCGTCTCACCTCGACGATTGAGTCGCATGAAGCTCGCGTCGCTGGTGGTGATCGGCTCGCTCGCCGCGTGCAAGCCGAGCTCCTCTGCGAAACCCACCGAGGGATCCGCGGCGCCGGCGCCGGTGGTTCACGAGATCACGCACAAGGCCGTGGAGGCGCCGCCGGTTGCGACGAGTGGCAGCGGCTCGGCGCACGCGCCGGTGCGGCCAGCATCTGGTCTCGGCTCGGGGCTCGATACCGACGGCGACGGCATCGTGTCGGGGGAAGAGCGCGACAAAGCGCGGATCCAGAGCGCGATGCAGAGGCGCGGCGGTGGCAGCGGCGAGATCTCGCCCGACGACGCACAGCAGCGGCTGCGCGAGCTGCGCGCGCGGCGACGCGCCGAGCTGATGAACGGAAGTGACGAGTAGCGCTATGCTGCGCCGCGATGGCTGACTCGCGGCAGGACTACCTCGCACTCGTCGACGAGGTGACCGAGCACGATCGGCGCTACTACGTCGACGCGACGCCGACGATCAGCGACCTCGAGTACGACCGCATGGCGAAGCGCCTGCGCGAGCTCGAGGCCGCGCATCCGGACTGGGTCGTCGAGTGGTCGCCGACGCGACGCGTGGGCCACGAGCCGATCTCGGACTTTCCGAAGGTCGAGCGGCCGGTCGCGATGCTGTCGCTCGACAACACGTACGGCGAGGAAGACCTGCGCGAGTTCCACGAGCGCGTGCTGCGCGGGCTCGATGGCGAGAGCGTCGTGTACTCGATCGAGCCGAAGATCGACGGCTTCGGGATCGAGCTGACGTACAAGCAGGGCGTGCTCGCGCTCGGGGCGACGCGCGGTGACGGCCGGATCGGCGAGGACGTGACGCCGAACGTGAAGTGCGTGCACGGCGTCGCGCTGCGGCTGCGCGAGCCGGTCGACATCGTCGTGCGCGGCGAGATCTACATCTCGAAGGCGGAGTTCGCCGCGATCAATGCCGAGCGCGTCAAGCTCGGCGAGGAGCCGTTCAAGAATCCTCGCAACACCGCGGCGGGGACGATCAAGCAGATGGATCCGCGCGAGGTCGCGAAGCGCCCGATGCGGACGATCCTCTACGAGGTCGTCGACGGCCAGCGCTACGCGAAAGGACATCTCGCGTCGCTCGATTACATCCGGCGGCTCGGCTTGCCGGTGTCGGCGAATAACTCGTCGGCCGCGGACTGGGACACGCTGATCGGCTGCGTCCATCAGTGGCAGGACAAGCGCGATGACCTGCCGTACGAGGTCGACGGCCTCGTGATCAAGGTCGACGACTTCGCGCAGCGCCAGGGGCTCGGCACGACGTCGAAGTTTCCGCGCTGGGCGATCGCCTACAAGTTCCCGGCGCGCCAGGTCACGACGATCCTGCGCGACCTCGAGCCGAACGTCGGCCGCACCGGTGCGGTGACGCCGGTCGCGGTGCTCGATCCGGTCGACGTGTCGGGCACGACCGTGTCGCGCGCGTCGGTACACAACTACGATCAGGTGCAGCGGCTTGGCCTGGGGCGCGGCGACCGCGTGCTGATCGAGAAGGCCGGCGAGATCATCCCGCAGATCCTCGGCGTCACCGAGAAGGGCCCCGGCCCGGCGTTCGAGACGCCCACGGCGTGTCCGTCGTGCGGCTCGCCGCTCGAGCGCGAGGAGGGCAGGGTCGCGCTCGCGTGCCCGAACCGGCTCGGCTGCCCGGCACAGCAGCTCGCCGCGATCGAGTTCTTCGCATCGCGTGGCCAGATGAACATCGACGGCCTCGGCGAGAAGGTCGTCGCGCAGCTGGTCTCGCAGGGCCTGGTGCACGATGTCGCGGACATCTTCACGCTGACGTGGGAGCAGCTCGACAGCCTCGAGCGCTTCGCCGAGCAGTCCGCGAAGAACCTGATCGCCGCGATCGACAAGGCGCGCCAGGCCGCGACGTTCTCGCGCCTGCTCGCCGCACTCGGCATCCCGCATGTCGGCGGCGTCGCCGCGAAGGCGATCGCGCAGCGCTACCGCCGCCTCACCGCGCTGCGGGCCGCGGCCGGTGCCAAGGAGCACGAGGCGTTCGTCGAGGAGCTGTCGGAGATCGAGGGCATCGGCGAGATCATCGCGATCGCGGTCGATCGGTTCCTGCGCGACCCGCACGCCGCCGCGATCCTCGACAAGCTCGGCGCGCTCGGCATCGATCCCGAGGAGCAAGTCGTCGCCATCGCCGAGGGACCGCTGACCGGCAAGACGCTCGTCGTCACCGGCACGCTGACGCAGGCGCGCGCCGACATCCAGAAGCGGATCGAGCAGGCGGGCGGCAAGGTCGCGGGGTCGGTGTCGAAGAAGACGTCCTACCTCGTCGCCGGCGCCGACACCGGCAAGACGAAGCTCGAGGCGGCGCAGAAGCACGGCGTCACCGTGATCGACGAGGCCGAGCTCGAGAAGCTGCTCACGTCATCCTGACTGGAAGAATCTGGCACGCACGTGACACCGCGTGCGCGAGCGGCGATGATCGCGTCATGAGGGTGCTGGCCTATCTCTGTCCACTCGTGCTTGCGGGCTGCTTCCTGCCGGTCGCCACCGGTGCCTCCGAACCGGCGACGACGGTGGGGCATGGCAAGGCCGGCGTCGCGATCAACGGCGAGGCGCCGACGCTCGACCTGATCGCGAAGAAGGACGGCATGACGCCCCAGGAGTACACGAACACCTACGGCCAGTCACCGGCCGCCGCCGCGCGCTTCACGCTGTCGTACGGCATCACCGACGACACTGACCTCGAGCTCGCGGCCGAAGGCGAGCTGTGGTTCTTCTTCTTCCCGATTCCGACGGGCGGCTCGATCGGCTTTCGCCACCACATCGATACCGGCGATGCGTTCGATGTCGCGTTCGCCGCGCGCGTCGGCGGCGTCTCGGCCGGGCTCGACTACAACGACACGAACGGCTCGACCGTGAAGAACGAGGCATCGGCGGAGTACGCGTCGATCCAGGGCGTCATCCAGCGCAAGAACGGGCCGGTTCGCCCGCTCGTCTCGCTCAACCTGATGCCATTCCACATCAAGCGCACGCCGGGCTCGGACCCGGTGCAGAAGTTCACGGGCCTCGCGTCGTCGGTGACGTTCGGCCTGATGTTCGTGTCGCGCATCGGCCAGTTCGGACCGTACGTCACGCTGACGAACTTCGAGTCGCAGGACTTCTCCGGCGGCACGTTTCCGTCGGGCGGCCTGATGTTCGCGTTCCGTCCGGACCGCAACCGTCACGAGCCGCCGCCGCCGGCGTACACCCCGCCGCCGTACGCCGCGCCGCCGCCGATGTACCCGCAGCAGCCCTATCCGCCACCAGGGCAGCCGTATCCGCAGCAGCCGCAACCGTATCCGGCGCCTGCGCCGGCGCCGGCGCCCGCGCCGCAGCCTTAGCGCAGCGACGGAAGCTTCGCGGCCTGCGCCGTCTGCTTCGGCACCTGCTGCGACGGGTGGCCCTGCATCAGCTCCTCGAACATCACGAGGACCTCGTTGCCGAGCGCCGCGCGTTCGTCCGCCGAGAGCATGTCCTTCACCTCGGGGAACAGCTCGCCTTCCTCTTCCTGATGCGCGTGGTGGCGCACCTGCTCCTTGAGCACGGCGAGCTTGGCGTCGAACGAGTCGTCGTCGAGGCGCATCTCGATCATGTCGGCGAGCAGCCGCTTGATCGACAGGTGCTCCTCGACGGCCTCGTGGAGCTGATCCTCCGTCTTCTTGGCCATGATCGCCGGGTAGAACAGCTTCTCCTCGACGGTCGCGTGCGCCGCGAGGCGATCCGCAAGCTGCACGAGCAAGCCGCGGCGGGGGCCGCTGCCGTGCTCCAGCTTGGCGATCAGCTCGTCGACCTCCTTGTGCTGCGCGGTAAGCAGCTCGAGGACGTCAGTGGTGGTGTCCTTGCCGAACAGCTTGCGAAGAATGCCCATGGGGCGGAATGTTGCAATCGCGGGGCCGGGCCGTGTGTGCGCTCACGCCTCGGCGGCGAGCTCGGCGACCACCTGCTTGACGGTCTTGTCGCTGGTGTCGATGGTGCGATCCGCACGGGCGTAGAGCTTTTGCCGTGCGGCAAGCAGCGCGCGGAGCTCCTCGAACGCGTGCGGGTTCTCGGCCATCGGGCGCTGATCGCCCTGGGCGACGACGCGGTTCCAGTGATCCTCGGCGGTCGCGCGCAGCCAGACCGTGTGGGCGCGGCTCTTGAGCAGCGCGAAGTTCGTCGCGTCGTTGACGATCGATCCGCCGGTCGCGAGCACGCCGGGCTCGGCGACGAGCCGCGTCAACACCTCGCGCTCGACGCGCCGGTAGTACGCCTCGCCGTGCAGCGTGAAGATGTCGGCGAGCGCGAGCCCGGCCGCCTCCTCGATCTCGCGGTCGACCTCGACGAATCGCAGGCCGAGCTTCTTCGCGAGCGCCGCGCCGACCGCCGACTTTCCCGCGCCCCGAACGCCGAGCAGGGCGATCGGCCGCGCAGTGGGTGCGGCCTCGGCGGGGGCGAGCAGGGCGGCCGGCGTCGTGCCGAGCGCGTGCGCGACCTCCGCGAACCGGCGCAGCGAGATGTTGCCCTCGCCACCCTCGAGCTGCGCGAGGAAACGCTCGCTCACTCCCGATGCCGAGGCGAGCTCTCGTCGTGACCAGCCGCGTCGCTCGCGGTGGGAGCGGACTTGCGCGCCGACGGCGTCGAGGAAGCTCACCGTTGGAAATATAGTGCATACAGAACGTACGTGACAAGCAGTTTATTGCCTGATACACCCCAGCCATGGATCCGACGAGCTTCGAGACCCACCCGAGCCGCTACAAGCACTGGCGGCTCACGACGAACGGCGACCAGGCGACGCTCGTGATGGCCGTCGATGGCGACCATCCGCACAAGCCCGGGTACGAGCTGAAGCTCAACTCGTACGACCTCTCGGTCGACATCGAGCTCGCCGATGCGATCCAGCGCCTGCGCTTCGAGTACCCCGAGGTCAAGTGCGTGACGATCACGGCGGATCT
Source organism: Deltaproteobacteria bacterium (assembly GCA_019237945.1). Lineage (GTDB taxonomy): Bacteria > Myxococcota_A > Polyangia > Haliangiales > Haliangiaceae > JABFXX01. The sequence goes on along the minus strand of JAFAOG010000112.1, from coordinate 8,829 downwards.
CGATCGCGTGTTCTGCTCGGGCGCGAACATCTACATGCTCGGGCTGTCGACGCACTCGTTCAAGGTGAACTTCTGCAAGTTCACGAACGAGACCCGCATCTACCTCGAGGATGCGTCGGCGAACAGCGGCCTCGCGTCGCTCGCGGCGTGCAAGGGCACGACGGCCGGCGGTGGCTACGAGCTCGCGCTCGCGTGCGACGAGACGATCCTCGTCGATGACGGCAACAGCGCCGTATCGTTCCCCGAGACTCCGCTGCTCGCGGTGCTTCCCGGCACCGGCGGGCTCACGCGGCTCGTCGACAAGCGCAAGGTGCGCCGCGATCGCGCGGACGTGTTCTGCACGACCGCCGAGGGCATCAAGGGCAAGCGTGCGAAGGACTGGGGTCTCGTCGATCACCTGGTGTCGCGCAGCAAGTGGGACGAGGTCGTCGGCGAGCGCGCGAAGGCGCTGGCGGCGAAGCAGACCGTCACGCGTGGGCCGCGCTTCGAGCTGACGCCGCTCGAGCCGAAGATCACGCCGGAGAAGATCACGTATCGGTTCGTCGAGCTGTCGATCGACTCGGGTGCGCGTACCGGGGGGCTCGTGGTGCGCGCGCCCGAGGCGGTCGATAGCTTCGATGCCTCGTCGGAGCCGTGGTCGCTGCGCGCGTTCCGCGAGCTCGACGACGCGCTGCTGCGCCTTCGCTTCGACTACCCCGAGTGCAACGTGCTCACGGTGCGCACACACGGCGACGCCGAAAGGGTCCGCGCCTGCGACGAGGCCCTCGCGAAGGCGACGACGGGCTTTGCGCGCGAGGTCCGCCTGCTCCAGCGCCGCGTCCTCAAGCGCTACGACAACACCGCGCGCAGCTTCTACGCGGTCGCCGACACCGCCGACAGCTGCTTCGCCGGCGTGCTGCTCGAGCTGGCGCTCGGCGCCGACCGCTTCTACATGCTGATCGACGGCGACGAGAAGATCGCGGTCTCGACGAGCGTCGCCAACGGCGGCTTCTTCACGATGTCGAGCGGCCTCTCGCGGCTCGATGCGCGGTTCTACGGCGAGGCCGGCCGCGCCCAGAAGATCCTCGCGCGCGGAGCGGAAGGCGCGATTCCGTCGGAAGAGGCCGAGCAGCTCGGCATCGCGACGATCGCCGCCGACGACATCGACTTCGAGGACGAGCTTCGCATCGCGATCGAAGAGCGCGCCTCGCTGTCGCCGGATGCGCTGACCGGCATGGAGGCGTCGCTGCGCTTCGTCGGGCCGGAGACGCTCGAGACGAAGATCTTCGGCCGCCTCAGCGCCTGGCAGAACTGGATCTTCACGCGCCCGAACTCGACCGGCCAGCACGGCGCGCTGACGCTCTATGGCCAGCCCGAACGTCCCCAGTTCCAGTGGAAGAGGACCTAACCGCCATGTCGACTGTTCTTACCGACGAGAAGATCCCGAACAACGTCAACCTCGCGGGCGACAAGCGCCTGCAGCGCGCGCTCGAAGCGTGGCAGCCGAAGTTCATCGACTGGTGGAAGGACATGGGCCCGGTCGGCTGGCAGGAGCGCGACATCTACCTGCGCACCGCGATCTCCGTCGAGGCGAACGGCTGGGCGCACTTCGACTACGTCAAGATGCCGGACTACCGCTGGGGCATCTTCCTCGAGCCGAAGGATCCGAACCGCGTGCACGGCTTCGGCGACTTCCAGGGCCAGCCCGTGTGGGACGAGGTCCCCGGCGAGTTCCGCAACATGCTGCGCCGCCTCGTCGTCACGCAGGGTGACACGGAGCCCGCGTCGGTCGAGCAGCAGCGCAACCTCGGCGCGACCGCCCCGTCGCTCTACGATCTGCGCAACCTGTTCCAGGTCAACGTCGAGGAAGGCCGTCACCTGTGGGCGATGGTCTACCTGCTCCACACGTACTTCGGCCGCGACGGCCGCGAAGAGGCCGAGGAGCTGCTGCAGCGCCGCTCCGGCGACTCGGACAAGCCGCGCATCCTCGGCGCGTTCAACGAGCCGACGTCGCACTGGCTGTCGTTCTTCATGTTCACGATGTTCACCGACCGCGACGGCAAGTATCAGCTCGCCGCGCTCGCCGAGTCGGGCTTCGATCCGCTCGCGCGCACCTGCCGCTTCATGCTGACGGAAGAAGCCCACCACATGTTCGTCGGTGAGACGGGCGTGCAGCGCGTCGTCAAGCGCGCGTGCGAGCTGATGAAGACCGGCGATGTCCGCGCGCAGGGCGGCATCGATCTGCCGACGATCCAGAAGTACCTCAACCTCTGGTACTCGCTCTCGCTCGACCTGTTCGGCGGCGAGGTCTCGTCGAACGCGGCCGACGCATTCGCGGCTGGCCTCAAGGGCCGCTACAAGGAAGACCGCTACGAGGAGCACAAGCTGATCGGCTCCCACTTCCGCATGGAGGTCCTCGAGGAGGGCCGCGTGATCGAGAAGGACATCGCGATGCGCAACGCGCTCAACGAGGTCCTCCGCACCGAGTACATCAAGGACTGCCAGCGCGGCGTCGATCGCTGGAACAAGACGATCCGCGAGGAGGGCATCGACTTCGAGCTGCGCCTCCCCGATCACAAGTTCCACCGCCAGATCGGTATGTGGTCGAACAACCGCTTCGCGCCGAGCGGCGAGATGCTCGACGACGCCCAGTGGAACGCTCGCAAGGGCGACTGGCTGCCCAACGATCAGGACGAGGGCTTCATCAAGAGCCTGATGCAGCCCGTGTACGAGCCGGGCAAGATGGCGAGCTGGATCGCGCCGCCCGCGAAGGGCATCAACGCGCTGCCGGCCGAATTCGAGTACGTCCGCCTCTGACTACTGGCCGCCCTCTTCGGGGTCGGACTTCGTCGTCGGGGCGGGCGTCGTGTCGGGCGCGGCCGACGCCGGTGCGCCGGGCTGCATTTCGGCGGCGCTGCCGGGCGTGGCACCCGCGGACGTCGGCGTGGTCGCCGCCTTCTTCTTGCTGCAAGCAGTCGCGGCGAGAGCGATCAGGAAAACGAGGACAATGCGCATGCGCGCATCGTACTAGCTCTTCTTCTTCAGCAGGTCGCCGAACGTGCCGAGCGTCTGCGGCGCCCGCGGCGCGGCCTCGCGGATCTCCTCGGGGCTCGCATCCTTGCTGCCGGCCATCGACAGCGACAGCCGTCGCTTCTCGGGATCGATCGCGAGCACGCTCGCCTCGACCTGCTGCCCGACGCCGACCACTTCCTTGGGATGATTGATCCGGCGGCCCGCGCCGAGCTCGCTGATGTGCACCAGCCCCTCGACGCCGGGCGCGATCTCGACAAACGCGCCAAACGGCTGCAGACGCGTCACGGTGCCCTTCACGCGCGCGCCCTCGTGCAGGCTGGCGGTCGCGTCATTCCACGGATCGTTCGCGAGCGCCTTGAGGCTCAGCGAGATCCGGTCGCCCTTCTCGCCGGGCTCGACCTTGAGGATCGCGACATCGAGCTCCTGCCCGAGCCGCAGCACGTCCTCCGGCTTCTCGACGCGCTGGAACCCGAGCTCGCTGACATGCAGCATGCCCTCGACGCCCCCGAGATCGACGAACGCCCCGAACGGCTTGAACCCGACGACCTTGCCGCGGATCACCGCACCCGGCACCAGGTTCTTCCGCGTCTCGACGGCACGCTTCTCCTTCTCTTCATCGAGCAGCGCCCGCCGCGACAGCACGAGGTTGCGACCTTCATAGCGCGTCACGCGAAACGTCAGCCGCTGGCCGACGAACACGCTCAGATCCTCGACGAACCGGTTGTCGATCTGCGAGGCCGGGCAAAACCCGCGCACGCCCGCCACGTCGACCGAAACACCGCCCTTGACGACCTCGGTCACCACGCCCTCGACGGGAATTCCGAGGTCCTGCGCCTGCGCGAGCTCCGCGCGCGCTTCCGGCCCACGCCCGAGCTTCGTGCGCAGCGTCAGCACGCCGCCGGCGTCCGCCACCACGCGCGCCTCGATCTCGTCGCCGATCTTGACGAGCAGCTTGCCCTCTTTATCCGTCACCTGCTCGCGATCGAGCTGACCCTCCGCCTTGCCGCCCACGTCGACGAACACGGCCTCCTTGCCGACCGTGATCACCTTGCCACGCACCACATCGCCGATCTTCGGACGCTTCGCCTTCGGCTTGTCCTTCTCGCTCGCGGCGAACATCGCCGCAAAGTCTTCCTCGTCGTTGCTCATGACCTACTTCTTTGCTGGAACCATCAGGATACGCCCGGCCGGGCCATCCGCCACGAACGCGCTCCCATCTTCACTCGCCACCGCATTCCGCGCGCCCTTCGCCGTCGGCAGGCTCGACACCTCCTGCAGCGTGCCGGTCGCCGGCAGCGACGCGACCACGAGCTTGCCCGCGCGCCCAGCCGCCGCGACGACCAGCCGCTTGCCGGGCGTCCAGTCGACCGCATCGAGCCCGTCCCCGACATCCAGCTTCGACATCTGCGCGCCATCCTTGCCCGCATCGAGCACCTCGATCCACGCAGGACAAACGACAAGCAAATGGTTCGCCGCGCCGTCGAACACGAGCCCCTTCGGCCCGTCCTCGCCGCACTTCGGCTCCCACGTCTTCGTCACCGCGCGCTTCGCGATATCGACAACGACCGTCTTGTCCGCATCCTCGAGGTTCGTAAAAAACACCTTGCGCTTGTTATCGACAGCGAACCCCTCCGGCTCGCCCTCGAAGCTCACGGCCCCGACGACCTTGAGCGCGCTCGCATTCTTCGCATCGACAATCTGGATCTTCTTGTCGCGCGGCGTCGTCACCCACACTTCCTTCGTCGACGCGATCCACGCCAACCCGTCGGGCGAGCTGTCGAGTGTCACGCACCCGCGCTTCGTCAGCGACTTCGCATCGACCGCACACACGCTCGAGTCGCCCCGATTGCCGATGAACACGATCCCATCGCCGACGGTCGCCGCGCTCGGCCCGACCTGCATCTTGCGCCCGCGCCGCTCGACTTCCTTCGTCGGCCAGTTCTCGATCGGCGTCAGCGCGCCCGTCTTCGCATCGATCACGTCCACGCGACCCGTCCCACCCGCGGGCACCCACACGCGATGCTGCTTGGGGTCGTACGCGAGGTAGTCGAGGAACACGCCGCCATCCGCACCGGGCAGCTTGATCTCGGTGATGCCGGGCGCGAGCGGGGCCGGAGGCTCGGCGGCGGCCGCTGCCGCGGTCGTCGCGGTCGTGCCGGTCGTCGCGGTCGTGCCGATCGTCGCGGTCGTGCCGGTCGTCGCGGTCGTGCCGGTCGTCGCGGTCGTGCCGGTCGTCGCGGTCCCCGCTTGCGTCGCGGGCCCCGCTTGCGTCGCTGCCCCCGCCTGCGTTGCGGTCGTCGTCGACGTGCCCGCGTTCGAGGACGTGGTGCCGCTCGTGGGCGTCGCCGAGGATGCGGGCGACGGAGCGGTCGCGGGCTTGGCAGACGATCCACAGGCCGGCACGCCGAGCGCGAGCCCGAGCCCGAGCCCGAGCATGAGCGGCAGAGTCTTGATGGCGAGGAGCCGACGCAGGAGCGAGGATCGATGCATGCGCCGGAGGCTACTCGCGCCGGCGGGCGCTGCCAACGTGCAGGACGCCTCGATTGCGCGCCCGCGCCTGACAGCAGTTCGACTGCCGGTGCCACGGCCCGATGCGCCGGCGCCGCGCTCCACTTCGAGAGACGATCAACACCCTCGATGCACCGGGCGCCGGGCACACTTCGAATGACGGTTTACGCGCGCGATTCGCCGGCGTAGGGCACCACTTCGAGACGATTGACACGCCTCGATGCGCCGGCGTCGGGCACCACGTCGGGGGACGGCCGACGTGGGGTCGGGGCACGAATTCCGTACGAACGCGTGTTCGAACGCCCATTCGTACGGAATTGCCGAGGCGCCCCCGCTTCTCAGGCTCCCGTCGAAAACTCATACGGGTGGAGCCCGCCCGAATGGGCATTCGTATCGCGATTCGTATGTGTTTCGGGACGGGAGCCGCGATCGGGCACCGGCGGGTTGCGCGCACGTTCGCGACGCTCGCGGCTCAGTTCGCGTGCGTGGTTCTCGGCTAGTTCGCGTGCGCGCGGTTCGCCGGCTTCGCGTCCAGCGCGCCGACCGTCGCGTACGCCTTGTCCGCTGCGTCGGCCGGCTTCGCGTCGCCCGTCACGGCCGGCTTCGCATCGGCGCGCAGGCCGAGCGTCTTCGGCGTCAGGAAGCCGACCTTCCGCATCGCCCAGTCCCACACGCGCGTCGGGAGCACCGTCTGCATGAACAGCGCGAGGTTCGTGCTCCACGGCGCGACGTAGCGCGCGGCCGGGCGGCGCGCGTTGACCGCCTTCGCGATCGCCTTCGCGATCACGATCGGGTTCGACGCGAACCGGTCCGCCGTCTTGCTCATCTGCTCGTACTTCGCCATCGCCGGCGCGTATGCGGTGCGGCTGAATCGATCCATGCCGGAGACCGCCGTCGCCTCGAAGTTGGTGCGGATTACGCCCGGCTCGATCATCGTCACGTCGATGCCGAACGGACGCAGCTCGTAGCGCAGCGCATCCGACAGCGACTCGACGGCATACTTCGTCGAGTTGTAGACGCCGAAGTACGGGAGCGTCAGTCGGCCGCCAACGCTGGACACATTGACCACGCGACCCGCGCGCCGCTCGATCATCCGCGGCAGGAACGCGCGCGTGACGTTCATCAAGCCGAACACGTTCGTCTCGTACTGGCGGCGCATCTCGGCGTCGTCGATCTCCGACGTCGGCCCGAGAACGCCGAAGCCCGCATTGTTGACGAGCACGTCGAGCCCGCGACCACCGGTCAGCTTCTCGACCTCGGCGACGGCCGACGCGATCGACGCAGCCGACGTCACATCGAGCAGCAGCGTGTCGATGCGGCCACCCGGCGTCGTCGCGGACGCGCGCGCGGCCGTGTGCTCCTGCGCGAGCTTCGCGAGCTCGGCCGGCTTGCGACCGGTCGCGATGACGTGGTGGCCCTGCGACGCGAGGTGGAGGGCGGTGGTGCGGCCGATACCGGCAGTGGCTCCCGTGATGAGGACGATCTTCGACATGGTCAGGCTCCTTGGTCAGATTGGAATGAACATTCATTCCGGCAGAAGGTCATAAAAAACGGGGTGCTACCCCGGAATGCAGAGAATCAGCGCGACCCGCTAGGCGCGAATCGCCTCCCACATGCAGCGCTCGGCGAACAGCCAGTCGGCGTCCTCGAGCTTGGTATTCCACTCCATGCAGCCGCGGATGACGCCGATGAAGGCGCCCATCACCATCCCCATCAGCAGGCGCGGGTCGCCGGCCTTCAGCTCGTGCCGTGTCTGCGCCGCGACGATCACGCCGCTGAACAGCGCAAGCATCCGCTGCTCGAGCGCGCGGCTCTCGGGATCGAGATACGCGGCATGGTGGTGCAGCTCGAGAAAGACGAACGACTCGGGATGGTCGACGGCGAACTCGGCCATGTGCAGCCACAGTCGCTTGAACAGCTCGCGCGCCGGCTCGCGGCCGCCGCCGACGGCGTTGACGCGCTCGACGACGTTCTCGGCGAACCGCATCTTCTCCGTCCGGTACAGCTCGTTGACGAGCGCTTCCTTCGACTCGAAGTAGCGATAGATCGTGCCCGCGCCCACGCCAGCCCGATCCGCGATCTCCGGCACCGCGGTCCCGTAAAAGCCGCGCTCGACGAACAGCGACAGTGCCGCGCGCATGATCGCCTCGCGCTTGTCGGCGCCGGCGGCCCGCTCGTGGCTGACCTTGTCGGCAGCCGGCTTGTCGGCAGCCGGCTTGTCGGCGCCCGGCTTGTCGGCGCCCGGCTTGTCGCGCGACGCGATCGACCGCTGGCTCGCCCGGGTGGGCGCTGCGGGGGTCTTGCCGGTCGTCGTCATCGCGAGAGAATGAATATTCATTCCGCGTCCGCAGCGCAAGGGGATTGATCGAAATATCTCGTATGTGCCCGAAATAACTGTGCATGTAGGGGCCGGGCGCACCCGCCGCCGTCGGCCAGCCCTATGTCGGCCAGCCCGCTTGGGGGCGGCTGCGAGGGCGTCAGTACATCGTAATGACGGATTCGCCGGAGGGGGCGCCCGCGAGGGCGTCAGTACATCGTAATGGACGGATTCGCCGGAGGGGGCGGCCGCGAGGGCGTCAGTACATCGTGATGACGGGTTCGCGGGCGACGTTCCACGTTGCGAGCATTGCGCGACCGGCGTGCGCGTCCGGTGTCGGCGTCGATGCGCCGCGTGTAGGCACGCTCGTGACCACCGGTGATTCTTCCGTCATCACGGCCCAGAGGGCGAGGTGATCCGAGACGTCGCGGGCGCGCGCGGTCGCGAAGTGCTGGGTCGTGAAGCCGCGCGTGTAGATCGCGTCGAGCTTCATCCAGAGGTGGTGATGGGTCGGGCCGGAGTGCGCGAGCGGGGTCGCGAGGCCGCGGCTGCGGACGAGCTCTTCGAGACGATCGTCTTGCGTGCCGGTGGGGATCGGGATGACGTGTGCGATCCAGGTGAACGGGCTGGTGTTGAAGTCGCCGCCCATGATGATGGGTGTGTTCTGGCGGGCCGCGTGGGCGAGGACAGGCGTGAGCTGGGCGCGGCGATCGTTCACGCCGAGGCGGTTCTCGAGGTGGACCGAGTAGACGGTGACCGGTTGGCCCGCGAGCTCGAGCGTGGCGGCGAGCGCGATGCGGCGGCCGCCGTTGAAGTGCACGTTGTAGAAGGGCAGCTCGATGACCTGGGAGGAGGTGATCGGGGCGCGGGAGACGATCGCGACGCCGTCGTCGCCGTTGCCGTTCGCGTGACCCGGCGCGTAGACGGCGTAGAAGCCGAGCTCGCGGGCAACGGCGCACGCGGTGCTGCAGCCGAGATTGTCGCGGTGGACT
>JAFAOG010000098.1 GCA_019237945.1 Deltaproteobacteria bacterium | reverse complement strand
CGGCGTGCCCGCGCGCGCCTTGCCATCGCCGACCTTCAGGTGCGCGTGCCACTCCTTCTCGACCTGCGGCCACGGCAGGTTCATCGCTTCGGTCACCGCGCGCTTCGCACTCTTGCCATCGCGCTGCAACGCGAGCGCATCGCGGATGCCCTTGAAGCCGACCTTGCTCTGCATCCAGCCGATCAACGTGTAGACCTCGGCGTAGGCGAGCGCCGCTGCTTCCTGCGACGGCAGCTTCGCCATCGACGGGTGCATCTCGTCGAACGTGATCAGCCGGCCCTTGCGCAGCCCGGTCGTCAACAGCGCCTGCTCGGTCGCCGACAGCGCGAGCTCCGGCGGCTTGCGCCAGCGCGTCTGCTCGAACCGCGCGATGCCTTCCTGCAGCCACACCGGCACGGTGTCGTGCGAGAGCCGCGCGACGAGCAGGTGCGTGTACTCGTGCGCGAGCGTGTCCATCCACGGGTAGCCGAACAGCGTCGCGCGCGGCGACACGACCATCAGCTTGTTGTACTTCGACAGCGCGATCGTGCCGGTCGTCTCGATCTCGGCCTCGGTCAGCGGCGAGACCTTCGCGAGATCCGCGGGCGCGGCGAAGAATTCGATGCGGATCGGATCGGTCGGCTTGATCCCGAGGTCTTCGCCGATCGAGTCCCACGCGCTGTCGAGGACCTCGCCCGCGAGCTCGGCGATCGCCGCATCGTGGCCCGGCGCGTAACGGATGATGAAGTGGCCCTTCGGCGACGCCTTCTCGACGTACGACTCGGTGACGGCGAGCGTCGACTGCGCGAGCTTCTTCGTCTGGCCGACGAGGCCATCGACCGCGTCGTCGGGGATCTTGTCGAGCAGCTTCACGGCACCCGCGTAGTCACCGGTCTGGAACGCGAGCTCGGCCTGCAGCCACTTGACCTCGACGGTATCGGGCGCGCGCTTCTGCAGATCCTCGAGCACGCTCTTCGCATCGTCGAGCCGCGCCGATTGCAGATAACGCGCGGCCTTGATCACGTCGCCCGAGACCGTGCGATCGCGGCGCGCGTCGGCGGTGCCGGCGAGCGCGAGCAAGAGAAGCAGCGCTCCCTTCATCGCAGGATCTGCTCCTTGTAGCGGTCCTGCTGATCCTCGTAGCCGCTCGTCTTGCCCTTGCGCATGCCGTCGAGGACCTCCTCGCGGTAGCGCTCGGGCGTCTTGTACTCGTCGGCGCCGGGGATGCGGATCGGCTCGTCGCTGACGCTCGACTGCTGCGCCTGCCGTGCCGCGCTGCGCGCCCGATCGCGGGCCTTCGCGAGCGCCTCGGCGGCCGCCTTCGCACTCTCTCGCGCGCCGCTCGGGTCGCGGCCCTTCATGCGGTCGTCGGCCTTGCCCATCTCGTCGACGGCGGTGCCGAGCTTCTTCGTCAGCTCGGCCGCCGCATCACCGGGCAGATCGCCGCCCATCTGCTTCGTGCGATCGCCGAGCTTCTTCGCGCGCTGCTCGGTCATCTGCTGGCGGCGGCGCAGCCGGTCCATCGCGCGCTGATCATCGGCGCTCATGATCTGATCGGGCTTGGGTGACAACGCTTCGAGCTCGTCGATCAGTTCCTTGGCGACCGGCTCGGCGTGCTCGATGCCGTCGAGCGCGTCCTGCGTCGCGTCGGCCCACTTGCTCTTCGGATCATCGGACATCGCCGCCTCGAGCTCGCCACCGATCGTGTCGATCGATTGCTTCGCCTGGCGCGCCATCGCCAATCCCTCCGCCAGATCGCCGTCGGCGACCATGTGCTCGACGTCCGCGAGCCGGCGATCGACGATGTCCATCTCTTCCTTCGCGAACGGCGTCAGCCCGCTCTCGTTGATCGAATCGAGCCGGCGCTTGAGCTTGTCGACGATCGCCGAGATCTTCTTGCTCGCCTCGCGCTTGTGCTCGCGTGCGACCTCGTCGGCCTTCTGCGCGTACGCCTCGAACAGCCGGTTCGCCTCGCTCGCGATGTCGTCCTGATCCTTCGCGACGTCGCTCAATTCGTTCATCACCTCGTCGAGCTTCTTCTGCTCGTCGCCGAACTTGTCGCCGCGCAGCGAGCTCAGTGACCCCTCGAGCGCGTTCGCGCGGCTCTCCTGCTGCTGCTGGCACACGGTCAGCTTCGCCTGCGCCTGGGCGACCTTGCCGGCGTGCATCAGCTCGGCGACCTCGTCCATGCACTTGCTCGTCTGCTGCATCGCCTCGCGATTCAGGTACTGGTCGAGCACGTCCTCGGGCATGCCCTGCTGGTGCTTCTGCAGCTCGCCTTCGAGCCGCTGGATCGCGCGCATCTCGCGCTCGATTTCATCCAACACGCGCGGGTCCTTCGTGCGCGCGTACTGGGCAAGCAGATCGGCGAGCCGCTTCTGGTGCGCGCTGATCTCGTCGCTGATGTCGAGCAGGCCCTCGGTGCGCTCGCGATCGAGCCAGTCCGCGAGCGCGATCGTGTCGTCCTCGAGCTCGCCGACGAGCTTCGGATCGACGCCCGCGTAGCGCCCGGCCGCCGGCTTTGCACCGGCCTTCGGCAACAGCTTCTGCTCGGTCATCGCGAGCCGGTCGAGCCGGTCGTGCATCTGGGCGAGCGTCTTGCGCAGCTGATCGCTCGCGTGCGGATCCTTGTCGAACGCGGTGTTGATCGAGGCGAGCTCGGCGACCGCATCGCGCAGCTGATGCGACAGCTCGTCGCGCGCGTCATCGGGCGGGCCGGCGAGCCGCGCGCCGAGGTTCTTCAAGATCTTCTCGGCGAGCTGCTGCTGGCGCTCGAGCGTCTCCTCGTGGCGCTCGCGCGGCGACACGACGCGCAGGTGGTACTCGCGCGACCGGCCGATGTTCGGCCCGCCGATCGAGTCGTTGTCCTTCGCCTCGATCCAGTAGCGCACGTCGCCGCCGCTCGGCACCTGCAGCTCCGCGATGTCCCACATCAGCTTGCCCTGCACGCGCGGCTGCGCCGTATCGATGGTGATCGGCTTCTTGCCCTTGTCCTTGCCGGACTCCCACACGAGCTCGGCGCTCGTCACGCCAAAGTCGTCCTCGATCACGTACGCGAGCTCGACGCGGCGCAGGTTCGTGACGTCGAGCGGCTCGCCCGGCGTCATCAAGTTGACCGTCGGCGCCTGGTCGGGCTCCGCCTCGATCGTTCGCGGCGTCACCTCGATCTGACGCGTGCCCGCCGTCGACGTCACCGCGAACCGATACTTCGCGCTCGCCGAGATCACGAGCTCGGCGGTCAGCTGATCGCCCTCGAGCTTCGCCGCGATCGTCTTCGGCGGCGCGGTCCCCTCTTCGATCACGAGATCCGCGCTCATCGCCGGAGCGAGCACGCGCGCCTTCAGTGCGACACTCGTTCCCGGCAGCCCGCGCAGATCGCCCGACGAGCTCGGCAGCTCGAGCACCTTGCGCTTGCTGTACGGCGGCGCGGTCAACGTCGCGGTCAGATCGCCGACGAGCGGAACCGCGGATTGCTCGGCGCCGTCGAACGGATCGGTCGGCGTCGCGAACAGATGCCTCCACCCGGTGCGCATCGGCAACAGCACGAGCAGCAGCGCATTGACGGCGAGCGCGGCGAGCGCGTAGTTGCGCGCGACCGGCACCTCGCGCCGCGGCACGAGCGACGCGGGATCGATCCCGTCGAGCCGCATCGCGGTCGATTCGACGAGCGCGTCGACGAGCTCGGGCGACGGCGCTCCCTTGCGCGGCGGTCCCTGCTTGAGCTCGACCGCGGACAACAGGTCGCTCGCGATCGGGCGATGCCGCGTGCCGATCCAGCGCGCGAGCTCGGTGTCCTTCGCGAAGCGCCGGCGCGGCACGACGAAGCCGACGATGATCGTCGCGATCACGATCAGCATCGCGACCAGGCCGCCGGTCCCGAGCACGGCGAGCGCGAGCGTGCGGCTGCGCCCGAGCACGAGGCCCATCACCGGGAGCAGGATCGCGAGCGCACCGAGCGCGGCGACGCCGGCCCACAGGGCGCGCTGGGCGTCGTGGCGGAAGACCAGCCTGCGCACATGTGCCAGGTAGGCCGGGATCGAAGTACGAGACGCTGCCACGTTGTCGCCTGCCCGCGCGCCGAGGAAGCATAGCGCCCCGGAGCCCGCCGGACACCCGGGAGATTCAGATGATATAACCGCCGTGGCGTGAATAAGGAGGGCCCGAGAGCGTCCACGGGACGTGAACCTGTCGATGACCACGAGCTGGTCGACGCCGCCCGCAAGGGCGATCGCGACGCGTTCCGCACGCTCTTCGACCGTTACCACCGCCGAGCCTATGCGCTCGCGTTCGGCGTGTTGCGCCACCAGGATGACGCCCTCGATGTCGTGCAGGACGCTTTCATCAAGGCGCACAAGTACTTAGACAAGTTCGAAGGCAACTCCTCGTTCTACACCTGGCTGTACCGGATCGTCATGAACCTCGCCATCGACCACCTTCGCAAGCACCGGCGGGTCAAGCCCGTCGAGCTGGACGAGCAGAAGCTCGACGAGGCGACGGGCGATGACGCGCTGTTGCCCCAGATCCTGGGCGGCAATCCCGGTCGCGCGCTGATGGACAAGCAGATCCGCGCGCGCATCGACCAGGCGCTCGAGACGCTCTCCGACAACCACCGAGCCGTCCTGATCATGCGCGAGCTCGAGGGCATGTCGTACGAGGAGATGGCCCAGGCGATGGGCTGCAGCAAGGGCACGATCATGTCGCGCCTGTTCCACGCGCGGAAGAACATGCAGCGCCAGCTCGTCGATCTCGTCGAGCGCGCGCCCGCCAACGATGTCGATGAAGATGCGGCCGCATCGGGGAGTCGCCGGTGAAGAAGCTGCACGACATCGATCTGATGGAGCACGCCGACGGCGAGGCCGATCACGGCGATCTGCTCCGCGATCCTGCTGCGCGCGCGAAGGTCGAAGGCCTCGGCGAGCTCGGCGAGCTGCTGCGCGGTCATCTCGAGCTGTCGGCCGATGCGGTGCCGTCGGCGCGCTTCGAGCAAGTGTGGGACGCCGTCGACAAGGGGATCGCGCAGCCCGAAAAGCGGCGCGGCGTGTGGCACAGCATCGGCGCGTGGTTCGAGCGCTATCGCGGTCACGTGATCACCGGCGTCGTCAGCGCAGGGGCCGTCGCGGCACTCGCGCTCGTGCTGCGCGGCTCGCCCGGCAGCGACGGTCCCATCGCGAACCACGGCACGGGATCGCCGACCGTGACGCCCGTGGCCTATCGCCCCACCGAGATCGAGTCGCTCGACACGCCGGGAGGCGACAGCACCGTGTTCAACCTCGACGACGAAGATGGCCCGGCGACGGTGATCTGGGTGACGCCTGCGGATACTGTGGAGGGCATATGAGCGGTCGTTTCTGGCTTGCCCTCGCGGTCGTTTGCGCGAGCGCGGTGCCCGCGTTCGCAGACGACAAGGCGGAGTGCGACTACCTCGAGATCAGCGCGTCGACGAGCAAGGACGCCGCGATCGACGCGGACCTCAAGCCGCTCGAGAAGAAGCTCAAGAAGCCGCCGTTCTCGTCGTGGAACACGTTCCACAAGCTCGCCACCGGTCACGTCGCGCTCGGAAAGCTCAAGGCGGAGGCGCCGAAGCTCGAGCAGGGGCACGCGTCGTTCTTGCTGCGCGATCGCACCGACAAGCGGCTCGAGTTGACGATCACGCTCGACGACGCCGCGGGCAAGCGCGTCATCGACAACAAGCAGAGCGCGAACGCCGGCGAGTGGCTCCTGTTCGTCCACAATGTGGGTGATAACGGACACATCGTCGCGCTGATGTGCCGCTGACGCGCGGATGAACGAAATCGCGCGCTCGGGTTGTTATAGTCCGAGCCGATGCGATTCCCGTCGACGTTGTCCCGCCGCTGGCTGATCGCCGGTGGAATCGGGCTCGGCGGCCTGCTCCTCGTCGCGATCCTGCTCGGCATCGTCTATCCGCGCGTCGGCGCGTACATGATCCGCACGCGCGTCGGCGCGAAGATCGCGGCGCGCATGGGGCGCACGGTGACGTTCGGCTCGATCGACGTGCGGCTCGGCCACGCGACGCTGCGCAGCGTCGACATCCGCGGCCCGCACGACGGCGCGATGCCGCTCGTCCATATCGATCGCATCGACGTCGACTTCGATACCGGGCGCTCGCTCGTCGGGTCGCTCGTGCTCGGCCCCGCGACGATCGATGGCGTCGTCGTCAACCTGCGGCGCGATACGGCGGGTGTCGACAACGTCCGCGACATCTTCGAGCCGCACGACGGCACGAAAAGCAGCGGCGGCTCGACGCACCGGCCGACGAAGATCACGGTCGTCCACGGCAAGCTCGTCGCCGACGATCAGATGACCGGCGCGACCGTGCTCGT
>JAFAOG010000508.1 GCA_019237945.1 Deltaproteobacteria bacterium | reverse complement strand
GGGCGGCGGCTCGCTCGCGACCTGCGCGGTCATCAGCTCCATGAAGTCGCCGGTGAACGGATAGGCGCCGGTGAGCACGCGGTAGGTGAGGATGCCGAACGAATAGATGTCGGTGCGGTGGTCGACGTCGCGGCCGCGGCATTGCTCGGGCGACATGTAATAGGGCGTGCCGAGCGGCGTGCCGGTGGCGGTGCGGTGAGCGACGGCGCCTTCGGGGGCGAGCAGCTTGGCGATGCCGAAGTCGAGGAGCTTGGGGTAGCGGGTGCCGTCGGCGTCGCGGGCGAGGAAGACGTTTTCCGGCTTGAGGTCGCGGTGCGCGATTCCCTTGGCGTGCGCGGCGTCGAGGGCGCGGGCGAGCGCGCGCAGGATGGGAAGGGCGTTGGCGAGAGTGAGGGCGCCGGCGAGGCGATCGAGTGGCTCGCCGTCGAGGAGCTCCATCACGTAGTAGTGGCGGCCGTCGGGGAGCTGGCCGAACGAGAAGATGTCGATGATGTTCGGGTGGCGGATCTGGTTGACGGCGCGCGCCTCGGCGACGAAGCGCGACACGATCGCGGCATCGACCGAGTAGCGGAGCGCGAGGACCTTGACCGCGACTTGCTTGCCGATGAGAGGTTGGGTCGCGCGATAGACGTTGCCGAAGCCACCGCGGCCGAGCAGGCAGTCGATCGTGTACTCGCCGACGACGGTCCCGGCGGCGAGCGGTGGATCCGCGGCGGGGTCGCGGGCCGTGTCCTGCCGGGTCGCCTCCACCGAGACCAGTGTAGCACCCGCGATGGAGGCGCCTCGAACCGCGTAAGACCCGCGATGGAAGCGCCTCGAACTGCGCTGGTTCAGCGCTTCTTCGTCGGGCGCCGCTTCGCGGCGGGTTTCTTCGCGGCGGGCTTCTTCGCGGCAGGCTGCTTCGCGGCGGGCTTCTTCGCGGCGGGCTTCTTCGCGGCGAGCTTCTTCGGCGCGCGCTTCTTCGCCGTGGGCTTCTTGAGCGTCGTCGTCGTCTTGGGGGCGGCGGCCGGCGTCTCGATCACCGTCGGGGCGCGCGGGGGGAGCTTGGTGTGGATCGGGAGAGCCTTGGCCTGGTCGAGCAGGTCGCGGAGCGTGGCGTACTCGCCCCAGGACGGGTCTTCGTCGTCGTAGAAGCCGAGGGCGGCGTCGAACGGGGAGAGGCGGGCGATCACGGCGTTCGGGTCGGTCGCGCCGTACATGTAGAGGAAGAACGAGCCTTCCTCGATCTTGAGGCCGACCAGCTCGTAGCCCGTCGCGGCGCAGGTCGGGATGATCCATTGCTCCTCGAAGTCAGCGAGCCGGCGGTAGGCGGCCGCGTTCGGGAGGTTGGACATCTCCGTGATCGGGTACGGCATCTCGACGACGAAGATGCGGGGGAGCTCGAGGCGCGGCGCGAGCTCGCGAATGCGGAAGATGGCGGGCGCGCCATCGTCGCGCCGGCCCTCCACCAGGTGCCAGACGTCTCCGTCCATGTCGTCTAACGGTACTAAGGATGTCGAGCGCTTGCACGGGTTTCGCGTTCGAGGTGGGGGCGGGCTATGCTTGCGGCCATGCGCTGGGTGGCTGTCCTCGCCGTCGTCGCTGGATGTCGCGGCGCGGCACCCGCGGGCGGGGCGGCGAAGGCAGGGTCGGCGAGCGGGCCGACGGCGGCCGCGGCGACCGCGGTGCCCGTGCCCGGCAAGGGGATCATCGAAGGCGGCGTGCGGCCGCATCATGAAGAGGCGGTCGTCGAGTGCGCGGCGAAGGTGCCGGAGTCGGCCGATGACGATGCGCGGGTGAGCGCGCTGCTCGACGAGGCGAACAAGGATCTGGAGCAGGGGATGTACGGCGCGGCGTGGACGTGCGCGGACCGCGCCGCGGATCTGGCGCCGACGAGCGTCGAGGCGAACCACCTGCGCGGGGCGGCGCTCGCGGCGCTCGGGCGGGATAACGAGGCGCAGATCGCGTACTCGCTCGCGCTGTCGCTCGATCCCGATGATCCGGAGACGCTGCGCGCGGTCGCGGACTTCTACATCAATGGCAAGGGCGAGCGCGGCCGCGATGCGTTGCGGCTCGGGCTCGAGCTCGCGCAGCGCGGGAGCCGGCGGGCGATCGCGCGGCGTCGGCGGAATGCGCCGCTGGCGGCCGACCTCGCCGTGCTCGAGGCGCAGGCGCTCAATGATCTGGGACGGAGTGACGAGGCGCTCGAGCGCGTCGATGCGGCGCTGCGGATCGCGCCGGGGCGTGGCGATGCGCTGCACGAGAAGGGCGTCGCGCTGTTCGACCTGAGCCGGTTCGCGGATGCGAAGACGGTGCTGCAGAAGGCGCTGACGATCCAGCCCGACGATGCGTACACGCACCAGATGCTCGGGCTGACGCTCGAGGCGCTGGGCGAGACGGCGGCGGCGGATGCGGAGCTCGCGAAGGCGGTCTCGCTCGCACCCGGTGAGCTGACGCCGCCCGTGCTGATCTCGCAGGCGGAGTTCCAGAAGGAAGTCGATGCCGTGATCGCGCAGCTGCCGCCGGATCGGAAGGCGCGCGTGCAGGCGATCAAGGTCGAGGTGGTGGACCTGCCGGATCCGGCGGACCTCAAGGCGGTTCAGCCGCCGTTCCCGCCGACGATCCTGGGGTTGTATCGCGGGCCGGTCGGTCGGACCGTGCAGCCGGGCGACGAGTCGCCTTCGATCGTGCTCTATCGCAAGAACCTCGCTCGTGCCGTGAAGACGCGCACGGAGCTGACGGAGCAGATTCGCGACACGCTGCTGCACGAGATCGGGCACCTCGAAGGCCTCGACGAGGACGACCTGCGGCGCCGCGGCATGGAGTGATACGATGGCCGCCTGATGGCGGACGGTAAGGGCCTGGCGACGAGCGCCTCCGATCTCGGGGCGATCGAGTCTGCGCTCCAGCGCGAGCAGAAGAAGGTCGCGCTCGTCCAGGAGGTCAGCCGTGCGCTGTCGACGGTCGGCGATCTCGATGCGCTGCTTCGCCTGATCATGGAGAAGGTCACCGTCTTGATGGAGGCGGACCGCTCGACGCTGTTCCTCGTGACCGAGGACGGGCGGCAGCTGTGGAGCAAGGTCATCCAGGGCGGGTCGGTCGTCGAGATCCGACTCGACGTCGGCGAGGGCATCGCGGGATGGGTCGCGCAGACGCGCGAGATCGTCAACATCCCCGAGGCGTATGCCGATCAGCGGTTCCAGCCGGCGGTCGACGTCAAGAGCGGGTATCGCACGCGGTCGATCCTGAGCGTGCCGATGGTCGGTGCGCTCGGCGGGCTCGTCGGCGTGCTGCAGGTGCTCAATAAAGCGGGCGGTCCGTTCACGACGGCGGATGAAGAGCTGCTCGGTGCGCTCGCGAGTCAGGCCGCGATCGCGATCGAGAATGCCCGGCTGTATCACTCGCTCGTCACGCAGAACCAGCAGCTCTTGGATGCGCGGCGCGACCTCGAGCGGCGCCAGCGCGAGCTCAACGCGCTGTACGAGGTCGAGAAGGAGCTGTCGGGCGCGCTCGACCTCGATGACCTGCTGTCGCGCATCCTCGCGCAGGCGATCACGGTGCTCGGCGGCGGGGCCGGCTCGATCGCGCTCGTCGATACCGATGGCTCGTTGCGGTTTCGCACGGTGCAGGGACCGGCGGCGCCGCGGCTGATCGAGCGCACGCTGCCGCACGGCACCGGCCTGATCGGGTGGTCGATCTCGCACAAGATGCCGTTGATCGTCGACGATCCGGCGCACGACCCGCGGCACGCGGTCGAGATCGCGAAGGAGACCGGCGTGACGCCGGCCCACATCATGATCGCGCCGCTCGTCGACGGCGAGGACGTGATCGGCGGCATCGAGATCATCGATCAGCGCAAGACGAAGCGCGACGGCACGCCGTGGACCGAGGCCGATCTCAAGCTGCTCGTGCTGATCGCGGGGCAGGCCGCCAGTGCGATCGGGCTGGCGCGCCGGCGCAGCGAGCAGAGCAAGAGTGACCGGCTCGCATCGATCGGGCGGATGCTCGCGGGCCTGTTGCACGACCTCAAGACGCCGATGACGATCATCTCGGGCTACGCGCAGCTGATGGCGGCGTCCGATGAGGGCCATCAGCGCGAGCAGTACGTCGAGCAGATCCAGCGCCAGTTCGATCTGATGGCCGGCATGACGCGCGAGGTGCTCGCGTTCGCGCGCGGCGAGACCGACCTCGTCATGCGCAAGGTGTACGTCAACCGGTTCACGGAGGACCTGACGACGCAGCTCGGCGCCGCAACGGCCGGCCGCGGCATCGACTTCCAGGTCGAGGCGACGTACGACGGCATCGCCTTCTTCGACGAGCAGAAGCTGCTGCGCGTGTTCCACAACCTCGCGCGCAACGCGATCGAGGCGATGCCCGACGGCGGCAAGCTCCGCGTCACCTGCTCGCGCGACAGCGACTCGCTGCGCTTCACGGTCAGCGATACCGGCTCGGGCATTCCGCCCGAGCTGCGCGGCCGGTTGTTCGAGCTGTTCGCGACGAACAAGAAGGGCGGTACGGGCCTGGGGCTCGCGATCGTCAAGAAGATCGTCGACGACCACCGGGGCACGATTTCGTGCGACAGCGGCGCCGGAGGTACGACCTTCGCGATCGAGCTCCCGATCCGTCGCACGACGGACGCCGACTAACGCGGTACGATCGCATCCGTGAGGTACCTGCTCGTCGTCTGCGCGGCGTGCTCGTTCCACGCGCATGCGGCGCCTGGCGACGGCGCGGTCGACGCGATGATCGATGCACCGCCCGTGCAGCCGCTCGTTCGCTTCACGAGCGTGACGAGCAGCGTCGCGATGCTGCGGCCGGGCCTCTATGGATTCGACGTCTTCACGACACTGCAGAACGATCTCGATCATGACGTGACGGGCGTCGCGGCGACGCTGTCGTTTGGCGGCCGCGAGGCGCAGTTCCGCTGGCGCGATGCCGATCGGCGCGAAGGGGTGACGACGCTGCAGCCCACGACCGTCTCGGCGCACGGCTCGGTGATGTTTCACTTCGTCGTCGACGCGCGCACGAGCGCGGCACCGCCGGGGCCTGTCGTGGTCAACGGCGTCGCGACGTTCGTCGATGGGTCGCGGCAATCGGCGATGCCGTCGGCGACGCCGCTGTCGCTGCCCTTCATGACGATGAACGCGCCGATCGTCGTCACGACGGCGATGGACGAAACGACGGTCAGCACGACGACGAGCCTGCGCGAGGCGCTCGCGGCGGCAAACGCGGCGCCCGGCGCGGACCGGATCGTCTTCGACCCCACGCTCGCGACCGCGACGATCGCGCTCGATCGGACGAAGGGCCCGCTGCCGACGATCACCGAGGATCTCGCGATCGACGGCAACGGCGTGACGATGTCCGTCGACATGGCGTGGCAGACGATGCCGGGCAGCTACGGCTTCCGGGTCAGCGGCGGCCTGGTCGCGATCTCGGACCTGCACTTCAAGGACCTCGCGTTCAACTACAAGCTCGAGGACGTCAGCACGAACAACTGCGGCGCCGGCGACTTTCCCGATGGCGGTGCGATTCGCGTCGACGGCGGGACGCTGATCCTCGACGAGAACCGCTTCAGTGACGCGAACGTTCCCGAGAAGAATTGCTACGCGGCCGCGCTGCGGATCCACGGCGGGACCGGGCATCGCATCGTCCACAATACGTTCACGGCCGAGGTGATGGATACGATGTACATCGATACCGCGGTCAAGGAGGTCTCCGACAATGTGATGAGCTCGACCGCCGATCCAACGAAGGGCGACGAGTGCATCTTCATCAACAGCCAGGGCAACAGCGACCTGTGGATCACCGGCAATACGTGCGTCGACAAGGAGTACAGCGGTGTGATCGCGAACGGCGGCGATGCGGGTGACCTGTACCTGATCAACAACACGTTCGTGCGGACCGGCATCGTCGATCTCGGCGCCGTGCGCCGCAGCAACGCGCGCACCATTCACGCGCGCAACAACATCTACGTCAACGACAACCCGGCCGCGTTCATCGGCAACAATGCGGGCGCGCTCTTCGACATCGCCTACGAGGACGCATCCGGCTCGCCGCTGTGTCAGAGTTGCTCCGCGATCACGCCGACGAACATCCTGACGAGCGATCCACTCCTCGACTCGATGTTCGTGCCCGGGCCCGCCTCGCCCGCGATCGATTCGGGCCAGGACTGGATCGACGTCAACGGGCGCGTCCCCGGCCATTTCAACGGCGCGGGACCGGATCGCGGCGCGAACGAGACGCCGTAGCGCGCTATAACTCGTGCGTGCTGCGGCTCGACGGCATTCGCAAGGCCTACGGCGCGCGCATCGCACTCGCCGACGTGACGCTCGAGGTCGCGGCGGGCGAGGCCGTGCTGCTCGTCGGGCGCAACGGCGCCGGCAAGACGACGCTCTTGCGCATCGCGACCGGCTTCCTCGACGCCGATGCCGGCACCGCGACGATCGACGGCCTCTCGGTGGCATCGGCCCGCACGCGCGCGCAGGCTCGCCTCGGCTACTTGCCCGAGCACGCGCCGGCGCCCGCCGAGCTGACGGTGCGCGAGCATCTGACGACGCGCGCGCGACTCAAGGGCCGCGCGGGCGATGCGGTCGCGACCGCGATGCGGGCCGCCGCGATCGAGGAGGTCGCGAGCCAGCGGATCGGGACGCTGTCGAAGGGCTTTCGCCAGCGCGTCGGCCTCGCGGATGCGCTGCTCGGCGATCCGCCGCTGCTCGTGCTCGACGAGCCGACGAGCGGCATGGATCCGATCCAGACGCGCGAGCTGCGCACGCAGCTGATCGACGCGGCGAAGCAGCGCGCGGTGCTCGTGTCGAGCCATGCCGTCGCGGATCTCGAGGCGATGGCCGTGCGCGTCGCCGTGCTGCGCGAGGGCTCGCTCGTCGCATGCGATACGCCGCGCGCGCTGTGCGAGCAGACGAAGGTCGAGCGTCTCGACGACGCGGTGATGAAGCTGCTGGAGCCCGCCGCGTGAGGGCGCTGTACTGGGTGTGGCGCCGCGAGCTGCAGGTCACGCTGCGCGCGCCGATCATCTACATCGTCGGCGGGCTGTTCCTCGCCGTGCAAGGCATCGCGTTCGCGGGGCTCGTGGGCGTGCTGTCGGATCCGCGCAAGCCGGCCCCACTCGGCGCGCTGCTCGAGGGCCAGCTCGCGGGGACGCTGCTGACGTGGGTGCTCCAGCTCGTCGTGCTGACGCTGCTCGGCATGCGCACGATCGCCGACGACAAACGCGGCGGCGCGTGGGAGCTGCTACTGACCGCGCAGGTCGGCGAGGGCGCGGCCGTCGTCGGCAAGTGGCTCGCCGCCGTGACCGTGTACGCGCTGCTGTGGATGCCGACGCTCGCGTACCTCGGCGTCGTCGCGCTGTTCCGTGCCGACGGCGGCGGCTGGGACGTGCCGAGCATCGCGTGCGGCTACGCGGGGGCGATCGCGATGGGCGCGGCGCTGCTCGCGTGGGCGGTCGCGGCGAGCGCTGCCACGACGACGTCGCTCGCGGCCGGCGCGCTCGGCTTCGGCCTGTTGATCGTGATCTTCCTCGCCGGCGAGCTGCCAAGCGTGTGGCCGGAGGCGCACGTGCCGGCCGTGCTCAGCGTGCGCGCGCAGCTGGTGACGCTGTCGCGCGGAGAGCTCGCGCTGCCGGCGGTGGTGCTGGTCGTCGCGCTTGCCGTCACGGGGCTGTCACTCGCGATCGCGCTCGCGTGCGCCGGCCGCCGCCGCGACACCGGCCGCCGCGTCATCGCAACCGGGATCGTGGCGGTGATCGGCGCGCTTGCCCTCGCGATCGCCACGCGCCACCCGGCAAGCTGGGACGTCAGCGCCGCGCGCCGCAACTCGCTTGATCCGGAGACGCGTGCGCTCGTCGCCGCGCTGCCGGCCCCGGCGACGATCACGATCGTCGAGCCGACGCTCGGTGCGCTCGCCCCGATCTACGACGAGGTCGCGCGCGTCGCCGACCGCATGGCGCACGCCGGTCCCGTTCGCGTCACGCGCGTCGATCCGGCGGCGCTGCCGGGCGGCATCCCGGCCGCGGCGCGGCTCGCCGGTGTGCTGCCGCACGATCTCGCGTCGAACGGCGCCGTGATCGTCGAGCTCGCGGGGAAGCGCCGGGCCGTTGACCTGCTGCAGCTCGCCGACATCGACGCCAGCGGATCGATCGCGCAGGTCGCCGTCGAGCGCGCGCTCACGGGCACGCTCGCCGAGCTCGCGCAGGCCGCGCCGGTGACGGCGTGCTTCACGACCGGCCACGGCGAGTTGCCGGTCACGCATGCCGACAAGGACGCCGACTGGTCCGCGGTCGCCGACCGGCTGCGCGGCGCCGGCATCAGCGTCGAGCTGATCGACGGCGCGCCGCCCGCGCACTGCGATGTCGTGGTGGTCGCGGGGCCGGCGGCACCGCTGTCGGCCGACGACGCGATCGCGCTGCAGGCCGTCGTCGCGCGTGGGGGCGGGCTGCTCGTCGCCGCCGCGTCGCGGCCGATCAACGGCTCGCTCGCTCCGACCGGTCTCGAGGGCCTGCTCGCGAACGAGGGCATCGGCATCACCGACGCGATCGCGGTCGATCCGTCGCTCGCGATGCGCGAGCTGCCCGGCGCGCTGCTCGTGTTCGATGGCTACGCGGCGCACCCGGTCAACGCCGGCTTCGAGCGGGCGCGCCCGACGCTGTGGTACGAGCCGCGCGCGCTGACCGTCTCGGGCGGAGCGGCGTCGCTGATTCGCGCCTCGGCGGCAAGCTGGGGCGAGCGCGATCGCGCGCACCGGCCCGAGCAGGATCCCGACGACCTCGCGGGCCCGATCGTGCTTGCGGCCGTCGGTTCGTCGGCGGGTGGCGCGCCGGCGAGCGGTTCGGCCGCGGGGGCGCATCGCGTGATCGCGCTCGGCAGCGCCGAGTCGTTCGCGACGTCGCTGCTCGCGGGCGGCGCGTCGGCGGGCGACCTCTGGCTCGCGCACGCGATCCGCTGGCTCGCGGGCAAGCCGGCGCCGGCGGTCGCGGTCGCGGCGCGCGCGCCGGATCAGGTGAAGCTCGTGATGACGGCGGGCCAGCGCCGCGCCGTGATCGCGCTGTGCACCGCGGGCATTCCGCTCGCGTGGCTGCTGCTCGGCGGCGCGCTGCTGCTGGTGCGGCGGAGGCGCGCGTGATCGCATCGTGGCGCGGCATCGCCGTGCTCGCGGCAGTCGCGGCCGTCCTCGCGGCGGCGCTGCTGGTCGACCTCGCGCGCACCCCGGCCCCGGCCGATCGCCGGCTCGTGCACAAAGATGTCGCCGCCGTGCAGCGGCTCGCATGGGGCGACCTCGTCGCGACGCGCACCGGGGACACGTGGAAGGCCGGCGACGTGATCCTCGACCGCGACGCGATCGCCGACGTGCTGCGCACGCTCGAGGCCGCCACGTGGCATCGCCGCGGCGGCACGCCCGGTGCGATCCACGCGACGCTCGACGTCGACCAGACGCACATCGGCATCGCCGATCCGCTGCCCGGCGCCGACCAGACGTGGGTCGTCGTCGACGGCACACCGCTGCTCGTCGACGCATGGGTCGCGCGTGCGCTCGTCCCCGGTGCGCTCGCGCTGCACGTGCGGCATCCGTTCGCGGCGGCGGCGCGTGCGAACCGGATCGCGCTGCACGTCCCCGACCTCGAGCTCATCGGGCACCCGCGTCGGCTCGGCGGCAAGCAGCTCGCGGATGCCTCGGCCGTTCGCGCCCTCGAGCAAGCGCTCGCCGACGTCGAGACCACGCCGGCGCCGCAGCCGAGCGCCGGGCCGAGCAGCGTCGCGCTCGACGGCGACACGACGCTCGTCGGCGGTGCGTGTGGCGACGACCTCGCGAGCGCTGGGCCCTATGGTCCGTCCTGCATCGGGCACGCGGCGTGGGATCGCGTGGCCGCGGCGGCGGAGGCGGTGCAGGTCGACCTCCATCCCGTGACCGCAGTCCCGAAGACGATCGTCCTGCCCGACGGCGCGATCGACGCGCACGAGACCGCAGCGGCCGCGCTCGTGCACGCGCTGGTCACGCCGGGCGTCGTCGCCGACAGCACCGCGAAGCCGCTGCGCACGCTGACGATCGACGGCACGCCCCTCGATGTGCTGCCCACCGATGCGGTGCGCCGCGCGAGCGACGGCACGGTCCTGACGATCGCGCACGACGACTGGCTCGCGCTGCAGAGGCCCGCCGCGGCATGGGCCGATCCGACGCGCTGGTCGGAAGACGCGAGCGCGGTGTCGACAATCGCGATCGGCGGCACGACCTATCACCGCGGCGCCGTCCTCGGCGAGTGGACGCCCGCCACGCCCCTCGCGGCTGCCAGTCTCGACGAGCTCGCGACGGCACTCGCCCACGTCCAGGCCCGCGACGCGGGCGCCGCCACGCCGCCTATGGTACCGGCCGCCGCCACCCCGCACGCGATCACGGTGACGCTCGCGCCTCCCGTCGGCGCCGCTCAGACGCACACCCTCGCGCTCGGCGCCGCGTGCGCGGGTCGCATCGACGGCACGCCGGTCACGTTCGAGCCGGCGACCTGCACCGCGCTCGAGCGCGCGCTCTCACCGCACAAGTAGCATCGCCTTGGCCACGCCTTCGTCGCCGAGCAGGCGCGGCGTGCCGTCCGCGCGCACCTCGATGCCGCCGGTCCCCGCGAGCGCGAACGTCGTCGGCGGCGCCGCGCCGTCCCACAGCGTGACCAGCTGGTCGGCGAGCATCGCGAGGCGCTTGCCGTCGGGCGACCACACGAGGTTGCGAATCATCCCGCCCGCCGGGCGCACGAGCGGCCGCACCGCGACGTCGCGCTTGGCGACGACATCGTGAATCACGACGCGCGACGGGATCCGCTTGTAATACGCGAGCTGCGTCGGCGCGGCCGGGTTCCACGCGACGTGCGCGATGCGCGTCCACCCGCGGTCGGCGCCGCTCTCGGCCTTGATGTCGTCGACGGTCGCGCCGGTCGCCGCATCGAGCACGAGCACGTGCGCGCCCGAGGTCATCGCGATCGCGAGGCGTGCGCCGTCGGGCGAGAACACGAGCTGGCCCGGCTCGTCGTACTCGATCATCGCGGTCGCGACCGGCTGATTCTTCGCATCGCGAATCGTCAGCTTGTAGAACGTCTCGTAGTCGTACTTGCCCTTGACCGGCTCGGCGGTCGCGAGTCGCGTGCCGTCGGCGGTGAACGCGAGCCCGTAGTGCGCGGGTGCGAACGAAAACGGCGACGTGCCGGCGGGCAGCGTGCGCGCGAGGATGCCGTTGCCGGTGAGCCAGCCGACGGTCGTGCTCGCGCTGCCGGTCGCGGTCGCGATGTACCAGCCGTAGTCGTCGGCCTCGGCGACCGGTGCCGCGCTGCCTTCGAGCCGAAGCGCGCGCCCATTGGCCTTCGTGTGGCACGGCACCGCCGCGCGGCCGTCGGGCAGGGCGGTCATCGGCGCGTCGTCGCTCATGTCGCAGTCGGGCAGCTGGCTCGTGCGCAGCGCGCGCGTCGCGAGGTCGACGTGCCACAGCTCGCCCGCGCGCCCGACCGCGACCAGATCCGTCGACGACAGCGCGATCGCACCGATCTCCGACGGGACCGGTGACTCCCACAGCAGCTGACCCGTCGCGAGCGACCACAGCGCGCCGCGGCCGGTCGCCGTCAGGCCCGCGACCACGTCGCCCTTCGGCGACACCTGCGCCGCCTGCGCGTCGGGCACCTTCGCGCGCTGCTCGTCGGTTGGCCTCACGCCCGCGCTCTGCGTCTCGTAGTGCTCGTCGGTCGGCGGATCCTTCGGCTCGCGCACCGACTTGCCGGTCCGCGCCGAGAACCACTCGTACGGGCCGCCGGGCGGCGAGTCGCCGAGCCACACGAGGTCATCGCCGCAGTGATACTCCTCGTGCGCCGAGCGGATGCGCGCCTGCACGCGGCGGCTCGCGACGTCCCACACGCAGTACGCCTTCGGCGCGCGCACGAGGTAGCGGTGGTTGCCGCACCGCGCGATGTACTCGAAGCGATCGATCGCGCCGGCGCCGCACACCTTGTCGTCCTCGATCATGCCGACCGGCGTGCGCTCGCCCTTGCTGAGCTCGACGTGCCGCAGCGCCGCGCGGTCCTGCTCGTCGAGCACTTCCTGGTAGGTGATGCCGTCATCGCCGACGATCACGTCGCCGTAGATCGGCGCATCGATCGAGACGACCGGCGCCGGCGCGTCGTGCTGCCACGCGCGGATGCCCCACGCCGTGTCGGCGACGAGGAAATCGCCCGTGAACTGGATCCGCACCGCTTGCTTGCCGGTCTCGCCGGTGTGCAGGCCGCCCAGCACGTGCTCCTCGCCGCCGATCGCGCGCACGTGCACCGGCAGCTGGTCGCCGGCCTGCTCGGCCCATGCGATGCGCCCGTCGGGCGCGAACACCGGCGCGCCGATGATCCCGACGCGCGGCCCGACGAGCGCACCGGTCACCGGATCGTACACGGCGAGCTGGTCGCCCTCGATCACGACGAGGTGCGCGTGGTCCGGCGCGAAGTCGAACCACGACACGCGATCGAGCACGAGGACGTGGTGCGTCTGCACGTCGACGACGAGCTCGACCTGCGCGTTCGGCCACGACTCGTAGTCGCGCGGCGCGCCCGTGAACACGACGAACCGCCCGTCGTCGCTCCACACGATCGCTCCGATCGGCATGCCGAGCTCGGCCTTCACCCGCGCGGCGGCCGGCGCCGGGACGCCCGACCCCGATCCGTCTCCCGCATCCCCGTGCATGCGGCACGCCGCGAGAAGCGCGAGGATAGCGGCATGGCGGTTGCTCATTCCCGCACCGTGCCGCGAATCCCCACGCTGGTGTGGCTCCTCGTTCTCACCAGCTGTTCCAACGTCGTCGAGCAATCCGACATTCCGTACGACGAACGCTATTCCGCCGACGTCCTCGACGTCTACATGCCACCGCCTGCCGGCGTGCCACGTCCTGCCGTTCTGGTGATCCACGGCGGCGGCTGGACCGAAGGCATCTACCGGTCGAGCCTCGCGCCGCACGCCGAGCGTCTCGCGGAGGCCGGCTACGTCACCGTCAACATCGAGTACCGGCTCACGCCGCACGGCGGCCAGTTCCCCGGCGCGGTGAAGGACTGCTTCTGCGCGCTCGCGTGGCTGCGGGCGCACGCGGAGTCACTCGGCGTCGACCCGACGAAGATCGCCGGTCTCGGCTATTCCGCGGGCGGTCATCTCGTCTCGATGCTCGGCACCGCCGCCGCCGACCCGGGGGTCGCGCCCGACTGCGCTGCGGGCCCGGCCGCGCCGCTGAACGCCGTCGTCTCCGGCGCCGGCCCGCAGGACATGACGCTGCTGCTCGGCGCGACGGCCGTCACCGACTTCCTCGGCGGCACGAAGGATCAGGTCCCGGAGGTCTACGCCGAGGCCTCACCGATCACGCACGTCGCCGTCGGCGATCCGCCGTTCCTGCTCGTCGGCGGCGACAACGACTGGTTCGTCAGCATCGATCACGCGCACCTGATGAAGAAGGCGCTCGACGCCGTCGGCACCGAGACGCGCCTGTTCGAGATCCCCGGCGGCGGTCACATCTGGAACGGCGCCGACGGTCAGTGGGAGCTCCCGCTGACCTCGATCGACACGCCCGAAGCGCAGGCCGCGATCCTCGACTTCCTCGACCACACGATCGGACCTCCGCCATGAGCACGCCGGCGATCCTCCTCACTCACGCGCTGTCGCTCTCGATCCCGTCGACCGACGGCGTGCGCGGCGCGCGCGTCCTCTACGAGCAGTTCCTGCCCGAGCACCGCCTCGCGATCGGCGTCGGCGCCGAGCTCCGCGAGTCCGCGATGGGCGACTACACCGGCATCCGCAGCGGCGTCTCCGGCACCGTGCGCTGGTTCTGGCGCCGCGCGACGATGACCGGCTGGTACGTCGGCGGCAGCGTCTACGCCGACGGCGACTTCACCCACGACGACACCGATCATCGCTGGCTCTCGACCGCGCTCACGCTCGGGGTCGGCGGCGAATTCGGCTATCGCTTCCAGCCGTGGCGCGATCTGATCGTCACGCCGTGCGTCGGCCTCGAGGTCCATCGCGACTTCGCCACGCGCATGCCCGACTGGACGCGCGGCGGCTTCACGGCCGGCCTCGAGGTCGGCTGGCTCTTTTGATCGCTCCCCGCCGCCGGGCTCAATCCGGCGCGATCGCGATCACGACGTGCTTCTTCAGCCCGCCGCCCGAGAGCTCGATCGTGTGCAGCCCCGGCGCGTGAACAAAGAGCGCCGACAGCAAGAACGGGCCCGCCGGCACTTCCTTGCCGTCGATGCGCATCCCGCCGACAGGCGCGACGGGCTTGCCGCCGATGTACGCGACGACCTCCGCCGTCGCCGTCTTCGCGTTCTGCGGCACGTCGCACTCGAGCACCGCGTGGTGCGCGTCGCGGCAGACGATGCCGATGTCCTCGGCGCGCACGATGTTGTAGGTCCTCGTCGCGCTGAGCTGCTCGCGACTGCCCTCGCGCGTCGTCGTCGCCGTGATTGCGAGCGCGCCGATGCCCGGCGGATGCACGATCACGTGCTCGGGGCTATGGCGCTCGGTCGCGCACGCCGGCTGGCACGTCACGGTGAGCACCGACGCTACCCGGTCGTCCGACTTCCAGCTCGCATCGATCGGAATCTCGCCGCCTGCGAGCGCGTTCAGCGCGGTGCTCGATGCACCCGGCGCGTCGGACTCGCCGCCGAAACGCAGATGCGGGGCGGGCGAGCTGCCGTGACAGGCGGCGATTCCGGCCGCGAGGAGAAGGCGCACTAGCCGTGCTTCGGCTTGACGAGATCCGTCGGCGACGGCTTGGTCGCGGGCGGCGGGCCACCGGCGGGCGGCGTGCTGCCATCGGCGGCGCCGGGCGGCGGCGCGATGTCGGGCGTCTCCCAGTTCTGGGTGACGTTCTTCATCTTCTTGTAGACGAGCAGGCCGTCCGAGTTGCGCTCGCTGTGCGGCGACGACGTCTTGAACGTGCCGGTGATCATCACCTCGTCACCCACGGCGTACGGGCCGCAGATGTTCTTCTTCGGATCCTTCTCGCCGGGCTCGCAACGGTCGAGCAGGTTGCGCTCCGGCTTCTTCATGCGCTCCATCTCGAGCTTGTTGTACGGACGCGGCACGTCGACGATCCACAGGCTCTTCTCGGCCGGCGTCGCCTTGTCATCGCCGATGTAGAACTTCGGGCGCTCGCACAGCGTCGGATCTTCGTCGATCCGCTTCTGCACGTCCTTGTCGGTCTCTTCGGGCTTGCGCACCGCCGTCGCACAGTCGTAAGCCCAGGTGATGAAGCCGTGCACGGTGATGTCGGTGTCGAGGAGCTTCTTGCCCTTGACCCGCAGCTCCTTGATCGTGTGCGAGCCATCGGCGGGTGCAGGCGGCAACGCGAAGTCCGGCACCGCGGGAAGATCGACCTTGATGTCGCTCTTCTTCACCTCGGCCTCGGGGCCCTTGAGCTTGTCCTTTTCGCAACCCGCGCTCGCGACGACCGCGGCGATCAGGCATGCAGACGCAACCGTGCGAACCCCGAGGAAATGCGACATGGTGCGGTCTTAACATGGTGCAAAGGGCCCCTCAAGTCGGCGTCGTCATTGCGATCGCGCTGATCGCATGTGACTCGCCGGCCCGCGTGAAGCCCTGGCGCCATGCACCGGACCCGACGACCGAGGCTCAGAACGCACCCCCGTCGCCCGTCCTCTCGGAGGTCCCGAGCGAGGCCGACGTCCATGCCGCGCGCGGTCATACCCTGCGCATTCACATGGATGCAGAGCCTGGGCGGCTGACGCCGATCCTGGCGCCGAGCCTGTGGGCGCGCCGGATCACGCTCGGGACGATCTTCGAGCCGCTACTTCGATATGCACCTCCCGATGCGAGCGGCCCCGGCCACTATGCCCCCCGGCTTGCCCGGAGCTGGCGCGTGATGCCGGGCGGGATGGAGATCCGCATCGAGCTCGAGCCCGGGGTCACGTTCCACGACGGCCGCCCGCTGACGACCAGCGACGTCCAGTTCACGCTCGATAGCGTGCGCACGCCGGGCAAGGGCGTCGATCAGCTGCGGCCGCTGCTCGATGACGTCGAGGCGATCGAGCTGATCACCTCGCACGAGATCCGGCTGCGCCTGAAGCGCCCGAGCGGCACCGTGCTGCGCGCGCTCGCCGAGATCCCGATCCTGCCGATGCACGTCTACGACGGCTCGCTGCTCGCGGGCGGCGCGCTCGTCGGCACCGGCCCGTGGAAGTACGTCAGCAACAAGGGCGGCATCGTTCACCTGACGAAGAACGACAAGTACTGGGGCGGTCCGGCTGCGATCAGCGACGTCGAGTTTGTCTACCAGCCCGATGCAGCGGTCGCGTTGACGGCGGCCAAGCGCGGCGAGCTCGACATCGTGCCCGCGCTGATCCCCGCGCACTGGCCCGAGCAGGCGACCGCGCCCGGCGTCACCGCGTCGTTCAAGCCGCTGCAGCTCGCGCCGCCGCGCCTGCGCTATCTCCAGTTCAATGCGACGCACGCGCCGCTCGACGATGACCGCGTTCGCCACGCGATCGCCTTGCTCGTCGATCGGCGCGCGATCGCCAAGCGCGTGTTCGACGGGCTCGCGCGTCCCGCGCTGTGGCCGGTGTGGCCGGGTGGGCCCGTCGACGGCCCCGAGGCGACCGTGCCCGACTTCGATCCCGCGGCCGCCGGCAAGCTGCTCGACGCCGCGGGCTGGATCGACAGCGACAAGGACGGCATCCGCGACAAGGGCGGCAAGCAGCTGCGCCTCGTCATGGTCGGCGGCGACAAGCCCGTCGCCAAGGACGCGAGCGGCCCGCCCGTGAAGACCGAGCGCGACTACATCGTCGAGGCGGCGCGCCGCGCGGGCGTCGTGATCGAGGTCAAGAGCGGCGGCGAGTCATGGGTGCAGAAGCGCCTCGACGAGGGCAACTACGACCTCATCGAGATCACGTGGGGCGGCATGGTCGACGGCGACCTCGCGCCGATCCTCGGCGGCAAGGATCCGCGGATCGATCGCGTGCTCGAGGAGATGGCGACCGCGTGGGATCCCGCGGAGCGCAGCAAGCTATCGGGCGAGCTCGTCGGCGCGCTCGCGGAGGCGTGGCCGATCGCCGGCATCGTCGCCGACGCGCCGCAGGGCCTGGTCCACCGCCGCGTGCAGGGCGTCAAGGTGTGGGACGGCTGGCTCGATCTCTCGGCGCTCCGCCTGGACTCCTCCCCGTAGGTCTTCGCTTCGCTCAGCCTCCGGGGCAAGCCCACCCAACCCCAACACCCCGCACGCTTCGCGTGCTCTCCTCACCGTAAGAATCGTTCCCACAGCGCATACCCGAGGGCGGCGACCGACAGCACGTAGACGATCACGACGAGCCACGCACCGGTCCGGCGCTCCGGCGCCGCCGGC
Source organism: Deltaproteobacteria bacterium (assembly GCA_019237945.1). GTDB lineage: Bacteria > Myxococcota_A > Polyangia > Haliangiales > Haliangiaceae > JABFXX01. The sequence goes on along the minus strand of JAFAOG010000508.1, from coordinate 19,354 downwards.
AACGGGCCGCGCACCGGCAACCCCGGAATCGGATTGGCCGTCTGGGCGCGCGGCATCGGGGTGACGATGATGCGTCCTGCCTCGACGCGCCGGTCATCGCTGCGATCGCCTGCGCTCTCGCCCGAGAGAACGGGCTCGTCCTCGCTACGACGCGGGCCAGGCACGCCTGGATGGTATACTGGTCGGTGGGGATGGCGCACCTGCTGCTCATCGATGATGACGCTGCCGCCGATGGCGTCCTGAAAGCGCTCACGCAGCGCGGTCACGAGGTCCGGTGGGCGCGGTCGATGGCCGATGGGCTCAAGCAGTTCCGCGCCGACCGCGCCGATGTCGTGCTCGTCGATACGGATCTTCCCGACGGCTCGGGCCACGACGTGCTGATCCAGGTGCGCCTCGAAGATCCGACGACGATGGTCGTGATGACGTCCGCGCGCGGCACGATCGAAGAGGCGGTCGACGCGATGAAGCAGGGCGCGAGCGATTTCGTACGCAAGCCGCTCGACCTCGCGGATCTCGAGCTGCGGCTGTCGCGCGCGCTCAGCAGCCGTCGCCTCGCGACCGAGCTCGAGTACCTCAAGTCACGCCAGGCGAAGGGTGCCGCGATCTCCGGCCTCGTCGGACAGTGCCCGGAGATGCGCAAGGTGTTCGGCACCGTGATCCGGCTCGGGCAGAAGACGACGCGACGCGCGGGACCGACCGTGCTGATCCTCGGCGAGACCGGGACCGGCAAGGGCGTGATGGCGCGCGCGCTCCACTACAACAGCCAGCGTCGCGACGGGCCGTTCGTCGAGGTCAACTGCGCGTCGATTCCGGAGACGCTGATGGAGGCCGAGGTGTTCGGCGCCGAGCGCGGCGCGTACACCGGATCGGTCGCGTCGCATATCGGCTACGTCGAGACCGCCGAGGGCGGGACGCTGTTCCTCGACGAGATCGGCTGCCTGTCGCTGCCGATGCAGGCAAAGCTCCTGACCGTCCTCGAGTCGCGCACGTTCCGGCGCGTCGGCTCGTCGGTCGAGCGTCATGCCGACGTGCAGACCGTCGTCGCGACGAACATGGATCTGCGCGCGGCCGTCGAGCGCGGCACGTTCCGCGAGGATCTGCTGCACCGCCTCGAGGTGATCGTCTTGAAGATGCCGCCGCTGCGCGAGCGCGGCGACGATCGCATGCGGCTCGCCGAGCACGTGCGCGACGAGATCTGCCGCGACTACGGTCTTCCGCCGCGGCCGTTCGCGCCCGACGTGCAGCAGCTCGTCGAGACGTATCACTGGCCCGGCAACGTCCGCGAGCTACGCAACGCGCTCGAGCAGATCCTGCTGCTCGAGGACGAGCACACGATCGAAGCGCGGCACTTTCACCTGCGCGGCCGCGCGAAGAAGCCGACCGCGCCGCCGATGCCGGTCGTTGCTGTGCAAAGTGACTCACAGCGTATGCCGCGTCTGGGGTCCGAAAACGGCATCATCGATGTCGATCTCCCCGAAGAAGGACTCGCACTCCAGGCCGTCGAGGACGCGCTGATCGATCGGACGCTCGCGGCGTGCGAAGGCAATGTGTCCCGAGCTGCACGCATGCTCGGCGTCAGTCGTGACCAGCTGCGTTACCGTCTCGCCAAACGCGGTGCGTAGGATTCCCCAATTGGGGATTCTCACCCTGTGCGGCTGTTACACAGCAGTTGAAATTCATCGCGTTTTTCCAGGACTCGTTCTTGAAGTGGTAACGGCGCGAACGTGGAAAACCGAAAGCTTTGTGTAGTCTGCGGCAGCATCTATAGAGCCGAGCTGCGCACATGTCCGGAAGACGGCTCCATGCTCGTCATCGAGGCGGAGCAGGGCGAACGCCTGCGGCTCGGCCACGTGCTCGGCAACTACCGGCTGATCCGGAAGCTCGGCGAAGGTGGCGTCGGCTCGGTCTACGAAGGCGAGCACGTGCGCCTCGGCCGCAAGATGGCGCTCAAGGTTCTCCATCCCGACGTCGCGAGCGCCGAGACGATCGCGCGGTTCTTCAACGAGGCGCGCGCGGTCAACGAGATCAAGCATCCGAATATCCTCGACGTCGAGGATTTCGTCACAGCCGAGACGGGCGAGCACTACTTGATCATGGAGCTTCTCGTCGGAGAAGATCTACGTACTGTGATCTCTCGGGACGGTCTGCTGTCACCCAGCCGGGTGACGAAGATCGGCGAACAGGTGGCCAGCGCGCTCGCTGCGATCCATCGCGCCGGCATCGTCCACCGCGATCTCAAGCCCGACAACATCTTCCTGACGAAGAAGGACGGCGAGGAGTACGTCAAGCTCCTCGACTTCGGCATCGCGAAGTTCCTCGACGAGAAGCAGGGGCTGACGCGCGATGGCATGACGATGGGCACGCCCGAGTACATGGCGCCCGAGCAGATCCTGACGAGCGGCAAGCCCGGCTCGCAGGCCGACATCTACTCCCTCGGCATGATGCTCTACGAGTGCCTCGCGGGCGCGCCCGCGTTCACGGCGACGACGACCGCCGCGATCCTGCGCGGCCACATCAGCGATCCGGTCGTGCCGCCGTCGCAGCGCCGCGGCGAGCAGCTCCCTCCCGTGCTCGAGAGCGTCGTGCTCAAGTGCCTCGAGAAGGATCCGGCGAACCGCTTCAAGAGCGCCGACGACGTGATCTCCGCGCTCGGCAGCACGCGCGCCGTCGAGGTGGTTCGCGTGACGAAGCCGCAGGCTGCGGTGTCACCGAACCCGGCCAGGAAGCCGCCGAGCCGCGCCGTGCAGATGCTGCCGGCGTTCGCGATGGCGGCCGGCGCGCTCGTTCTGCACATGCTGCCGCGCGATCCCGAGAAGAAGGCCGTCGCGGCCCCGCCGCCGCCGGCGCCGATCGTCGCCGCCGCGCCGCCGCAGCAAACGCCCGCCGAGCCGCCCGCCGCACCCGCGCCCGCGCCCGCGAAGATCGACGTCACGCTGCTGAGCAAGCCGGCCGGCGCCGACATGTACCTCGGCGACGAGCCGCTCGGTCAGTCGCCGGTCACCGCCGCGATCCCGGTGTCGTCGACGCCGATCGCGCTCGTCGCGCGGTTTGCCGACGGCGTCGAGGTGACGCAGACGATCGTCCCGGATCGCCCGCTGCCGACGATCACGTTCGACAAGCCGAAGGCCGGCACACCGGTCGCGCGTACGCGTCCGAAGGCCCCGACCACGCCGCCGCCCGCGGCCAAGCCCGCCGGCAAGCTCAACCGCGAAGGCACGATCGACCCGTTCAAATGAAGAGCTGTCCCACCTGCCAGCGCCGCTACATCGACAGCGAGGCCACGTGCCCGCTCGACGATGCGGAGCTCCGTCCGTCGCCCGGCGAGACGCCGCCGTCGCTCGGCAAGGAGCTCGGCGCCTATCGCCTCGTGTGTCTGCTCGGCGAGGGCGGGATGGGCAACATCTACGTCGCGCGCCACACGTCGCTCAATCGCTACGTCGCGGTCAAGGTGCTGCGCCGCGAGCTCGCGTCGAAGAAGGAGGCGGTGTCGCGCTTCTTCCAGGAAGCGAACACGATCAATCGCCTCCATCACCCGAACATCGTCGAGTCGATCGATCTCGTCGAGGACGTCGTCGACGGCGCGTACTGCGTGCTCGAGCTGCTGCGCGGGCCCGACCTCAAGACGCGGCTCAACCAGGACGAGATTCCGACCGCGCTCGTGCTGTCGATCGGCGCGCAGATCGCCGATGCGCTCGGCGCCGTGCACGCGCTCGGTATCGTCCACCGCGATCTCAAGCCCGAGAACCTGATCCTCGTGAAGGGCGAGGTCGTGAAGCTGATCGACTTCGGCGTCGCGCAGATCGGCCAGCAAGGCGGCGCGCTCGGCACCGCGGCGTACATGGCGCCCGAGCAGGCTGCGGGTCGGCCCGTCGACGGGCGCGCCGACGTCTACTCGCTCGGCGTGCTGCTGTTCGAGATGATCACGGGGCGGCACCCGTTCGCATCGGAGACCGACGCGGAGTACCTCGTGCGACACGCCGAGGAGACGCCGCCGCGCCCCGGCAAGCTCGCGCCGCGCTGTCCGCCCGCGCTCGAGGCCTGCATCCTGCGCTGCCTCGAGAAGGATCCGAAGGACCGCTATCCCGACGCCGCAACGGTCGCCAAGGTGCTGCGCGCCGTCGATCCGAACGCGCGCACGAGCCGCGGTGGCGCCGGCAAGGTCGTCGCGGGTCTCGTGATCATCGCGGCCGCGGCAGCCGGCGCGTTCTACGTCGCGACGCACCGCCCGGGCGAGACGGCGAACGCGACCCCGGCTCCGGCTGCGGCTCCCGTCGTCGTCGCCAAGGAGCCCGCGACCGCGCCTGCGCCCGCGGCTCCGAGCACGCCGGCCGTCGTGTCGATCGACGTCGTGTCGACGCCGGCGGGTGCGAAGGCGTATCGGCTCGGCGAGACCGTGCCGCTCGGCACGACGCCGTTCACGGTCGACCTGCCGCGCTCCGATACGCCGATCGAGATTCGCTTCGAGCTCGCTGGCTACGAGCCGAAGGAAGTCCAGGTGCCGATCGCGGCGTCGATGCAGATCGACGTCACGCTCGCGCGCATGGCGCAGAAGCCGACCGTTGCTGTCGATCACAAGAACGTCACTGCCCCCGACAAGCCGAAGGCTTCGAAGGTGCAGCGCGAGGGCGTGATGGATCCGTTCGCACCATGAGGTACCCGATGCGAGCTTTGCTTGTCCTACTTTCGCTCTGCGCGCTGGCCGTTCCGGCCTTCGCGGACGGCGATCTCGTCCTCGGACCCGCCGCGGCCGGCGGAACCGCCGCCCAGGTGCAGGCCGCCGGCAAGGCGCTCGCGTCGCTGTCGCCAAAGCCCGTCGAGGCCGCGTGCGTCGCGAACCCGTCGTGCCTGGCGCAGGCCGGCAAGGCCGCGAATGCCAAGCGCGTGATCGCGGCGAGCGTCGTCAAGGGCGGCGCGGTCAAGCTGACCGTCGTCGACGTCGAGGCGTCGCTGGTGCTCGGCGACAAGACGGTCAAGGACAAGGAGCTGCCGGGCGCGGTCGAGAAGGTCGCCGAGGAAGCGACGATCGCGAAGGCCAAGGCGCTGTTCGCCGAAGGCAATCAGCACTACAGCCTCGGCGAGTTCGACCAGGCGATGACGAGCTACTCGCTGGCGTACCGGCTCAAGCCGCTGCCGGCGTTCCTCTTCAACATCGCGCAGTGTCACCGCAAGCTCGGACACTTCCGCGACGCGATCGCGATGTACCAGAACTACCTCGTCGGCGTGCCCGACGCGCCGAACAAGGACGTCGTCGAGTCGCTGATCAAGGAAGCGAAGGAGCGCCAGGCCGAGGAGGATGCGCGCGCCGCCACGCAGGCGAAGCTCGACGCCGACCTCGAGGCCAAGCGCATCGAGGCCGACAAGAAGAAGGCCGAGGACGCGCGCAAGGCGAAGGAGGCGGAGGCCCGCGCCGCCGAGGAGCGCCGTCAGGCCGAGGCGATGCGCATCAAGCACGACAAGGAGACGTACAACCGTCACCCGTCGCGCAAGTGGATGATCGCGACCGCGCTGCTCGGCGCGGCGGGCATGGGCGCGGGTGGGTACTTCGCGGTCCAGGAGCGCGACGAGCAGCAGAAGTTCGACGCGCAGAAGTGCGGCGACCCTGGACAGATTCTCTCGGTGGCGCAGCTGGCGACCTGTCGCAGCGAGCGCGATGACGGCCAGCGTGACGCGACGCTGTCGACATCCTTTCTGATCGGCGGAGGCGCGGTGCTTGCCGTGTCCGCGATCATCTTCGCGATCGATCCCGGAAACCTCGAGAGGCCGCATGCGCAAGTCGCGGTCACTCCGAGCTCCGTTGGCCTGGTGGTGCACTGGTGAAGTCCCTCGTCCTCGCACTGCTCGTCGTGTTCACGGCGTGCAAATTCGATCAGCAGAAGTTTGGCGATCGCGTGTGCACGGTCGATCAGGACTGCGATCGCCCTGACCTCGGGTGCATCGACAACACGTGCGCGCCCCGCACGTGCACCGCGGCGACCGACTGCGGCGTCGACTACCAGTACGCGTGCACGGAGCTCGGGTGCGTCGCGCAGGAGTGCGACACCGGCACGTGCGGTGCCGGCTACGTGTGCAACACGGCGAAGTTCTGCCAGGCGTCGTTCAACGTCGCGGGTGCGCGCGCGACCAGCAGCACGACGGTCGAGGTGATGTTCGACGGTACGCCCGACTCCGCGCAGGCGACGTCGCTCGCGAGCTACTCCATCTCGGGCCTGACGCTGACCGGCACGCCGACGCTGACCGGCTCGACCGTCACGCTGACGACGTCGCCGCAGGGCGCGATGAGCTACACCGTCAGCGTCGCGAACATCACGCGCGCGGGCGATCACATCGCGCTTGGCGCCTCGACGGCCGTGTTCACCGGCCGCGCGCCGTTCAACGTGACGAGCGCGGTCTCGACCAGCGCGGTCAACGTGGTGGTCACGTTCGACTCGTCGCCCGATCCGACAACGGCCGGCTCGCTCGGCGCGTACTCGATTCCCGGCCTGACGCTGACGGGCACCCCGCAGGTCAACGGCAACATGGTGCTGCTGACGACGTCGCAGCAGGCGGCGCAGCCGTACACGCTGACCGTCAGCGGCGTTGCCCGCCAGAGCGACGGCGAGGCGCTGGCGACGAGAACTGCGATGTTCGGCGGCCGCAACGCATTCGACGTCGGCCACGCGGCAGCCGTCCACACGAACCAGGTCAAGGTGACGTTCGATGCCGCGCCGAACGCGGCCCAGGCGACGAACCTCGCGAACTACTCGATCCCCGGCCTCACGCTCTCGGGCGTGCCGGTGGTCAGCGGCTCCGATGTCGTGCTGACCACGTCGACGCAGAGCGCGACGTCCTACACGGTCACCGTCTCCAACGTTACGCGCGCCAGCGACGGCGAGCCGCTGACGATCACGAGCGCCGGCTTCACAGGCATCGCCGCGTTCGATGTCGCGAGTGCGCTGTCGACGAACACGCACACCGTTCGCGTGACGTTCGACGCGGCGCCCGATCCGACGGCGGCCGTCAACCCCGCGAACTACGACATCCAGGGCCTGACGATCGGCGGCACGCCGACGCTGTCGGGCAACACGGTGACGCTGACGACCTCGCCGCAGAGTGCATCGAACTACACGGTCACGGTCTCGAACGTGACGCGCGCCAGCGACCTCGAGCCGCTGACGGTCAATTCGACGCAGTTCATGGGGCGCGCCCCGTTCGATGTCAGCGGCGCGGTCTCCGCGACCAGCACGCGCATCATCGTGTCGTTCGACGCGGCGCCCGAGCCGACGGCGGCGCAGACGCTCGCGAACTACACGATCCCAGGCCTGACGCTCAGCGGTACGCCGCAGCTCGCCGGCAACAGCGTGACGATCACGACGTCTCCGCAGTCGAATACCGACTACACCGTGACCGTCGCGAACGTCGCGCGCGCGTCCGATGGCGAGCCGCTGACCGCCGCGACCGCGTCGTTCACGGGTCGCGCACCGTTCGACGTGTCAGGTGCGCAGGCGACGACGAGCACGACGCTGATCGTCACGTTCGACGCGCCGCCGAACGCGGGCGAGGCGACGAACCCGCTCAACTACAACGTGCCCGGCCTGTCGCTGATCGGCGTGCCGAACCTCGTCGGCAGCCAGGTCACGCTGACGACGTCGGCGCAGAGCAACCAGCCGTACGCAGTGATCGTCAGCGGCGTGACGCGCGCGAGCGACGCGGAAGCCTTGACGATCTCGAGCGCGCAGTTCCAGGGTCGCGCCCCGTTCAAGGTCGCGAGCGCCGCGTCGGCGAGCAACGTCTCGATGACGGTGACGTTCGATGCGCCGCCGGATCCGATCGCCGCCGTCAATCTCGCGAGCTACTCGGTGCCGGGCCTGACGCTCTCGGGCACTCCGACGCTGAGCGGCAACACCGTCACGATCGCGACGTCGGGCCAGAGCGTCACGAGCTACACGGTGACCGTCACCGGCGTCACGCGCGCGAGCGACGGCGAGGCGCTGGCCGCGGGCTTCAACCAGGCGACGTTCACGGGCCGCATCGGCTTCAACGTCGCGAGCGCGAGCTCGGTCAACACGACGACGATGAGCGTGACGTTCGACGGCCAGCCCGACGCGACGAAGGCCGTCGTGCTGAGCAACTACTCGGTGCCGGGCCTCGTGCTGTCGGGGACGCCGACGCTCAGCGGCAACACCGTGACGATCACGACCTCGCCGCAGGCGGCCCAGAGCTACACGGTCACCGTCACGGGCGTGACGAAGTTCGACGGGTCGCCGCTCGGCGTCAACCAGGCGAGCTTCACGCACGTCGCGTTCAACGTCGCAAGCGCGGCGAGCGTGACGAGCCATTCGGTCAGCGTGACGTTCGATGCGCCGCCCAACCCGGCGCAGGCGACGACGCTCGCGAACTATTCGATCGTCGGCCTGACGCTGTCGGGCACGCCGGTGCTGAGCGGCAACACGGTGACGATCAATTCGTCGACCCAGTCGGCGCAGACCTACACGGTCAACGTCGCGAACGTCACGCGCGCGAGCGACGGCAGCACGCTGGCCAGCAGCAGCGCGCCGTTCACCGGACGCGCGCCATTCGATGTGGCGAGCGCGGCCTCGACGAGCAGCGGATCGATGACGGTGACGTTCTCGGCGCCGCCCGACAGCGTGCAGGCGACGACGCTTTCGAGCTACTCCGTGCCCGGCCTGACGCTCACCGGGACGCCGCTCCTCTCGGGCAACAAGGTGACGCTCCAGACGAGCGCGCAGGCCGCGCAGACATACACGGTGACGGTCTCGGGCGTCACCCGCGCGTCCGACGCCGAGCCGATCGGCATCAACAACGCGAGCTTCACTGGCACCGCGCTCAAGGCGCCCACGGTGACGAACGTGCAGGTCGTCTCGAGCGTTCCCGACAACGGGACGCGCTACTACAACACCGGCACGGCGACGGTCGTGATCACGGGCACCGACTTCACCGGCGTGCAGTGCCCGACCGGCGTGCAGCTCAACGACACCAACGGGAGCGGCACCGTGATCAACACGAAGCCGACGAGCTGCACGGTCGATAGCGGCACGCAGATCACGGCCGTGTTCCCGGCGGGCATCCTGACGAACGGAACGCTCGGCTGGGCGGTCCAGGTGCAGAACGCGGTCGGGCGCAACACGACGAGCACCGTCAATCTGATCCCGTACGCGGGCGTGCTCGTGAGCGAGGTGATGCAGCAGTCGTTCTTCGGGCAGAACCACGAGTTTGTCGAGCTGTATAACCCGACGGCGACCGCGCTGAACCTGTCGACGCTGCCGCTGCACCTCCACGTGCGCACCGGACTCGGCGACTCCGACTTCGCGCTGACGGTCGTACACGCGACGATCCCGTCGCACGGGTTCTTCCTGATCGTGTCGACGCAGTCGAGTGCGGAGACCTGGTACGCATCGCGCGACGCGACCTACGACGCGTCCGTGCTCGAGATGACAAACAACGACGGCATCTACGTCAGCATGTCCGCGACGAGCCAGTCGAAGGTGCTCGACAAGGTCGGCTGGGGCAACCAGAACACGCCGTTCATCGAGGGGCAGGCCGCGCAGGGCCCGAACACGGGCAACAGCATCCAGCGCAAGCCAGCGGGCGGCGCGGGAGCGGCGACCGACACCGACAACAACAAGAACGACTTCAACGCGCCGAGCACGAGCATCACGCCGCTCGGGTCCTCGGCACCGCCGCAGCCGTGAGGTAAAAGAGGGCGTGGGCCTTCGCGCCGCTCTCGACGCCACGTTCCAGACGTTGCCGGCCCAGCTCGGCGCGCCCGGCAGCGGCGGCGTCGTGTGTCGCGCGATCAGCGACCTCTACGATGCGGCGATCGCCGAGCGGTTCGCGATCGCGCGCGAGGGCGTGAAGACGCCGCTGGCGCTCGTCGCGACGGGCGGCTGGGCGCGCCGCGAGCTCGCCCCGTTCTCCGACATCGACTTCATCGTGCTCCACGACCGCGACGAGGCGGCCGCGAAGCAGGTCGCCGACAAGCTGCTCTATCCGCTGTGGGACGAGAAGCTCGCGATCGGCCACGCGATCCGCGAGGCGAGGGCGACGGCCCGGCTCGCACGCGATGACCTCGCGACCGCGACCGCGCTGCTCGACGCGCGCCACATCGCCGGCGACCGCGCGCTGACCGCGGATCTCGTGCGCGCGACCCTCGGAGCGCTCGCGCCCGGCGGTAACCCGAACGACTTCATCGCGATGCTCGCCGCCGAGCAGAAGGGCCGCCACGAGCGGTTCGGCGCGTCGCTGTATCTGCTCGAGCCGAACCTCAAGCAGGGCATCGGCGCGCTGCGCGATCTGGCGACGGCGCTGTGGGCCGCGCAGGTGCGCTGGCATCCGCCGAGGCCCGATGTCGATCCGGCGACGACGGAGCAGCTGATCGCAAACCTCGTCGCGCTCGGCCACCTGACGCGGCGCCAGGGCGACGTGCTCGCCGGTGCGCGCGACTTCATGCTGCGCGTGCGCGCGCTCGTGCAGCTGACGACGAAGCGCCGCTTCGACCAGCTGACGTTCGAGATCCAGGAGGCGCTCGGTCCCAAGCTGTTCCCGAACGCGCGGCCGCACGAGGGCGACATCCGCAGCGCGGTCGCCCCGGCCGTCGAGGCGCTGATGCGCGAGTACTACTTGCACGCGCGCGAGGTCGTGCAGGTCACGGACCGGCTGCTCGAGAGTGCCCGCGTCCCCGCGCGCCGCAAACCGCGAATCGCGCAGGTCGATGGCTCGTTCATCACGTTCAACGGCGAGCTCGCGATCAAGGATCCGAAGCTGTTCGCCGAGCGCCCGAGCGAGATCGTGCGGCTGTTTCGCGTCGCGGTCGCCGAGCAAGTGCCGGTCTACGGACACACGCGCGAGCTGATCGCGGAGGCCGTCGCGCGCGATCCGCAGGCGCTCGGCAGCGATCCGCTCGCCGGCAAGCTGTGGCTCGAGGCGCTGTGCGATCTGCGTGACAGCTCGCAGCCGAGCGCGCTCGAGGTGATGCACCAGCTCGGCATCGTCTCGGCGATCATCCCCGAGTGGGCGCCGTGCACGGCGCGAGTCCAGCACGACCTCTATCACGTGTACACCGTCGATCAGCATCAGCTCTACGCGGTGCAGATGCAGAAGCGGATCGCGCGCGGCGAGCTCGCCACGGAACATCCGCTTGCGACCGAGCTGTGGAAGGAGATCCAGCGGCCGGCGTCGCTGCTGCTCGGCACGCTGCTGCACGACGTCGGCAAGCCGCTCGGCAAGGGGCACGCCGAGAAGGGCGCGGTCGTCACGCGGGCGGTTGGCTCGCGGCTCGGCATGCCCGAGGTCGAGATCGAGCTCGCGGAGTTCCTCGTGCGGCAGCACCTGACGATGTCGCACCTCTCGCAGCGCCGCGATCTCAGCGACCCCGAGGAGATCGCGCGGTTCGCCGAGAAGATCGGCGACGACGAGCACCTCGTGCAGCTCTACCTCGTCACGCTGTGCGACACCGCGATGACCGCGCCCGACAACCTCAACGCGTGGAAGGACGGCCTGCTGCGCGATCTGCTGCTGCGTACGCGCGAGTACTTCCGCGGCAACTCCGCGGGTGCAGCCGAGGACGCCGACAAGAAGCTGCGCGCGAAGGCGGTGCAGATCGCGGTCGAGGGCGAGGAGCTGGATCCCGAGGTCGCGCGCAGCGCCGTCGACGGCATCGATCCACGGCTGTTCGCGCAGCTGTCGCCGCGTCAGGCCGCGCGCCAGGTCCGGCTCGCGCACGCGGCGCAGGGGAAGACGCCGCCGGTCGCGCTCGAAGTGCACTGCTACCCGATGAAGGGACACAGCGAGCTGTCGATCGTCGCGCCCGATGCGCCCGGCGTGCTCGCCGCGATCGCGGGTGCGCTGACCGCCGCGCGCGTCGACGTGCTCGGCGCCGTGCTCGGCCACGTCGATCTGCAGACGCGGCTCGTGCTCGATACGTTCTACGTGCGCGACCTCAAGGGCGAGGCGATTCCCGAGGACGACGCACGCTGGGCGCGCCTGCTCGGCGATCTGCGCGAGTTGCTCGCGGGGGCGCCGGATCCGCTCGCCGCGGCGTCGCTGATCGCGAAGCGTCGGCCCAGGAGCGGGCTGCCCAAGCGCGTGACGCCGGGCGTGCCGACCGAGATCAAGCTCCACGACGACTCGACGCAGGCGACGATCGTCGAGGTGTTCACGCGCGACCGCGTCGGCGTGCTGTACGCGATCACGCAGACGCTCGCCGACCTCGGCCTCGACATCTCGCTCGCGAAGGTCTCCACCGAGGGCGAGAAGGTCGCCGACGTCTTCTACGTGACGCGCGCCGGCAAGCGGCTCACCGACGCGCGCGAGCGCACCGTGCTCGTCGATCGGCTGCGCATGGCCGTCGAGTCGCCGGGGCTGACGGGCGGCTAGGATGAGCGTCGTCGACATCCCGCCGGGGATCGGGCTCGTCGGAACGCCGCTCGGTCAGTTCCGGCCTCCCGCGCGCAGCCGCCGGCTCGCGACGATCGCGGTCGTGCTCGTTGTCGCGTTCGGGGCGCTGACGTGGCTCGCCGTGTCGCGCCATCCGTATCGCTATCACGCGTCGACGCAGGTCATCCTGCCGGTCGCGTTCCTCGCGATCGCGCTGCTCGGCTTCGCGGTCCGCCGCGCCCAGCTCGCGATCACGCGCGACGGCGTGCGCTGGGGCTGGGATGCGATGAGCTTCACGCAGCAGGCGTCGCGGATCGTCACGGCGCACGCGTACGAGGACGGCGTCGCGCTCGAGGCCAAGCGTGGCTCGTGGTGGTTTCTGGCCGCGCGCGACTGGGAGCGCTACGACGCGATCGTGCGCCAGATGAAGCGCGCCGATCTCCCCGTGCGCGAGCACACCGGCCGCGCGCCGTTGCGCGCACGCCTCCAGAGCTACGGACGGTTCCTCGACGCACTGCTGCTCGGCGCGATCGGCGGCGGGTTCGCCGTCATGCTGTGGAGCGCATGAGCGCGTGACGCAGCTCGTCCGAGGAAAAATCGCGCTTCCCGCCGCCTTCCGCCTCCCTCACCAGACGGACGAGCCCAGAATTGACCGGCGCGTGTGTGCCGAGGCGCTCGGCGAGCGCGACGACCTCGCCGTTGATGTAGTCGACCTCCGTCGGGCGCCTCGCTTCGAGGTCGTCCCACATCGACGATCGCGCGTACGGATCGATCGCGACGACCCGGCCCGCGAGCCGGCGAAACAGCGGGTCGGGCAGGGCGAGCAGGCGCGGCATCCAGCGCGGCGGCACGATGGTCACGCGCGCGACCTCGATGTGCGCCGCGCGCAGGAGATCGAGCGCCTCGCGTTGCGCCGCGGCGAGGATCTGGCGATAGCCGCGCTGCGCGAGCTCGTCCGCGAGTGGCCGTCCCGACAGCGCGTTGATCGCGTTGTTGAGGTTCATCACGAGCTTTGCCCACTGCACGGGGAGCATGTCATCGCGCAGGTCGAGCGCGAGGTCGGCGCGCAGAGACGCCTCCGTGAGCGGCGCCGCTGCGTCGGAATTCTCGACGGCAAGCGTGCCTCCCGAGCCTCGGTGATAGCTGCCCGGCCCGCGCTTCACGACGTTGAACGGAACCATCCCCGCGAGCACGCGCCGCCCCGGCAACAGCTCGCGCAGCACCGGCACGTTGCGCACGCCGTTCTGCATGCTGACGATCGTTCCGGTCGTGCCCGCGAGCGCGCGCGCGGCATCGGCGGTCTGCGCCGACTTCGTGCACACGAGGATCAGCTCGCCATCGATCGCCTCGGTCGAGAGCTTCGGATGCACCGTCCACTGGCCGCCGCCGAGCTCGCTGACCTGCAGACCTCGCTCGAGCTCGCCGAGCACGCGCGGCCGCCCGACGAGCGTGACATCGGCGCCGCCCACCGCGAGGCGCCCGCCGATCCAGCAGCCAATCGCGCCCGCTCCAAAGATGACGATGCGTGGCACGTGCGCACGTTACTCGTGAGGCACGCGCGCTGCAAAAGCACCAGGCATGACGAATACTACTGCTCTTACCGTTCGTAACCCTCAGTCTGGTAAGGCCGGCTATGCGCTGGCGTGGCTCCTCGGCGTCCCGCTGCCGATCCTGCTCATCGTTTATCTGATCAGCCGCTGCTAAGCGACGACGACGACGAACGCTCCACTCACGGCTTCGCGCCGCCGGTGATCCAGGCGAGGAACTTCTTGTAGTCGGGATCGTTGGTGTCCAGGAACGTCGCGTTGGGGTGGTTCTGCGGAGGCGTCGGCTCGTACAGAGGTTTGGTCAGGAACAGCGAGTTTGCCGGCGTGGCCAGATCGACCACGCCGGTGATCGCTTTCATGTTCGCGAGCACGGTCGCCGGTGCGTCGTCGTACGGCAGCACGGCCGCGGTGCCGAGCGCGGTATGGCAGTTCGCGCAGCCGAGGCCGCCCGCGCCGGCCTTCTGCAGCCGCGGGTAGATGTCGGTCGCGAACGACATCGCGCCGGAGCCCGAGCCGCTGCCGGAGCCACTGCCGGAGCCACCACCGCCGCCGCTGCCGTAGTTGCTCGGCGCGATCGTCGCGCCATCGGCGATCGTCGTGACGGTCGTGTTGTCCTGCTGGTTGCCGCCCATGCCGGCGGGGTAGGTGACGGCGAGCGTGTACGTGCCGGGCGGGACATCGAGGATCGCGGCGCGCGAGTGCCCGGTGGGGCCGAGGACCGCGCTGCCTGCCGCCGCATCGAGTGCACCCTGCGCGTTGAAGAAGTACGCGCTTCCGGCCGGGACGACCTGGTTCTGCGCGTCGAGCAGCTGGATGTTCGCGGTCGTGATGCCGACGAGCGGCTGGCCGTTGCGACGCAGCAGCTCGATCGCGAGGAACGCGGTGCCGGCGGCGGGCAGCTTGCCCAGGCCCGTGTACTGGTTCTTCACGTCCTGCACGGTCATCGCGTAGATGTCCTGCGTGACCGGCATGTCGGCGACGCTGATCGCGGTCGAGCGCGTCACGCGATAGGTCGTCTTGCTCGCGAGCAGGAACAGCTTGCTGCCGATCGGCATGTCGAACGCGTACGCGCCGTCCGATCCGCTCGACGTCATCTGCGACGGATCGATGCCGTCGGTCGCGACGTTGACGCCATCGACGACCTGACCTCCGAAGAAGTCGATCACCTTGCCGCTGAGCCTCGCGGTCGATGCCGCGCCAGGCGCATCGCCATTCGTCGGCGCATCCGCACCACCCGGGTTCGGCGGCGCTTTTCCTGCGCAGGCCGCGACGATCACGAGGAGAGTTGCTTTGCGCATGGCGATACCCCGCGCGTAAGAGATCAACGTCCATGCCAGCGTAACAGGTGGATTTGTGGCGAGTTGTGCAAATCGAAACCGGGGGTGAATCCCCCGCACCTGGGAGTGCCCGCCCCATGGCGGGGGTTGCTCCCGTCAGACCGCTTTACTAAGGTGCGCCATGGCACTCGAGGACCCACTTCGCGAAGCGCTCACCTTCGACGACGTCTTGCTGGTCCCGGCGTTCAGCGAGGTGATCCCGCGCGACGTGGATGTCACCACGCACCTGACGCCGGCCATCCGGCTGCGCATGCCGCTCGTCAGCTCGGCGATGGACACCGTCACCGAGGCTCACACCGCGATCCGCATGGCGCGCGAGGGCGGCATCGGGTTCATCCACAAGAACCTGTCGATCGAGGAGCAGGCGCGCGAGGTCAACCGCGTGAAGAAAGCGCAGTCGGGCATCGTCGTCGACCCGCTCACGATCGCACCGTCGCGCACGCTCGAGGAAGCGCTCACGATCATGCGGCACCACCGGATCTCCGGGTTGCCGGTCGTCGATGCGGAGATGCGGCCCGTCGGCATCCTGACCAACCGTGACGTCCGCTTCGAGAAGCGACTGACGCTGCAGGTCGGCGAGGTGATGACGAAGAACCCGGTGACGGTGAAGGAAGGCGTCTCGCTCGAGGAGGCGAAGGACCTGCTCCACAAGCACCGCATCGAGAAGCTGCTCGTGATCGACAGCGCCAGCAAGCTCAAGGGCCTGATCACGATCCGCGATATCGAGCAGGCCGAAGAGAACCCGACGGCCGTCGTCGACGATCGCGGCCGGTTGCGCGTGGGCGCGGCGGTCGGCGTCGGTCCGGATCGCGACCAGCGCATCGAGGCGCTGATGGCCGCCGGCTGCGACGTGATCTGCATCGACACGGCGCACGGCCATTCCGCCGGCGTGCTCGAGGCGGTCCGTCAGACGCGCAAGAAGTTCCCGAAGCTGCAGCTCGTCGCGGGCAACGTGGCCACCGGCGGCGCGACGAAGGCGCTGATCGAGGCCGGCGTCAACGCGGTCAAGGTCGGTGTCGGTCCCGGATCGATCTGCACCACGCGCATCGTCGCGGGTGTCGGCGTTCCGCAGCTGACCGCGATCTCGGACTCGGTCGCCGCGGCCAAGGGCTCGGGCGTCGCGATCATCGCGGATGGCGGCATCAAGTACTCGGGCGATGTCGCGAAGGCGCTCGCCGCGGGCGCCGATACGGTCATGATCGGCTCGCTGTTCGCCGGCACCGACGAGGCACCCGGCGAGATCGTCCTGTACCAGGGCCGCTCCTACAAGAGCTACCGCGGCATGGGCTCGATCGGCGCGATGAAGGAAGGCTCGAAGGACCGCTACTTCCAGGGCGATGTCGAGGCGCCGCAGAAGCTCGTGCCGGAGGGCATCGAGGGCCGCGTTCCGTACAAGGGCCCGCTGCGCGAGTCGCTGTACCAGCTGATCGGCGGCCTGCGCGCGTCGATGGGCTACCTCGGCTGCGCGACGATCGCCGAGCTCCACGAGAAGGCGCGCTTCGTCAAGATCTCGTCGGCCGGCCTCCGCGAGTCCCACGCTCACGACGTCATCATCACGAAGGAAGCCCCGAACTACCGGGCGGAGTAACAGTGGCGCACCAGCTCGTCTTGGTCCTCGATTTCGGATCGCAGTACACGCAGCTGATCGCGCGCCGGATCCGCGAGCAATCGGTCTACTGCGAGATCCATCCGTACACGCTCGGCGCCGACCTCGCGAAGATCCGCGCGATGGCACCGCTCGGCATCATCCTCTCCGGCGGCCCCAATTCGGTCTACGACGAGGGCGCGCCGCACGTGCCGGCCGGCCTGTGGGAGCTCGGCATTCCGGTGCTCGGCATCTGCTACGGCGCGCAGCTCACCGCGCATCTGCTCGGGGGCAAGGTCGACCGCGCTGACGCGCGCGAATACGGGCGCGCCACGGTCCGCGTGAAGACGACGGACGGCGTGTTCCGCTCGGTGACGCCGGGCGACGAGCTCGCGGTGTGGGCCTCGCACGGCGACCACGTCGAAGCGATCCCGCCGGGCTTCGTGCACACCGCCGAGTCGGACAACTGCAAGTTCTCCGGCTTCGCGAACAGCGCGCGCAAGATCCACTGCGTGCAGTTCCACCCCGAGGTCGTCCACACGGCCCGCGGCGCCGAGCTGCTCGGCAACTTCCTGTTCGGCATCTGCGGCGCGAAGGGCGACTGGTCGATGGCGTCGTTCGTCGACGAGGCGGTCGCGCGCATCCGCGCCCAGGTCGGGTCGACAGATTCCGGGGGCCGCGTGATCTGCGGGCTGTCCGGTGGTGTCGATTCGAGTGTCGCGGCGGCGCTGATCCACAAGGCGATCGGTGACCGCCTCACCTGCGTCTTCGTCGACAACGGGCTGTTGCGAAACGGCGAGCGCGAGCAGGTCGCCGCGATCTTCCGCGATCACTTCCATGTCGACCTCCGCGTGATCGATGCCGAGGCGCGCTTCCTCGGCGCGCTCGCCGACATCACGGACCCCGAGCGCAAGCGCAAGATCATCGGCTACGAGTTCATCGCCGTGTTCGACGAGCAGGCGAAGACGATCCAGAACGCGAAGTTCCTCGCGCAGGGCACGCTCTACCCGGACGTGATCGAGTCGGTCTCGTTCAAGGGCCCGTCGCACACGATCAAGTCGCACCACAACGTCGGCGGCCTGCCGGAGCGCATGAACCTCGCGCTCGTCGAGCCGCTCCGCGAGCTGTTCAAGGACGAAGTGCGCCAGCTCGGTCTCGAGCTCGGCCTGCCGCGCCACATGGTGTGGCGCCAGCCGTTCCCCGGCCCGGGCCTCGCGGTCCGCTGCCTCGGGCCGCTGACGCGCACGCGCCTCGACGTCCTCCGCAACGCGGATGCGATCATCGAGCAGGAGATCGTCGCGGCCGGCCTCTACGAGTCGATCTGGCAGTCGTTCGGCGTCCTGCTCCCCGTGCGCTCGGTCGGCGTGATGGGCGATGCCCGCACGTACGAGGAGGCGCTCGCGGTGCGCGCGGTTCACTCGCGCGACGGCATGACGGCCGACTGGGTCCAGCTGCCGTACGACGTGCTCGCGCGGATCTCGTCGCGGATCATCAACGAGGTCCGCGGCATCAACCGCGTCGTCTACGACATCACGAGCAAGCCGCCCGGCACGATCGAGTGGGAATAGCCCGCCTCGGGCTCCGCGGGTCGGTGCTGGGCCCGCCGGGCCGATCCGCGATCGCGTGCGAATTTCGATGATCGCGGCCGGCGTCCGCTGCATAGTGCGCGGGCATGCGGCCGTGCGGCGTGCTCTGGCTGGTGGCGCTAACCGCGACGGGTTGCGGCGTGGACTTCGCCGCCGCGCCCGAGCCGACGGGCGGGCCGCCGGTGAGCACGTTCGCGATGCCGTGCGCGCTGCCCGGCCCGCAGTGCACCGACATCTACATCGTCGCGCACGAGGACGACGACCTGCTGTTCATGAACCCCGACATCGTGAACAGCATCGACGCGGGGAACCACGTCGTCGCGATCCATCTCACCGCGGGCGATCTGCGGGGCGGGCAGGCGGCGCGGCTCGTCGATCATCCGAGCGCGCAGCAGTACTGGCTCGATCGCGAGCGCGGCAGCCTCAACGCGTTCGCGTTCATGGCGACCGACGAGGGCGCGACGGCGTACGAGCCCGGCACCACGATCTCGGCGAAGTGGACGGCGCAGACGCTCGACCTCGCGGGCGTGCAGCTGACCGAGTACGACCTCGTGCAGGACGCGCAGACCGTGTCGCTCGTGTACCTGCGCCTGAGCGATCTGCAGCTCGAGAATGCGTGGCTGAACAAGCCGGGCCACGGCGGTCAGCTCGGCGATCCCGGAGACGGCACGGCGCTGCCGCTGGCGGCGGGCGCGGTGCAGACGGTGCCGTGCAGCGGCTGTCCGCTCGGCACGGACCTGCCACGGCAGACGATCACGCGCGATCAGCTCGACGAGGTGCTGCAGGGGCTGATCGCGCGGTTCTCGGAGAACGCGTCGCAGAGCTCGGTGTCGTTTCAGGATGCGAGCGGCCTGTACATCGACACGTTCGGCACGGCGGCGCCATGCAACCCGCACGATTCCGACCACGGCGCGTGCGGCTATCGCG
>JAFAOG010000493.1 GCA_019237945.1 Deltaproteobacteria bacterium | reverse complement strand
GACGAGGGCCAGCCGGCGCTCGAGCTCGTCGTCCTCGAGGACGCCGTGGGCGTAGCCGGTGGACAGGGATTCGACGGCGCGTTCGCGCTGTTCGGTCAGCAGCTCACTCATGCCCTGGGTATAGCGGCCGGGATCGTGACGCCCGATTTCGACAATGTGAAGAAACCTTGCATGAGGTACCGTCGGCGCGTGCGGAGCTGGGCGCCCCTCGCTGTTGTCCTTGCGTTCGTCGCGGCGTGTGCGAGCGGCGAGAGCCGGAACGCGAAGGCATGTACCGATACGACCGAGTGCCCGGCCGCGACGACGACGTGCGTCACGCCGATGTGCACTGACGGCGCGTGCGCGTCCGTGATGACCGCCGCCGGGACGCCGTGCACCGATGACGGCGGCAAGGTCTGTGACGGCGCGGGCGCATGTGTCGAGTGCGCCGATGTCGCGCGCGACTGCCCCGCGGCCGCCAGCGAGTGCGAGGAGCCGGCGTGCACCGCGGGCCACTGCATGACGAATCCGGTCGCGGCGAACACGCCGACGCCATCGGGTCAGACGCCGGGCGACTGCAAGCTCGTCGTGTGCGACGGCGCGGGCGCGACGATGACGATCAATGACAACGATCCACTCGACGACCACAACGACTGCACGGCCGACATGTGCAGCGCCGGATCGAACGCGCCGATGAACGTCGCAGCCGGCACGCCGTGCACGACGAACGGCGGCACCGTCTGCGGCTCCGGCACGAAGGTCGGCACGTGCGTCGGCTGCCTGTCGAACGCGCAGTGCACCGGCAACGCCGTCTGCGACACGCGCAACGACAACGACACCTGCGTCTCGCCGAGCTGCACGGACATGCAGAAGGACGGCAACGAGACCGGCGTCGACTGCGGCGGCTCGTGCTCGCCCTGCGGCAACGGCGGCGGCTGCACGATCGGCGGCGATTGCACGAGCGGCTACTGCACCGGCATGACCTGCACCGCCTGCACGCTCGACACGCAGTGCCCGGGCACCTCGTACTGCAACGTGCAGACGGGCACGTGCGTCCCCGACGACGGCAATGGCACCGCGTGCAGCGCCGGCGGGCACTGCACGAGCGGGAACTGCGTCGACGGCGTGTGCTGCGACCTCGCATGCAACGGGCTGTGCGAAGCCTGCACCGCCGCCAAGAAGGGCACCGGCGCCAACGGTACGTGCGGCCCGATCGGCAGCGGCCGCGATCCCGACAACGAGTGCGCGGGCACCTACGCGTGCACCGGCGCCTTGGCCTGCCAGTCGTGCACCGACACCACGAAGGACGGCTCCGAGACCGACGTCGACTGCGGCGGCGGCGGCACGTGCAACAAGTGCCCGCTCAACGACACCTGCAGCACCGGCAGCGACTGCCTCTCCAACATGTGCTCGAGCGGCCACTGCGTGTCCTCGATCTGCGGCGACGGCGCGATCACCGGCTCCGAGCAGTGCGACGACAGCAACATGAACAACGGCGACGGCTGCAGCTCGGCCTGCGTGTGCGAAGCGTCGCGCACGGTCGCGGTCGGCCCCGGCCTCAACCTCGCGATCCCCGACAACGCCTACGCGGGAACGCTCGCCACGATGGCGTGCACGAACATCGTCGTGTCGCCGGTCAACGGTTGCTCGCAGGCGATCACGAGCGTCAGCGTCGTGCTCGGCATGGACCACACGTGGATCGGCGATCTCGTGATCAAGCTCGTCTCGCCCGCGGGCACGACGGTCACGCTGATGAGCCGTCCGGGCTTCGCGGAGACCGCCGACGACGGCACCGGCGGGCCCGGCACCAACGCCGACCTCGTCAAGGCCGCGCCGATCACGTTCCTGCAGGCCGCGACGACGAGCGCCGAGAACATGGGCACGTCGGGCCTCGTGGTCTGCCAGGGCGATGGCGTCTGCCAGTACGCCCCGAACAACGGAGCCGCGCCCGCGGGCAACCTGACCTCGTTCAACGGCCAGGCCGCCGCCGGCACGTGGCGCCTGTGCGTCGGCGACGCCGAGGTCGCCGATACCGGCTCGATCGATCAGGTGAAGCTCAACTTCGGCTACTAGGGTTCCCACGCGGGGCCACTCGCGTGTCATGGGGGCATGAAGCGTGTTGTCTGCCTCGCCGTGCTCGCCGCGTGCGGCTCGTCGCCCGCCACCCCTGACCCGTCCGTCCACGTCGACGCGCGCGCGATCGATACGCCGCCGCGGCCGATCGACGCCGCGGCCGATGCGCCACCCGATGCGGCGGGGCCGGACCTGTCGTGCCTCGGTCATGCGCCTCCGACGACGGCGCCCGATCCGTTGCCGGTCGAGGGCAAGCTGTTCTCCGTCGACCACTACGACGTGACACCGGTGACCGGCGCGACCGTCGTGCTGCGGCGCCGCGGGAACGATGCCGTGATCGCGCAGACGACAACGGCCGCCGATGGCTCGTTCACGATGAGCGTCGTCAGCGGCGGCGCGCCGGTCGACGGTTACTTCACGGTCGCGGCCGACGGCTATCGCGCGACGCGCGTCGACCCGGGCAATCCGCTGTCGGGCGGCGAGAATGCGCTGATGCTCGTCGCCAGCGATGCCGAGCTCGCGCGGTGGTATGCGGCGGCGGGCACGACGTACTCGCCCGGCGTGGGCACGCTGGTCACGGCGAGCGTCGACTGCGCACGCCACACGCTCGATGGCTCGACGCTGACCATCGCGCCGTCCGCGGGCGTCACGTACTACGACGCGCCGAACAAGCAGTGGGCCGCTGGCCTCACGGCGAGCACGAACGGCTTCGCGCTCGTGACCGGCGCGGCGACGAGCGTGACGGCGACCGCGGCGATCGGCGCGACCTCGCTTCCGTCCCACGCGATCGCGGTGCCCGCGAACAGGCTGACGAGCGCGGTGCTGACGCCGCGGTCGTGACTACGAGTCCGACTCGGAGTCCGGCGTCGCGGGCGGTCGCTCGAGAGGCACGATGCCCTTGGTCGTTGCCTTCGGAGCACGCTCGATCGTGCGCTCGGTCGTCTTGATCGCGTCGATCAACGAGATGTATGCGGCCGCGGACGGATCAGCACCGTCCTCCGGCTTCGGAGGATCACCCATGGGACAACGGTAACCCGAACGCGCGCGTCGCCGGCTGCAGCAAATTGCTGCACTCACGGTCGCCTCGCGGACGATGTAGGGAAATGGCTACTGCTTGCTGCCGACGGTCGACCAGCCGATCAGCGCGCCGATCATCGCCGCGAGCCCGCCGCCGACCGCGATCACGGCCATGCCGGCGTAGAGCTCGGGTGGGATCTTGTCGGACTCGCCGCCGCCGGTCGCGACCATCGCGCGGAACACGTAGATCGACAGCATGCCGAAACCACCGAGGCCGAGCACGCCGCCGAGAAACGACGCGGCGAGCGGGCGCGACCGCGCCGATGCACCGCTCGCGATGCCGACGAGCGCGCAGCAGAGCGCGAGCATGCCCACGAGAGGGCCGGCGTCGCCGTGGCTGAGCAGCGCGCCGATCGTCGTGCCGATCATGCCGGCACCAAATGTCGCGAGCGCGACGAACAGCACCCACGACATGCCGGCCGGCTCGGCGTCGGCGAACAGCTTCTCGGTGACGAACGCGCCGGCGATGCCGCCGCCCGCCGAGGCCGCCGCGGTCAGCGCGATCGCCTTCATCGCCGACGGCAACAGCACGACGTGCGCGCTCGACCCCGAGCCCGCGACGCCGAGCGCGACGACCGATCCGAGCAGCAGCACGGCGCCGATGCCCGGCTCGATGATCGTCGAGCCCTTGCTCGCGCGGGCCGCGACGATGCCGCCGAGAAAGCCACCGAGCGCGAGCACGATGTACCCGAGGTACTCGCTGTGGATGCCGACGCGGCCGGCGAACAGCGCGGCGAAGAACGTCCCGCCCGCGATCAAGAAATAGCTGAGCACCACCGACGCAAACGAGAACCCCATGCGGCGAGCATACCTGAAGTAACGTGACGCATGCCCGAGCTGGCCGAAGTCGAGACCGTATGCCGCGTCATGCGAGACGTGCTGGTCGGCAAACGGATCGTGGGCGTCGAGGTCGTCCCCGATTCGATCGTCTTCGAGAGCGCGCGTCGCAACATCGAGGACGCACTCGTCGGGCGGACGGTCCGCGGGATCGGGCGCCGCGGCAAGACGTTCTGGATCGAGCTCGCCGGCGCCGGCCCGACGGTCTACGGGCACCTCGGCATGTCGGGCTGGATCCGCGAGGTCGGTCGCGAGAGCACGCGGCTGCAGGCGCACGGCGACGCGCCGTTCGACGACGAGGACGGCCGCCCGCGCTTCCTGAAGCTGCGGATCGAAGCGCGCGGTGGTCGCGCGATCGCGTTCACCGATCCACGCCGCCTCGGCCGCATCTGGCTCGGCGCCAGCCCCGATGACGAGCGCCGCATCCAGCGCCTCGGCCGCGATGCGTTCGACGACCTGCCGTCGGTGCGCGAGCTCGCGGCGCTGTTCGCCCGCCGCAAGATCCCGATCAAGGCGCTGCTGCTCGACCAGGGCGCACTCGCGGGCCTCGGCAACTGGCTCGCCGACGAGGTCCTCTACCAGGCGCGCATCGCGCCGCACCGGCTCGCGTCGTCGCTCGATGCGCGCGAGGTCTCCGCGCTGCGCCGCTCGATTCGCAGCGTCGTCGGCCACGCGGTCAAGGTCGGCGCGGACCACGCGCGCTTCCCGCGGACGTGGCTGTTCGAGCATCGCTGGGGCGCCACGCGCGGCTCGCAGCAGATCAACGGCCACGCGATCCGCCGCGACGAGGTCGGCGGCCGCACGACGGCCTGGGTCCCCGCGCTGCAGAAGTGACGCATCGTTGTTGGCGCGCGCCAACAGGCCCGGCTTAGGCGACGCGTCGTCACCGGTTGCAACTGCGCGGCGCGCCTGTGCCATGTCGCGGCACTCGCGATGCAGGGCGCCGCCGCATGAAGCTACTCCTCGTTCCCTTGGCATTGAGCGCCGCGTGCGCGACCGAACCCGACGCGGTCGACGCCGTCGAGCAAGACAGCACCGCGCAGGAGCTCGACCAGCAGGTCCTGCAGTACTGCGGCATGACCCGCGACGGCGTCACGACATATCGCGGGCTGAGCGGCACCTACGTGCGCCTCGGCCTGACCGTGGTCGACGAGCCGCTGCGGCTGACGCTCGTCGCGGCGCACGACGATCCCGACGCGAAAGGCATGTTCACCGGCACCTACGCGACGGCGACCAGCTCCGCCGCGTATGCAGGGACGTTCGGCGCGATTCCCGACAACCCGGCGATCGGCGCCGCGTTCATGCTCGATACGAACGCGGACCGCGAGTACGACAAGCTCTACTTCGTGCTCGCGATCCGGCGCTCGTTCGGGCTCGTGCGCGGGCTATGCCTCGAGGGCGCGAATCACCCGTTCTTGCTGGCGCGCTCGTACTACTGATGGACGGCTACGTCAGGCGGCGGACCTCGATCGCGGAGGACGGCACGCCCTGGCCGATTCGATGGATGCGCAGCCACGGCCGGATCAGATCGACCGCCTCGTCGAGCGAGCGCGCCTGCACGATCAAGTAGCCGCCGACGAGCTCCTTCGACTCCGCGAACGGACCATCGACGACGAACCGCTGCTTCGCCATGCGGCGGACGCGCGTGCCCTTCGCGCTGCCCTTGAGGCCCTGGCCGCCGAGGATCGTGCCGGCGGCGGCGAGCGGCGTCATGTACTCGTCCATCATCGCCATCGACTCCGGCTTCGGATGCTGCGATGACTCGGCGATCGCGTCCTGGCGGATCAGCGCCATGTAGCGATGGTGGCCGGGCTTCACCGGCGGAGGCGGCGGCGGGGCCGGTGCGTTGGCGGGCGCGCCGAAGTCCTGGGGCGTGAACGCTTCGCGGATCTCGAGCGTCGCGTCGGCGCCCGGTGCACCTTGCGCGAGCTCGACGGCAGCGGCGCGCGATGCGACGTCGAGGATCCACACCGCGCGAAGCAGCGAGCCGGTGTGCTCGACGACCGGTGCGTCGTCGCCCGTCGCCGAGATCGTCGCGACCTCGGTCGGGTCGAACCGCTCGGACTCGAGGACCTTCGCGTGCGCGGCGAGATGCGCGTCGATCTCGTCGATCGGCGCGTCGCCCTGGAGCGTCATCATGAGCTTCATCGCTTCACCACGTGGTGGGTGGCTACCACACCGGAGGCAAACGTGCGCGACGAGCGAAGCTCGAGCTTGCTGCGCGCTTTCTGGCCACCGAACAGCGGCAGGCCGCCTCCGACGATCACCGGTTGCCACGTCAGGCGCCACTCGTCGATCAGGCCGGCGGCCGATAGCGTGTGCGAGAGCGTCGGACTCGCGAAGATCATCATGTCGCCGCCCGGCTCGCGTTTCGCGGCCGCGATCACGGACACGATGTCGTCGCCCGCGATCGTCACGGCGCCGGTCTTTGCGGGCAGCGTGCGCGACGCGACGATCTTCTTGACGTTCGCGTACCACCGCGCGTGGCCCTTCTCGTTGGCGCTCGCGTTCGCATCGTCGAGGATGCCGGGCCAGTAGCCTTCCATCATCTCGAAGGTCGTGCGGCCGTAGATGCTGGTGTCGACGGTGCGCATCAGCGGATAGACGAAGTCGGCGACCTCGTTGTCGAACGTGATGAAGTCCATCGTGCCGCCGGGACCGGCGACGTAGCCATCGAGCGAGACGTGAGCGAGCTGGATGATCGAGCGCATGGTTCGTGTCCTTTCACGGGGGCGACGAACGACGACGGCGCCGATCGACTAACCCCGCGCGAAAATTGTTGTGGCGCAAGTACGCGGAACTGCTCAGAGCGTTTCGCGGTACAGCGCGGTCAGGGCCGCGTAGTGACGTTCGGCTGCGGCGGCATCGTAGGCGGGCGAGTCGTCGACCGCATAGCCGTGCTGGGCGTCGTAATGATCGATCTGGTAGCGCACGTGGCCGGCGTCGAGCTCCGCGCGCAGCTTGGCCTCGGCCTCGGGCGATAGATCGCCGGTCGCGGGCGCGATGTACACGCGGGACTTGATCGTCTTCGCGCGGAGGTGCGGGCTCGTCGGCTGATCCGTGACGAGCATGCCCGGGTGAAACGCGGCCGTCGCGGCGATGCGGCTGCCGAAGATCGTCGCGGCGCGCACGCTCGCGTTGCCGCCCATGCAGTAGCCGGTCGTGCCGACGCCGCCGCGGACGTCCTCGCGACCGGCGATGTGATCGAGCAGCGCCCCGATCGTCCGCTCGAGGTTGCCGTAGTCGAGCGCAGGCGCGTAGTAGCCGGCGACGAACTTGTCGCGCATCGCGGGGTCGGCGAAGACGCCGCGAATGTCGGCGAGCGTTGGTTGGCGGCCGCCGAACAGTGTCGAGAGCGGCGGCGAGCGGTGAAACAGATCCGGCTGCACCACGACGTAGCCAGCGGACGCGATGCGCTCGGCGATGCGCGTCTGCGCGGGGCGGAGGCCGGCCGCGTCGAAGAACACGATCACCGCAGGCCACGGGCCGGTGCCGCCGGGCGTGGCAAGCTCGACCGTGCACGGTCCGTCGGGAGTCGCGAGCGAGAAGTGCGTGGACATCGCGACGTTCATACCGCGGAGCGCGCGAGCACGGCCAGCAGCGCGTGCCCCGTGATGTCGGCGCGCAGGAGGTCGTCGGCGGGAGTCGCGCCGAACGCACCGAGCGCGAGCGCCGGGTCGAGCGGGGCAGGGATGCGATCGGGAAGCAGCTGGCGCGCGCCGACGAATGCGAGCGCGTCGGCGACGGCGCGGTCGGCGCGAGATCCGGCGCATCCGACGAGCGCGTGGGCGGCGACCGCCGTCAGCGCCGTCTCGGGAAGCGCGGTCGCAGTCGCGCCTCCGCGGTAGGGCGCGGCATGCCGGAGGAACGGAACGAGCGCCCCGGTGGCGCGGCGAACCGCGGCCTGGTCGGCGCACGCGCGTGCGGCAAGCGCGGTATACGGCGCGAACGGATGGCGCGCGAGGTCCTCGACGCACCACGACCACAGCTCGCGCGGCGTGTCGCGGCCGAGCGCGCATGCGACCTGGCCGGCATGCCACGGCCACGCCGGGGAGCGCACGAGCGAGCGCCACTCGGCGGCGAGCGCGCGCAGCCGATGCTCGACGGGAACGCCGGCGAGGCATGCAAGCGCGAGTGTCCCGAGCACGGTCGCGCGATCGTCGGGCCACTCCTCGACGCGGCCCCCGGCGAGCGCACGCTCGATCTCGGCGGCGAGCCAGCGCCGCGCGCGAGACACCGTCGGAACGTAGCCGCCGTGCGCCGCGAGCGCCTCGATCGCGATCGCGCTGCGCGCGTGCCACAACGGGCCAGTCGGCTGGAGCGTGCGCGTGCGAGCATCGAGCGCGAAGGCCACACGGCCGCGGGCGTCGATCATGCGCGCGAGCCACGCGGCGGCGTAGTCGGCGGCATCGGCTCCGGTCCGCGTGGCCGCGCGTTGCGATGCGCCCTCGATGTCGTCCGCGCGCGCGACGACGGTCTCGACGGTCCACGCCATCAGCCTCGCGCCGGGCCCGAACGTCGCCCGCGCACCCGGCGGAGTCGCGAGCCCCGCCTTCGCGGCGAGCAGCGCGACGAGGCCGTGCGCGTCGACGACGTGGTCGCGCGCGACCTGCGGCATCAGCAAGACCGGCGGCATGCCGCGACGCACGAGCGCGACGCCCTCGGTGCCGACCTCGAGCTCCGCCGGATCGTGCAGCCACCGTACGCTGCGCGGATAGAACGCCTGCGCGGCGAGGTCGGCGCCGGCGTCGAGCGATGCGGTCGCGCCGAGAAACGCGCGCGCGAGGCGTTCCCCGCCGGTGCCGCCGCCGCGCCACACGGCGCAGCCGCGCAGCACGCCGGCCTCGTACACCGCGACGATAGGCGTCGCCCGCGGCGCGCGCACCGGCGGGATCCGCCCGAGGCGGCGATGGAACTGCAGGAGCGCGCGCAGCCCGCTGCGGATCGCGGTGCGCGCGGGCGCCGAGAGCACGCGCGGCAACGCCTCGAGGTCGAGCGCGGCCGCGTGCGCACGCACGCCTAGCTCGCGAGACGCTTGCGCAGTCGCCATGCGTGGGATGCACCGAGGCCAAGCCCGTCGAGCCCGGGCACGACCTCCTGCTCCATGACCGCGCGGATCGCCGCGCGCTGCGTCGGTGTGTCGAGCACGCCCAGGGCGCGGGCCGCCTTCCGACAGCCGCGCGGCGCATCGCGGCCGCGTCCGAACATCACCTCGACGTGGGCGACGAAGTTTCCGGCGCGGTCGGCGACGCGCTGGCGCTCCGCCGTCGTCCAGCGTTCGCTGCGCCACGCGAGGTAATACCAGCCAAGGCGCGCGTGATTGACCTCGTCGCGCAGCAGCGCGGAGAACACGGCGCGCGCCACCGGATCGGTCGCGCCATCGCGCGATGCCGACAGCAACGCGCACGCGAGCGTCTCGCCGATCGCCGGCATCTCCATCATCGCGACGTCGAGCGTCTCGATCGACATCGGCGCCGCCAGATACGCGTGCCGATCCGGCTCGACCGCCGGTTGCTCGACCTCGTCCTCCATCAGCGCAGTCGCCATGCGCAGCGCGATCTCGGCGTGGCGCACCTCGTCGGTGGGCACCTTCGCCGCCGCCGACACGAGATCGATCGGCGCGTTCGCGAGCGTCAACCCCGCGGTCAGCCGCGCGAACAGATCGACCGCCATCCACTCGCCGACGGCGAGCGAGCTCTGCGCGATCGCGGCCACGCGCCGCGCGCCGACCGGATACGCCGACCGGTCGAACGAGCTGACATCGACCTCCCGCGCCGACTCGCGCTCGATGCGGCGGGCGAGCGGCGTGCCGGTCAGCGTGCGCCGCAGCCGGGCGTCGGTCGCGAAGCTCACGGCTTGGTCGGCTTCTTCGGCGGAGGCTTCACGGGGTCGCGCGGCACATACGCGGCGACGACCGCAGGACCGGGATTTGGGACCATCATCGCGACGACGGGCGCCGGCACCCGCGTGGCGGCGGCATCGGGCGTGGCCTTCGCCTTCTTCGTCGCCGCATCGGTCGTCTTCGCCGACGC
Organism: Deltaproteobacteria bacterium; assembly: GCA_019237945.1. Lineage (GTDB taxonomy): Bacteria > Myxococcota_A > Polyangia > Haliangiales > Haliangiaceae > JABFXX01. The sequence goes on along the minus strand of JAFAOG010000493.1, from coordinate 11,939 downwards.
ATCGGCGGGAACCGCCGCATCGATCGGTGGCGCGATCGGTGTCGCGTCGCGCGCATACGCGGCGACCACCGGCGGCTGATAGGCGGCAACGACGGGCGGCGGCGGCATCGGCTCGCTCGCATCGCGCGGCGACGGCGGCGCCATGTACGCGACGACCGGCTGCACGCGGTGCGGCTTCTCGCACGCGCCGGCCAGCGCCGGAATCACTCCGATCGTCACAGCGTTCTTGAGAAACCGCGGCACGATCGCCGGTGCCGCCTTCCGCTTGCCACGCTTCGCCCCCATCCGCGGACGATACCACGAGCGTCCTGGCATATCCTCGTCGCGTGCTGCCGCGCTTCGGGACCAGCAAGCTGTGCGACACGTGGATCGTCGTGCTGCTCGCCGCGTCGATCGTGGCGTGGCTCGACGGCGGCTTCTCGCGCAGCTGGCTCTCGCTCTCGCCCGACGACGTGATCCACGGCCAGGTCTGGCGACTCGTCACGTGGCCGCTGATCGAGGGCCATCCGCTGCAGCTGATCTTCACCTGCGCCGCGATCTACAAGTTCGGCGGCGAGCTCGCGATCCGCTGGGGGGACCGACGGCTGCGCCGCTTCATGCTCGAGATCGTGATCGCATCGGCCGCGATCACGTGCGTGCTCGCACTCGCGACCCACCGTGGCTACCTCGTTCGCACCGGCGGCTGGGCCGTCAGCGATGCGCTGCTGATCGCATGGGCGCGCCAGTTCCCGAACGGCACCGTCGTGCTCTACCAGCTGCTCGTGCTGCGCGGCCGCCAGCTGATCACGGTCACGGTCGGCGCCACCGTGTTGTTCGCCATCGCTTTCGGCCCGGTCGCGATGGGCCCCGAGCTCTGCGCGTGCCTGCTGACCGCGGGCTATCCGCGCGCGTGGCTGCGGCGGTAACCGGGAACTGAAGCTCGCGCACCCTGTACCATCACGTCATGTACGCGATGGCGCTCGAGACCTGGTCGGCGAAACAGCTCGTGCGCGTCGAGCTGCCAACGCCCGACGTCGGCCCGAAGCAGGTCCGCGTCGCGGTCCACGCGATCGGCGTCAATCCTGTCGACTGGAAGATGCGCAGCGGCGGCCCCCTGCGCCTCGCGGCGCGCGTGATCCGCACCGTGCGTGGTCCGCGCGGCCCGATCATCCTCGGCGTCGACTTCGCGGGTGTCGTCGAGGCCGTCGGCGCGAAGGTCACCGATCTCGCCGTCGGCCAGCGCGTCGTCGGAGGCACCAACTTCTCGCGCGGTCAGCACGGCAGCTACGCCGACACCGTCGTCGTCGAATCCGATCAGCTCGCCCCGCTGCCCGACGACGTCCCGTTCGATGTCGCGGGTGCGCTCCCCGTCGCGGGCGTGACCGCGTGGATGGCGCTGACGGAGTATCGCCGCATCGAGCCCGGCCGCCGCGCGCTCGTCCTCGGCGCCTCGGGCGGCGTCGGCCAGTTCGCGGTCCAGCTCGCGAAGCGCACGTGCGGCGCGGATGTCGTCGCGGGCGTCTGCTCGACGAAGAACCTCGAGCTCGTGCGCAGCCTCGGTGCCGACCACGCGCTCGATTACACCGGCGGCGACCCGCTCGAAGCGGCGCGCGCGCACGGTCCCTACGACGTCGTCGTCGACTGCGCCGGCACCTACGCCGCCTCGCGCTGTCGCTCGCTGCTCGCCCCCGGCGGCCGCCACGTGATGGTCGCGGGCGACAGCATCGGCATGATGCTCCAGGTGATCGTCCCGCCATTCCGCTCGCGCGCGATCCTCGGCAAGCCAACGCGCGCCCGCATCTCCGCGGTCGTCGCCGCCGTCGCTGCGAAGCAGCTCGTTGTTCCGATCAGCGAGCGGCTGCCTCTCGCCGAGGTCGAGGCCGCGCACGCGAAGAGCATGACGGGCCGGGTGACGGGAAAGCTCGTGCTGCTCGCGCGGTAAACGCCGCGCTGCTGCCCTCGCGGACAGTCGACGCCACGGTGCGCTCGTGGTACAGCGGGACCGTGCGTCGGCTTCTCGTCATCGAGGACGATCAGGACACGGCGAGCGTGCTCGCCTCCCTCCTCGAAGCCGCGGGCTACTCGGTCCACGTCGTCGAGAATCCCGCGGATGCGGTCGTCAGGCTCGAGCGCTCCGCGTACGACCTGGTCATCACGGACGTCCGTCTCGGAGTCTTGTCTCTCGCGGAGTGCTGGGCCGCGATCGAGCGATTCGTCGAGCTCGCCCGTCCTGCGCCGGTCGGGCTGTTGACGGGGTGGAATGTGAGCCTCGACGAGGCGCGTCGCCACGGCGCGCAGTTCATCGTGCGCAAGCCGTCCAGTCGCGACGCGCTGTTCGCGACGATCGGCAACGCCCTCCACTTGCCGCCCCTCGATGATGTGCTGATCGCCAGAATCGATCGCTACTTCGCAGCGCTGCAGGGAGCCCAGTACGACGCGATCGGCGAGCTGTGCACGGACGAGATCGTCTACCGGCTACCTGGCGCCGATCCGCGTTTCTCGACAGTGGTGCGCGGACGCAGCAACTTCATCGGGTTCGCGCGCAAGACGTTCGCGGACTTCAACGATCCGCGCTTCGAGGTCCGCGCCATCCGGCCGCTGCCCGACGGTGCGCTCGTCGAGTACACCGGCAGCTGGCAATCCGGCGCGGTCCGCCGCGAGCTACCGGGTGCGATCATGTTCGCGGTGCACGGCGGCCGCTTCAGCGCGATCGACGTGCGGCTCGCGACCGAAGACCTGCGCTAGCCGCGCTCAGTGCGTGTGCTGCTTCGTCGCCGCGGCCGAGCCGCTCGCCGATCCGTTCGTCACGCCGGCGGCGCCGGTCTGACCGCTGGTGCTCTGCGAGGGCTCGCCGGGGGCGGTCGGCGCACTCGGCTGGGGCGCGCCGGGCGTCACGCCGCCACTCGTGCCGTAGGTGTTGTGGCCGGGCGTCTGCACCGTCTTGTCCTTGTTGCAGCTGACCAGCGCGAGCGCGATTGCGAAAACCTTCAGCATGGGAAGCTCCTATCGAAAGAGCTAGCACGAATGTCACCGGAGGAACGCTTCGACGGCATCGACCAGCTTCGGCGACACACCCATCTCGTAGTGCGTGACGTCGGGGAGGATCGCGAGGCGGTTCTTCGCCATGTGCTCGCGCATCCAGCCGGCATCGCGCTGGCCGCCGCCGAACAGCTTGTACAGCTCGATGACCTTGTCGAGCTGGAACATGTCGCTGTCACCGAACACGAGCAGCGTCTGCGCCTTCACGTTGGCGACATCCGCGCGCCAGTCGAACGGCTGGCGCATCCAGTCGCCCATCGCGTCGAGCAGGCACCCGAAGTCCTCGGGCCGCGGCGCGATCTTCACGTACGACTGGTACATCGGCGTCTGCTTCGTCATCTCGAGCATGGCCGCGCCGAGCGCCGCTTGCTGCGGAAGCATCTCCGGATAGAACGCGTCCTGCCACGGACAGGCCGACACGATCACGAGCCGCCGCACTCGCGCGGGATGCTGCACCGCGAGCCGGAACGCGATGCCGCCACCGAACGAGTAGCCCATGACGTCGACCGGGCCAACGCCGAGCTTCTCGAGCACGATATCGAGATCGTCAGCGATCGCCGGCAGCCGGATCGGGCGGTCGCCGAGCGGCGTGCGTCCATGACCCTGGAGATCGATCGCGATCACCTTGTGGTGCGCCGCGAGTGCCGGGAGGGTCGGCCCCCACATCTCGCTGTTCATGAGCCCGCCGTGCAGCAGCACGAGCGGCTCGCCCTGACCGTGGATCTCGTAGTGGTAGTCGATGCCGTTGGCGGTGATTGCCTTCATGCCGGGACGACGAACCGCCCCGAGCGAGCTCGACACGTGCGGCGAAAAAATCGTAACCAGCGAGATTTGCAGGCCCCGCAACATAGCTGACAGATCCTTGTCACGCGGCCGCACTACGGTCCCGGGCATGACGACCAACGAGATCGGGCAGAAGCTCGTCGAGCTCTGCAAAGCAGGAAAGAACGCCGAGGCGATGCAGACGCTGTACGCGCCAGACATCGTCAGCGTGGAAGCGGCCGCCCGGCCCGGCCACGACGCCGAGACGACCGGGCTCGCGGCGTGCCTGGCGAAGGGCAAAGCGTTCGCGGAGGACGCCGAGGTCCACAGCGCGAAGATCGAAGGCCCGTTTCCCAACGGCGATCGCTTCGCCGTGATCTTCGACTACGACATCACGCGACGTTCGCTCGGCGGCAAGCGCTTCCGGTCGCAAGAGGTCGCGCTCTACACGGTCAAGAACGACAAGATCGTCCGCGAAGAGTTCTTCTACAGCCGGTGACCGCGAAGCGAACCAAACGCGTGGCGAAGCCGGCGGCGGGCATGCGCTTCGCGCCGGTCGTGGCCGCGCTGACAAAGCATCGAGACGTCACGCTCGAGCCCGGGTGGGGCGCGGGGAACTTCGTCCTCAAGGTCGCCGGCAAGATCTTCGTGATTCTTGCGGCCGATCGGTTCGTCGCGAAGCTGCCGAAGACGCGCGTCGATGAGCTGGCCGCACAGGGCATCGGCACGCGCTTCGACCCGCGAAAGAATGGGCGCGTGATGAAGGAGTGGATCGTCGTGGGCGACGAGGCGCGCTGGCTCGAGCTGGCGCGCGAGGCCTATCGGTTCGTGCGCGCATGATGACGCCCGGCGCGTCGCGAGATCGGAACGCGCCGTCCCAGATCCGAACAACGCGATCGCGGTAGCCCGTGATATCGCGTCTCCCCGGCGTGGTCCCGTGATTGCAGCAGGGGGCCCGGATGATGCGTGGTGTCATGTTGCTCGCGATGCTGGCGAGCTGCAACGAGCCGGTGCGGAGCGGCGGCGGTGCGGCGCGATTTCCAGCGGTGAGCGAGGATCACGTGCTTGCGGCCGGCGAGACCGCTCACTACTCGGTGGCGATGAACCACGACGAATCGTGCGCGCTCGTTGTCACGCAGCAGGGCGTCGACGTGGTCGTCGAGGCATTTGCGCCCGACGGTACGAAGCTCGCGACGGTCGATTCGCCGAACGGTCGCGAAGGCGACGAGCCGCTCGAGATTCTTGCCCGGCAGAACGGGACGTATCGAATCGACGTACGCGCGCTCGATCCGACGAGCACGGGTCGATACAGGATCGCGGCCACGGCACGCCGCGATGCCGCGCAGACGCGCGCGGTACTCGCCGAACGTGCACGGGCGCGAGCGGAGGCGACGCGCTGGCTGCAAGCGCGCAGCGGTCCGTTCACACTCGTCGACTCGACGGTCGAGGGCATCGGGCTCGCGCGCTTCGATGCGCTGCTCGAGCGAGCGCGCGTGGTCGGGATCGGCGAAGCGACGCACGGCAGCCATCAGTTTGGCGACATGCGCCTCGCGCTCACGATGCGCGCGATCGAGCAACACGGCGTCCGCGTGGTCGGTCTCGAGGCGAGCGCCTCGCGCATGCGGCTCGTCGATGCGTGGACGCGCGATGGAATCGGCGACCTGCCGACGATGATCGGCAAGCAATGGATCAACCGCCGTGCGTTCACCGCGCTCGCGACGCACGTTCGCGCGTGGAATACGGCGCATCCGAAGGATCCGGTCACGATCGTCGGTCTCGACGATCAGGATCACGCGCCGGCCCGAGAGATCGTCGCACGCGCGGTGCAGGCGTTCGACGCCGACTACGCGAAACGTGTCGCCGACGTCCTCGCGCGCATCGAAAAATCGGATGCGCAGGCGATGGTGTTTGGTCCGAGCGACGTGAGCGCCGCCGACTGGCAGTTTCTCGTCGACCTCGTGAGCAAGCTCGAAGCGGCCAATCCGCGCAACCCCGACGCGATCGCCGCGGCGCGGAGCCTCGCGCAGGCATCCGAATTCAACACGGGCGCCCCCGACGCACGCTCTCGCGACCGCCTGATGGCCGAGAATCTGATGGCCGCGCTCGGCGATCGCCGCGGGCTGTACTGGGGACACAACGCGCACGTCAGCCACCCTCCCGACAAGCGCGGCGCGCGCATGACTGCCGGCAGTCGCCTCGGTGAGCTCACCGAATACGCGGCGCTCGCGCTGTCGTTTCGCGAAGGCGGCTTCCTCGCCCAGCTGCCAAACGACCTGCAAGACCGCCTGCAAACGTTCGAGGTTCCGCGTGCCGACGACGACTCGATCGACGGCGTCCTCGCCCCGCTCGGCAACGCCGTTGTCACCTGGCTCGGCGACACGTCGACGGCACCGGCGTGGTTGACCGTTCCGCGACCGATGCACTGGATCGGCGCACTGTTCTCGAACCAGTTCGTGTCGAATCAGTGGAGTCGCGATTCGCAGCTACTGCGCGACTACGACGGCGTGGTCGTCTTTCAGCATGTCGACGCGGAACCATCGACGGAGATCGGGATCAACCGCGCGCCCTGATCGCTTTTGGGTATGCTGCGCGCGTGCTGTGGCGCGTCGCCCCGATCGTTCACCCGGGGCAGGGCCCCGCATGCACGAGCGATGACGAATGTACCGCGGCCGGGTTCGTCCGCTGCGCGCGATCGGGCTGCTGTACGTCGCAGCCCTAGGCACGCCAGTGCGGCGGGAACGTCTTGTCGTAGCCGGGGAGCGCCTCGATGCGGGCGATCCAGCGCGTGATGTTCGGGTACACGTCGGCGAGCGGGTGGAGGTTGACCTCGCGGGCCCGGGCCTCGTTGCGTGCGGCGGCGCGCTGGTACGTCCGCAGCGTCGGGAACCACACGATGTCCGCCGCGGTGATCGTGTCGGCGGCGACCCAGTCGTGCTTCGCGAGCCGCGCCTCGAGCAGATCGTACTCGCGGCCGACCGCCGCGCGCGCATCATCGATCTCGGTGGTGCGCGGCTTGTCGCCGAACAGCCAGCGGTTGAGCGGCAGCGTCTGGTCTCGCACGTAGGACTCGAACGCGGCGATCGCCGACCACACGCGGCCGGTCTCTTCCGGCGTGCGGCCGAGGAGCGGCACCTCGGGATACTTGCGCTCGAGGTACGCGATGATCGCGAGCGACTCGGCGAGCACGACGTCGCCGTCGCGGATCACCGGCACCTTGCCGCGCGGGTTGAGCGCGAGGAACGCGGGCGTCTTCAGATCGCCCTTGGAGAACTCGAGCAACTTCGATTCGTACGGAACGCGCTTGAGCTCGGCAGCGAGCAGCACGCGCCACGCGAACGGACTCCCGGACCCCCAGTAGATTTCGAGCATGGCGCACGGTACGCCCGCGGCGCCCGCGCGTGAGCTAGCCGATCGGCGAGGGAAGCACTGTCGTCACGGAAACGGCTTGGCGACGCCGCTCGCGATCGCGCGCGCCAGCACGGCATCGGTCGTCGCCTCCGCCTGCTTCTCCGCGACCTCTTCCTTCTTCTCGAGCTCGTTGATCTCGCGGTCGAGTATGCGCATGGGCGCGTCGAAGGTCCGCATGATGCTATCGAGGACCTGCATTCTCGCGTCGAGGTCGCGCATCTTGCGCTCGATCACGGCACGCTCTGCGTCGGACGCGTTCGAGAGCCGCGCCCCGAGCTCACCCTGCTTCTCGCCGAGCTTGCCCTGCTTCTCGCCGAGCTTGCCCTGCTGCTCGCCGAGCTTGCCCTCCTGCGCACCGAGCTTGCCGAGCTGCGTGCTCAGCTCGTTGACCGGTTTCCACGCGCGCTGGACCTCGTCGATCACCGCCGTGTCGCGGACGAGGTACTCCTTGCACGCGGTCGTTCGTGTCCACACCGCAGGCTCGCCCGGCGGGACCGCCTTGCGCACGCGCTCGACGTCCGCCACTTCGCCGCTCATCATGACCTGCGACCCGCGCAGGATGATGAAGCTTCGCTCGCAGGAGCGGGGCTGCGCGGCGGCGGTGGTCGTGACGAGGCCAAGCAGCGATGCGAGGATCAGGGCAGCACGCATGTATGCGTGATCCGCGACGTGGCGGTCCGGTGGACAGCGAAAATGCCGGAACATTCGACGTGGCGGTTCGGGCACTTAGCGGTCGGTCCCCGGCGACGCTCAGGCGGTCGTCGTCGTTCTCGGCGTCCGCTGCTCGTTCGCTCGCAGTGCGTCCTCCGCGCGGGCGCGCTGGAGGGCCGGCCAGATTCGCTCGACGGCGTCTTCGACCAGCGCCACCTCCCCGGGCGTCCACCGGCGAGCGGCCGCGCAGGCGACGGCCAGCGTGGCCTCGGGTACTCCGCCACCCTTGCGAAGCGTTGCGACCACGCGCGCGCCAAGGCCGAGCCCGCGACCGGTGCGTCTTTCGGCCTCCGAGAATTCGGGCCGCTGTTCGTTGTCCTCGATCACGAGCGTGCCGTTCCGCGTCGCGCGATGGCCCTGGGGGAAGTCCTTCAGGCGCAGTCGATCCGGCATGCGCGGAACCCGATCGTTGCCGGTCTGATAGGCGACGTCGGCGTGGTCGTCGCCGGGGCGGAAGATCACGATGTAGGCGCGATCGAGCCGCATGTGCTCGCACAGCATCGCGAGAGCCGTATTTGCCACGTCTTCCGCGGTCGTCTTGTCCCGCATCGTGTCGGAGAGCTCGAGCAAGAACGCTTGGCGTTCCTGGCGTTCGCGCAGCACATCTTCCGCTCGTTTGCGATCGGTGATGTCGCCGACCAGGACCGCGAACCGGTCGCCACCGCGAGCGAACGCGTGGATACGCAGCCACCGATCGGCGTTCGAGACGTGATGCTCGACGAGGACCGACTCACCCGTTGCGACGACGCGTGCGTAGGTATCGACGAGCGATGCCGGCCTCACGGGTGCCTGTCTGATGAGCGCCGGGTTCTCGTCGACGTATCGATAGTCGATCACACGCCCTTCGGCGTCGCGAACCAGCTCGCACAGCGCGAAGCCTTCATCCATCGTCTCGAAGAGAGACCGGTACTTCTCCTCGCTGTCGCGCAGGCTGCGCTCGGCCGCCCGGCGTTCGAGGATATCGGCGGCCTGCCGGGCGAGGACGTCGAGCAGGCGAAGCTCGCGCTCGGTTGGCTCGTGGGGATCGCGCCAGTGCGTGGAGATCATGCCGACCACACGACCATTGCGTGCGATGAGCGGCGTCGACTGAATCGCGCGGATACCGCAGCGGCGATAGCTCGCGAGGTCCTCCGTTCCGGCGGCGCGATCGAACTCCTCGATGTCGCGCACCACCACCGGCTCACCGCGTTCGAGAGCGACGCCGCACGTGCTCGCATCATCGGCGCGCACCCACTCCCAGTGGCGCGCGGAGTCAGGGTGAAAGCCTTTGTGGGCGAGCAGAAGCAGCTCGTTGCGTTCCGGAACCAGCATCTGGAGGCTCGCGAACTCCGACCGCATCAGGGCCATCGCCGCGTCGAGGATCGCCTGATACAACGTGCGGGGATCGTCTTCGATCGCGAGCAGGCTGGAGACCCGCTGCAGCTGTTGCGTATCGACAAGCTCGACGGCGAGCTTCGCTTCGGACTCGCGCAGTGCCGCCTCGCTCGCTTCGAGCACCGCCTCTGCGCGCAACCGACCGAGCGCCGCCCAGGTGCGTTCGGCGACCTCGCCCATCAGCTCCAGCTCCGCCTCTCGCCAGTGATGCGCGGTCCCGAAGGAGGCAGCGAGCACCGCGACGACCTTGCCATCGGTGCGCAACGGAACGCTCGCGCCGGAGATCGCGCCCATGGCAACGCGCATCGCCTTTTCGGGATCCGTGAGCTGTGCATCGGTGCGAACGTCGTCGCGGACGATCGGGAGTCCTTTTTCCAGTCGCTCTCGCCACGCCCCGTAGACATCGGAAAAGGGGTGACGCGCCGGGATGGCGGGCGCGCCGTTGACCCACTCGCGCTCCACGGCGATGACGTTGCCAGGCTCGAGGACCCAGAAGGCGACACGCGTCGCGCCGAGCTGCTCGCCGAGCACGCGGCAGGCCTGGTACTGGAGCTCGGCGATGTCGCTCGCTCGTTGGAGAGCGTCCGCGAGCCGGACCCGAAACGCATCGCGCGCGGCCTGGTGGGCCAAGCTCTGCTCCGCGAGCTTTCGGGTGGTCACGTCGAGGCAAAGCAATGCGAAGCGATCACCGCCCCGGGGATGGACGCGAACGGCGACCCAGCGCTCGCTCGATGGATCGAACGCCTCGATCGTTCTCGTCTCGCCCGCCGTGACCGCCTCCGCGTACGCGTTCAGATCGACGATCTCGCGCGGGACCCTGGCGAGGCGCTCGAACGTCGGATTGCATTGGAGGGTACGAACGGCGACGGGGCGGCCTTCCGCGCGTACGAGCTCGCAGAGCGCATACCCCTCGTCCATGGACTCGAAGAGCGAGCGGTAATTCTCCTCGCTGGTGCGTAGCGATCGTTCGGCGCGCGCGCGCTCTACCTCGGCCCAGCATCGGCCGGCGACCGCTTCGACGAGCGCGATCTCGTCAGGCGCCCAGCGCCTTGGTGTGCGCTGGCCCAGGACGAGGATGGCGTGCGCTCGACCGTCCACCATGACGGGAACCGCGAGGCGTGCGGCCGCGCCGAACCTTGCCAGCATCGCCTTGATCTGTTCAGGGATGCGCGGGTCGGCGTCGCGATCCTCGATGATCAGCGGATGTCCCGCCATCAGGTTGTCGGTGCCGGGTGCGATCGGAATGCGACCGAGGGGTGTGCCGACGTCTCCGTGGAGAGAGAACCGCGTCTCGACGACCCACTCGTTCGCGGCCCAGTCGACCTCCGACCAGTGCGAGTGATCGCACCCGAGATGGAGCGCGGCCATCTTGCATGCGACGCTCGCGACCTCGCGCGGGTCCATGAGTCCGTGAACCGCATCGGAGAAGCGAACGAGAAACGCATTGAGCTCCTCGGCGCGACGCCGCATTCGCGCGAGCTCGCTCTGCCCGCGGATGCGAGCCACCAGCTCGCGCGGCGAGAACGGTTTCGCGATGTAGTCGTCCGCCCCAGCGAGCAGGCCCTCGATCGCGGATTGCTCGCCGGCGCGTGCGGTCAGCAGGATCACCGGCGTGTAGCGGAGGTCGGCGTCTGCGCGGATGTTGCGTACGAGCGCGAAGCCGTCGAGTCCCGGCATCATCACGTCAGCGAGCACGATGTCCGGTCGCAACCGACGCGTGAGCTCGAACGCGGTCACGCCGTCCGCGGCAAGCTCGACGTTCCAGTGCGTGCCGAGCAGCTTCTTCAAATAGTCGCGCACATCCGCGTTGTCATCGGCGACGACGAGGGTCGCGCGCGGGCCATCGACGTGGAGGGTCGGCTCGCCGAGGAGGTCGTCTTTGACGTGCGATGGATCGTGGGTTTCCGAGGACCACCGCGACGCCTCCTCGGCGAGATTCGTCGCGATCGTACGGCTCGATGCGAGGCTCGAGCTGTCGGCAAGTGTGCGCGCGGTCTTGAACGGCAGCCACACCGTGAACGACGTGCCGGCACCCTCGCGACTCGTGACCGTGAGCTGCCCGCCCATGCGCTGGACGAGATCCTGAACGATCGCGAGACCGATGCCCGAGCCTTCGAGGGTTCGCGCGCGCGCCCCGCGTACGCGATGAAAGCGCTTGAACAGGTTCGGCAGCTCGGCCTGCGGAATGCCGATGCCCGTGTCGGTGACCACGAGCTCCGCGTGCAACGTGAGTGCGCGCAGCGTGACGGTGATCGAGCCCTCGAACGTGAACTTCAGCGCGTTCGATAACAGGTTCGAGACGATCTTCTCCCACATCTCGGGGTTCACCGGGACCGCCGGCAAATCCGGGGCACAATCGACGCGCAGCGCGAGTCCGGCGCTCTCGATCGCGCTGCGGAACGCGCTCGCGATGTCGGTGGTGAGCGTGCAGAGGTCCGTCGGCTCGAGCACCGCGCGCTCGCGGCTGCGCTCGATCTGCGAGAAGTCGAGCAGGGCGTCGACGAGCCGCAGCAGCCGCCGCGAGTTGCGAGCCGCCATCTCGATCTCGCGGACGGCAAATGGCGGCAGCTCCTCGCGACGCGACTGCAGGTGCTCGAGCGGCGTCAGCAACAGCGTCAGCGGTGTGCGGAACTCGTGGCTGACGTTGGCGAAGAAGTCCGTCTTTG
>JAFAOG010000479.1 GCA_019237945.1 Deltaproteobacteria bacterium | reverse complement strand
GCCGACAACGAGCGCGGATAGTCGACTGAGACAGCCCGACACCATTACGCGACAGCGCTGCACCGACGGACTTCGAGGAGACCAGCAGCCGGCGACAACGCCGGACGGGAGGGATCCGCGCTTGACACGACTGCCACTACATAGTCGTTCTGCAGAACGCCCGCTCGAGCGCCCGGGGTTCTCGCGCGCGCGAACTGCGCTGGCGCGGTGGGTGTCAGACCGTCGTGCGACAAAGGTTGCGGAAATCAAGATGTCGAGCGCGCCCCGCAAACACCCTGCACGACCGCGCACGCGCCCCGCGCGACCACGCAAGCGCCACGTGCAGCTCACGCTCGCGCAGGCGCGTAAGCCGGAGAAGCGCCATGGCGGCTGGCGCCCAGGGGCCGGGCGGCCGAAGAAGGCGGGCTCGATCTCGCACGATGCGAGGCCCGACGAGCCCGGCCGCTATCCTCAGCACGTCACGCTCCGCATCGTCGAGGGCGTGCCGTCGCTCGCGCGCGATGGCGTGATGAACGCAATCCGCGCCGCGATCCGCGCATCGCACAAGCCGGTAACCGGTGCCGCGCAACCGATCCGTGGTAGCGCGCCGACACGCGTTGCCCGCGCGCGGCATAGCCGGGGCGGCTTTCGCATCGTCGAGTTCAACGTGCTCGGCAACCACGTGCATCTGGTGGTCGAGGCGGAGAGCAAGCAAGCACTGACCTCGGGCATGACCGGCTTCGTCACGCGCGTCGCGCGCCGCATCAACGCACTGCTCGGCCGGACCGGCGCGCTGTTTGCCGGGCGCTATCACGCGCGCGCCTTGAAGACGCCGCGCGAGGTTCGCAATGCGCTTCGCTATGTGCTGCTCAATCGCAAGCACCACGCGGCCGAGCAGCGCTTCACGCGCACATGGATCGATTCGTGCTCGAGCGCCGCGTGGTTCACCGGCTGGGCGCAGCCCATCCGCGCCGACGAGCCGTGGAAGCGCGAGCTGCTCGGCTTGCCGCAGCCGACCGCGCCGCCCGAGACGTGGCTGCTCGCCGTCGGATGGAAGCGACATGGCTTGCTGCGGTTCGACGAGCGGCCCGGCTAGGCGATCGCTCGGCGACCGAGTTTCGCCGTTCTCGGCGAGGCGCCCGCCGCCGAGTCAGCGGCCGAACGTACGGCGCTCGACCGGCGTGTCGGCGGTGATCTCCGTCGCGTCCGTCTCGATCACGTCGCCGCGCTCGGCGCGCTCGAACGTGCGGTTCGCGTCGGTGCGATGGCGGCGGAGCAGGCGGAGCCGGGTCAGGCCGGCGTTGCTGCAGGCGTCGAGCTCGACCTTGCCTTTGGGCGCGCGCGGCTCGGAGACGACGCGCCACGCGTTGGGGTGATCCGAGAGGCGGCGCGGCTGCTTGCGGAGCGTGAGGTAGCTGAACTTGAGGCCGTCGTCGCGGAGGTGCGTGACACGCGCGAGCTCGTGCGTGTGCGGGGGGAGCCGGAGCGGGCGCGCTTCGTGGCACCAGTCGTCGGGGTTCGCGAGCATCGGGCACGGCGCGAGCTGCCGCGTGCACGGCGCGAAGACGTGGGGCGCGGCCGGCGGGGCGAGTGCGAGCAGCTGGTCGCGGAGCGTGTGGAGGGCGCGCGAGGTGTCGCGGAGTGCCGGCTCGACGATGATCAGTGCGCCGTCGTCGGCGAGCGAGGCGAGCGCGGCGCGCGCGAGCGGCAGGCGGGCCGACTCGGGGAGCTCGTTGAGCACGGTGCCGGCGAGCACGAGGTCGGCGGCGGGGAGCGCGGTCTCGGTGACGTCGGCGACGCGGGTCGTGATCGCGAGCTCGGTGTGCTGGGCGGCGGCGAAGCGGCGGAGGGCGGCGGCGGCGATGCGGAGGGCGTCGACGTCGCGATCGATCAGCGTGAATTCGAACATCGCGCCGCCCGGCTCATCGGAGGCGAGCGATGCGACGAGGCCGAGCGCGAGCGCGCCGCAGCCGGCGCCGAGGTCGGTGACGCGGAGCGGGCGGCGCGGCGGGATGGCACCTCGCGCGGCGAGCTCGGCGATCGGGATCGCGAGCTTGGGGGCGTCGGCGATCGTGAAGAACGCGGCGCGCGCAGCGAGATCGGCGGTGCGGTCGGCGGGTTTGGCGAGGCGATCGCGATCGGAGGTGTAGCGGCGCGAGCGGTCGATAATCGCGCGGGTGAGCGCGGCGGTCTGCAGCGGCGCGTCGCCGATCACCTCGCGCGCGGCGGCGAGCACCGCGTCTTCGAGGGCGACGTGGACGGGCGAGGCGGTCACGGCTTGAGGGTGAGCGTGACCTCGGCCAGCGCGCCGGGCATCACGGTGACCTCGCCCTTCGCCGAGAGGTTGGCGGCCGGGAGCCACGCGGTGACCGGGTAGACGCCGCTCGGGACGTCGCGGACCACCGCGACGCCCGTGGCATCGGTGACCGCCGCGTTCGGATCGCGGACGACCCACGCGTGCGAGTCGCCGGCGATGAGCTCGTGGCGGCCGTCGGTGAGTGCGGCCTTGACCTCGTGGCCGGCGATGGGCAGGAGCACGGGGCGCGCGTCGAGCGCGAGCGAGGTTGGCTGGAGGATGGCGGAGGCGATCGTCAGCGTGTCGCCGGCGACCTGGACGCGCGGGCGCAGGCAGCGATCGAGCGTAACGCGCGCGTCGCTCGGCGCGCTCGTCGTCGCGGACCCGGTAGCGGCCGGCGTGCGAGCGAGCGTGACGACCGCGTCGGGGATGCCCCACGTTGTCGTCGGCGCGACGGCGGGGCCGCACGGCGTCGGCGCGCGCTGCGCAAGGGGCACGTCGTGCCACTCGACGCGGATCGAGACGTCGCCTTTGCCCGGCGGAATCGTCGCGTCGACCGTGCGCGCGGCGGCGTCGGCGGGCGGCGGCGTCGGATGCGGCAGCGCGCGCGCGTCCTCCACCTTCGGCTTGCCACCCGAGCACGCGGCGAGCAGCACCGGCAGGCCCGAGCATGCGGCGAGCAGCACGAGCAGGCCCGAGCATGCGGCGATGCCGCGCGAGCACGCAGCGAGAAGCGAGCGCGCGCCTACCCCCACGTGCGGACCTCCGCGGCGACGACGTCGCCATCGGCGATCAGATCGTTGATGCCGGCCCCGCGATAGTCGGCGCCCGCGAGCGCGATGCGATGTTTGCGCGCGGCGGCGACCGCGGCTCGCACCAGATCCTTGTGGCCGACCGCATACTGCGCGATGCCGCGCGGCCAGCGGACCACCGATGCGTGCGTCGGCTCGCCGGTCGCCCCGAGCACGCGCTCCAGGTCGTGGCGCGCGAGCGCGATCAGCTCCTGCTCCGCGAGCGATGCCGCATCCGGATCGCGGCTCCCGCCAAAGATGCAGCGAAGCAGCGCCTGACCGGACGGTGCCCGATCGGGCCACACCGTCGTCTCGAACACGCAGCCGAGCACGCGCACATCCTCGCCCGCGCCGACGAGGAAGCCGAAGCCGTTGCGCGCCTTCGTCACGGCGGCCTCGGGCATGCCGAGGTAGACGATCGCGGTCGGCGCGCGCTTGAACACGCGTAGCTTCGCGGCGAGCTCCGGGAGATCGCCGACGAGATCGGCCGCGAGCGCCGCCGGGATCGCGATAACGGCGCCGTCGAAGCGCTCGCCGTCGACGGAGACGCCGCCCGCCGCCGCCGACACAATCGATGACACGCGCGCCTCCGTTCGCACGCGCGAGCCGAGCGACGACGCCATCGCCTCCGCGAGCCGCCCCACCCCGCCGGCTGGCGCGTAGAGACCGCGCGGCGTCTTCGGCGTCTTGTCGCGCACACCGCGCACCATCTGCTTGATCATCCCGCGCACGAGGCCGCCCTCCGCTTCGAGCGCCGCAAACTTCGGGAAGCCGGCCGCGAGGCTGATGTCGTGCGAGTCGGCCGCGAACACGCCGGTGACGAACGGCGCGACGAACGCACGCGCAGCTTCTGGTCCGAGTCGACGCGCCGCGAACGCGTGCACGCTCTCGTCCTCGCCCGCCGCGGCCCGCGCGCGAAATGGCTCGCGCAATAGCGCCAGCTTGCCGCGCCAGGTCATCAGATCTGTTGTCGCGAGCGACAGCGGCGACGACGGCAGCGCGCGCAGCTTGCCATCGAGATAGATCCAGCGCGTCTTCGCGTTCGGCGATGCCTTGTCGACGGCGACGCCGAGCTCGTGGCACAGCGCGAGCGCACCGCGCGGTGGCCCGCCAAGGAACGACGACGCCGCGTGCTCGCGCAAGAAGCCGTCGACCCGCGTCGAGCCGACGACGCCCCCGGCCCGCTCGCTCGCCTCGAACACGGTCACCTCGTGGCCACCCGCGACGAGCGCGCGCGCCGCCGCCAGGCCGCCGATGCCTGCGCCGATGACCGCGATCTTCATGTCGCCGAGAGCTCGCGCACGGCCGTGACCATCGCCCTCACATGCTCGGGATTCGTCTCGGGCAGCACGCCGTGGCCGAGGTTGAAGATGTGGCCGAGGTTGCCGGCCCTCGCGAGGATGTCGGCGACGCGCGCGCGGATCTCCGCCGGCGGCGCGAACAGCGCACCCGGATCGAGGTTGCCTTGCAGCGCCACGCCATCTCCAACCCGCCGGCGCACCTCGTCGATTCCCACGCGCCAGTCGACGCCGAGCACGTCGGCGCCGCTGCTCGCGTAGTCATCCAGGTACGGCGCGCAGCCGTTGACGAAGTAGATGATCGGCGTGCCGGGGCATGTCGTGCGCAGGTGCGCGATCACCTGCTTGGCGTAGCGCAGCGGGTACTCGCGGAAGTCGCCCGGCGACACGATGCCGCCCCAGCTGTCGAAGATCTGCACGCAATCGGCGCCTGCCTTGACCTGCGCCTCGAGGAACAGCGCACAGGTCCGCGCGAGCTTGTCGAGCAACGCGTGCGCGTCCTTCGGGGCTCCGTAGAGCAGCTTCTTCGTGTGCGCGTAGTCCTTCGAACCGCCGCCCTCGACCGCGTACGTCAGCATCGTCAGCGGCGCGCCCGCAAAGCCGATCAGCGGCACGCGCCCCGCCAACCCCTTCTTGATCTGACGGATCGCCTCGAGCGAGTACGGCAGCTCGGCCTCCGGATCGGGCACGTGCAGCGCCGCGATCGCGGCCGAGTCGCGCACGGGCGTGCCGATCTTCGGGCCGGCCTCGGGGAACGCGACGTCGATACCCATCGCGGGCAGCGTGATCAGGATGTCGGAGAACAGGATCGCGGCGTCGAAGCCGTACTCGTCGATCGGCTGCAGCGTGACCTCGCATGCCAGCTCGGGCGTGCGGCACATCTCGAGGAACGAGGCCTTCGCGCGGACCGCGCGGTACGCCGGCAAGTACCGGCCCGCCTGCCGCATCATCCAGATCGGCGTGCGGGGAACGGGCTGCCGTCGGCAGGCGCGCAGGAACAGGTGGTCCATCGCGAGAAGTCTAGTGTTAGTGTGCGCGCCATGCGAGCGCTGGCCTTGCTTCTGTGTATTGCCGCGTGCGGTGACAACCTGGCCGACACCGATCCGTTCCACGGGCTGAAGCTCGACCACGAGATCACCGACAAGAATCTGAGCGCTCCCGTGCACGTCGCGCGCGACAAGTACGGCGTCGCGCACATCTCCGGGCAGACCGTCGGCGACGTCGCGTTCGCGCAGGGCTACGTGATGGCCCACGACCGGCTGCCGCAGATGGACATCCTGCGCCGGTTCGGCGCGGGCACGCTCGGCGAGCTGTTCGGCGCGCTCGATCCGAGCGTGATCGATACGGACCTCGAGATGCGCGTCCATCGCATGAAGCCGCTCGCCGAGATGACCTGGGCGACGCTGCAGGCCTCGACCGATCCGACCGACCAGCAGATCGTCGCGCTGCTCCAGCGATTCGCCGACGGCGTCAACGCGTACGCGACCGACCTCCAGGCCGGCAAGTACGACATCGATCCGAACCTCCTCGTGAGCTTCGATCCGGCGCGCTTCGTCGCGTGGTCGCCCGTCGACTCGCTCGTCCTCGGCCGCTTCCAGGCGTTCGCGCTCAGCTGGTCGACGCCGTTCGAGGTCGATCTGACCGACCTCTACCAGAAGCTCCGCACGAAGTTCGACGCGGCCGCGATGACGAGCCCCGCCGACTACGCGCGCCGCGGCATCTCGAAGGACCTCCTCTGGATCCAGCCGGTCGGCATGGACCCGACGATCCCCGGCTTCCCGAACGTCGACACCGACACCGGCACGCGCTCCGACGCCGGCCGCACGCGCGCGAAGCACCACACGGGCACCGCTTCCGCCGCCGGCCCGCGCCGCCCCGAGGTCCCGCAGGCCGTGCTCGACAGCGCGAAGAAGTTCCTCGGCATCGACATCCACGACGGACCGTTCGGCTCGTACGGGCCGCACGCGTTCATGCGCCCGTGGGCCGGCAGCAACAACTGGGCGGTCGGCCCGTCGATCGCGAACGGCAAGGCGCTGCTCGCGACCGACCAGCACCTCCAGCTGCCGAACCCGTCGATCTTCTATCCGACGCACATCATCGTGAAGGACAACGTCGACGTGCTCGGCGTGACGTTCCCCGGCATCCCCGGCGTGATCCTCGGCAGCAACAGCCACCTCGCGTGGGCGGCGACCGTCAGCGAGCACGACGTCAACGACGTTTACCTCGAGAACATCACGCCGTGCGGCGGTGGCAGCTGCGTCGCGTTCAACGGCCAGCAGGTGCCGATCACGACGTTCACCGAGCACATCCAGATCGGCGCACTCGGCACGATCACGAGCTCGGTCGACGCGACGTACGAGGTCGTCCCGCACCACGGCCCGATCATCCCCGTGATCGCGAACCACAAGATCGTGCCGCGCACGGCCGCGCAGGCGATGAGCGTCAAGTACACCGGCTACGAGCCGACGTTCGAGATCCGCGCGCTGTGGAACCTCGGCCACGCGAAGACCGTCGACGAAGGCTTCAAGGCACTCGCCGACTTCACGTACGGCAGCCAGAACTGGACGATGATCGCGGACAACCAGGACATCGCCTGGACGACGAACGCGTACGTGCCGTGGCGCGATCCGCGCGCGTACCAGTGGAACGCGACGACGAACCCCGACGGCCTCGCGCCGTTCTTCGTGCTGCCTGGCGACGGCACCGCCGAGTGGCAGGGCCGCATGGACTCGCGCTACGTGCCGCACGCGATCAACCCCGCGCAGGGCTACCTCGCGACCGCGAATGCGGACCCGGTCGGCGCGACGTTCGACAACGATCCGCTGAACCAGCAGGTCGTCGACGGCCGTCCGCTCTACGCGGGCGTCACGTATGCGCCGGGCCTGCGCGAGAGCCGGATCACCGAGCTGATCAAGGCGACCGGCTCGTCGGCGACGCTCGACGACATGGCGCGCATCCAGCACGACACGCACTCGAACAGCGGCTCGCACATCGCTCCCGCGATCGTCGCCGCGCTCGCGAAGGTGGATGATCCGAGCGGCGCGCCGAGCGATGTCGCCACGTACGTCGCGGGGCTTTCCGCCGCCGACAAGGCGTCGCTCGATCAGGCCAAGCAGATCCTCTCGACGTGGACGTACGAGACGCCGACCGCGATCGACGCCCCGAGCAACGACTCCTCCGCGACCGCGCTGTTCAACATGTGGATGCACTTCTTCCTCGTCGATGCGATGTGGGACGAGTACGCGGCCGTCAGCTTCGATACCGGGCGCCTCGATGACAACCAGCTCGTGAGGGTGGTCTACGGCATGCTGACGAATCCGTCGGCGTTCGTGCTGTCGCAGACGACGCAGCAGCCGATCGTGTGCGACCGCTACCCCGTCAGCGGCCCCGACGACAGCTGCACGAAGATGGTGATGATCGCGATGCTCGACGCGCTTCACCAGCTCGCCCAGCCCGACTCGTTTGGTTCGGCCAATCCGGCGGACTGGCGGTGGGGCAAGCTCCACACGCTGACGCTCAAGCCGCTGTTTCCCAACCACGCGCTCGACGTGGGCCCGTTCCCGAAGGCCGGCGACAACTTCGTCATCAACCGCGCCGACCAGGGGTGGGACGACACGAACTTCTCGCAGTTCGGCGACGGCCCGGCGCAGCGTTTCCTGGCCGAGGCCGCTCCCGGGCAGCCGATCACGGTGAAGTGGGCGCTTCCCGGCGGCACGATCTACGACAGCCGCAGCCCGCACTACCGCGACCTCCTCGACAACTACTACCTGCCGATGACCCACTTCGACGCCCCGTACACGGTGCCGGAGATCGTCGCAGCGGGAGAGTCGCGCTGGGATTTCCATCACTGAGCGGAATGTCTTATGATTCCGCTGATTGGCGTCTGCGCTCAGCATCAAGCTCCGCTGCGGGTCGTGGCAGCAGCTCGCGACGATCTATCGGCGTGATCTGAGTCGCGGGTCGATGTTTCTGAAGGCGTCCCAGCAACCGCCGCTGGGCACGCACATCCGCATCGATCTCGAGCTGCCGAGCGCGACGGTGATCGAGATCCAGGGCTCGGTCGCCAAGCACGTGACCGATCCGCAGCGCGGCACCGGCGTCGAGCTGACGCTCGATCCTCTGCCGACCAAGACGGTGTGGCTGATCGAGAGCGCGCTCGCCGCCGAGACCAAGGTGCGCGCGCAGACCGAGCAAGGCGGCCCAAACCGCCCGCCAACGGAGCCACCCGAGGCAGTGCCGCGAGGCGATGTCGCAGAGGCCGAGACCGATCTCGTGCGCGCGCTCGAGGCGGAGGCGGAGTCGCTCAAGAAGCTCAACCCGTTCCTCGTGCTCGGCGTCGGCTACGAGACGAACGATGGCGACGTGCGCGCCGCGTTTGGCGAGCTGACGAAGCGCTATCACCCGGATCGCTTCGCGCGCTACCAGTCGACGCAGCTGCGCCAGACCGCCGCCGAGATCTTCATCTTGATCCGCGACGCGTATCGCAAGCTCGCCGACGAGCCCAATCGCCAGCAGGTGCTCGCGACGCTGAAGCCGTCCGCCCCGAAGCGCCCGTCGACGCCGGCGATGCCGCAGAACCAGTTTCCGCGCGCGAAGACGCCGCCGCCGGCGCCGCGCCCCGCCGGCCCGGCCGCGATCCCGCCGAAGCTGCCGCCTGCCCCGACCGGCCGCGACAGCGCGCACGATATCCCGACGAACCCGAGCGCCCGATCGCAGGAGCTCGCGTCGACCGAGCTCGCAAAGGGCGAGGACCTCGCGGTCAACAGCGCGCCGACGCGCCGCCAGACGCCGGCCGGCGGCGTACCGAAGATCGACGTGCCCGCGCGGAAGCCGACGCCGCTTGGCGGCGTGCCACGGATGGATGATCCGGCGCCGAGCCCGCGCCGCGCGACGCCCGCGGGAGGTGTCGCCCGCATCGACGATCTGCCGCCGAGCCCGCGCCGCGCCACGCCGGTCGGTGGCGTGCCGCGCATGGCGCTCGACGAGAAGAGTGGCCCCGTTCGCGCACCCGCCGCGCCGACCACGCCGATGGCGCCGGGCCCCGTCAAGGTCGACAGCGACTACGCGAGCGATGCGGACATGCTGATCGATCAGGGCCGGCTCGACGACGCGCTCGCCGCATTCCGCGCGGCGTCGAAGAAGGCGCCTGGCGATCGCGCGCTACGTGCCGGGGTCGAGCTCGTCGAAGGTCTCAAGGCGCTCGAGAAGCGCGATCGCATGGAAGCCGCGCAGCGGTTCGAGGCGGCGCTCGAACACGATCCGTCCAACGAGCGCGCCGCGCGCGAGCTCGCGGAGATGCGTCGGTTGGCGACGAACGAACGCAAGGGCCTGCTGTCACGGCTCATGGGGAAGAAGGAGCCCGGATTCCCATGACGCGGATCCTCGGAATCGATCTCGGTACGACGAACTCGTGCGTCGCGGTGCTCGACGAGAAGGGCCAGCCGAAGACGCTCGCGGCGCCCGATGGCGAGCGCACGACGCCGTCATGGGTCGCATGGGCCCCGAACCAGGAAGTCACCGTCGGAACGCGCGCGCGGCGCCAGGCCGTGACGAATGCGTCGGCGACCGTGCACGGCGCGAAGCGGCTGATCGGCCGCAAGGTCAACGCCGACGACGTCGCGCACTTCGCGAAGCTCGCGCCATTCCGGATCGTCGCCGCGCCGAACGGCGACGCGTGGGTCCGCATCCACGGCCAGCCGGTCAGCCCGCAGGAAGTCGCCGCCCACATCCTGCGCCAGCTGCGCTCGATCGCAGAGTCGGCGCTCGGCGAGCCGGTCACGCGCGCGGTCGTCACCGTGCCCGCGTACTTCGACGACGCGCAGCGCCAGGCGACGCGTGACGCCGGCATGATCGCCGGCCTCGATGTCGTTCGCATCCTCAACGAACCGACGGCCGCCGCGCTCGCGTACGGCGCCCATCGCACCGGGGCCGGTCGCCGGATCATCGCCGTATTCGATCTCGGCGGCGGCACGTTCGACATCTCGATCATGTCCGTCGAGAACGGCATCTTCGAGGTGCTCGCGACCGGCGGCGACAGCGCGCTCGGCGGCGAGGACTGGGACCGCGCGATGCTCGAGCGGATCGTCGACGACGTGTTCGATCAGTATCGCGTCGACCTGACGCAGGTGCCGATGGCGCTGTCGCGGCTGCGCGAGGCTTGCGAGCAGGCCAAGAAGACGCTGTCCGTCGATCGCGAGACGACGCTCCAGCTACCGTTCCTCGCCAACGATCAGCACGGTGCGCCGATCAACTACGAGCGCACGATCACGCGCGACGAGGTCGAGCAGCTGACGAAGGGCCTGCTCGAGCGCGTCACGGCCCCGTGCGAGCGCGCACTCGCGGACGCTGGCCTCGATGCGAGCGACATCGAGGAGGTCCTGCTCGTCGGCGGCATGACGCGCTGGCCGGCGGTGCAGGACCGCGTCGAACAGATCTTCGCGAAGAAGCCGAGCAAGGGCGCCAATCCCGACGAGGTCGTCGCGCTCGGGGCCGCCGCGTACGCGGGCATCCTCGCCGGCGAGGCCGACGACGCCGCGCTGCTCGACGTCACGCCGCACGATATCGGCATCAAGGTCGGCGACACCGGGTTCTCGGTGATCATCCCGCGCAACTCGATGCTGCCGGTGCGCGCGCGCAAGCTGTTCGCGACGTCGGCGACCGATCAGAAGTTCGTGTCGATCGAGCTCTATCAGGGCGAGTCGTCGGACGTGACGAAGAACCGCAAGCTCGGCCAGGTCGTCCTCGACGATCTTCCTGCGGGCCCGCCGGGCAGCGTGCGCGTCGAGCTCGTGATCACGGTCGACGTCGAGTCGATCGTCGGGGTCACCGCGAAAGAGCTGAAGAGCGGCAAGGAAACGAGCATCACGATCCGGCCGTCGGGTGGGCTGTCGCAGCGCGAGATCGTCGAGATCATCAACCGGCGCCGCAACGAGCACTCCGTCGCGAATTACCTGCCGTCCGATGGCGGCAACGTCGTGCGCGTCACGACCCGCGAGCAGGCCGCTGTCAAGCCGCCTCGAGACGACTCGTGACATGGCGAAGGACCGCGTCGATCCGGCCGTCCTGAAGGTCGCCGATGCGGTCGGTGCGCTGATCGAGTCGTGGGGGTTCAAGCGCAACATGGGCCGGATGTGGACGGTCCTGTATCTCGAGGACCATCCGCTGACCGCCGCCGACCTCGCGGAGCGGCTCGGGCTGTCGTCGGGAGCGGTGTCGATGCTGCTCGCCGAGCTGACGCAGTGGGGCGCCGTGAAGAAGTCGTGGGTCGTCGGCGATCGGCGCGAGCACTTCGAGCCGGAGACGTCGATCTGGAAGATGGTGTCGCGCGTGTTCCGCGATCGCGAGCTGCACTGGATCCGCACCGCGCTGGAGTCGTTCACCGAGGCGCAGGACCAGCTCGAGGTCGGCCGCGACGCGCGCCGCAAGCTGATCGCCGAGCGCGTCGCCGGGCTCGTGCAGCTGGGCCAGGTCGGCGCGCACCTGCTGCAGACGATGCTCGAAGGCGAGGCGATCGACTCTTTGCCGATCAAGACGGTTGGCGAGCTCGCAAAAGCTGGCAAAAAGAGTGAGTCGTGATCCGTGCGCGCGAGCTCAAGAAGCACTTCCGGGTGCACAAGCGGCCGCCCGGGTTCACGGCTGCGCTGAAGTCGCTCGTCCATCGCAAGTACGAGACGGTGAAGGCCGTCGACGGCGTCAGCTTCACGATCGAGCGCGGCGAGCGCGTCGGGTTCCTGGGGCCGAACGGCGCCGGCAAGACGACGACGCTCAAGGTGCTCTCGGGCCTGTTGCATCCGACCGCCGGCGAGGTCGAGGTCGAGGGGCACGTGCCGTTCCGGCGCGAGGCGGCGCTCCTCGGCAAGATCACGCTCGTCATGGGGCAGAAGTCGCAGCTGATCTGGGACCTGCCGCCGGCCGAGACGTACGCGCTCAATCGTGCGGT
>JAFAOG010000450.1 GCA_019237945.1 Deltaproteobacteria bacterium | reverse complement strand
GCCGACAAGACGCGTGACGCCGCCGACAAGATCAAGGACGGCGGGAAGGATCTCGGCAAGAAGATCGGCGGGTAACCCCCGTCGACCACGGGCGACGTTCCGAGGAACAAAGCCCCAGCTTCACGACGGCGGGCCGTGCGATAACGTGCGGCCATGCTCCGTCGTGTTTTGCTATTGAGCCTCGCGACTGCCGCCTGTGGCGGTGACGAACACGCCAAGCCCGATGCGCCGGTCACGCCGGATGCGCCGAGCTTCACGGGGGTGTTCGCGATCCCGCTGACGACGCCCGATCAATCGTTCTGGGGGCCGCTGCTCGCGATCGGCTCGCAGTCGTTCATGATGGATCTCGACACCGGCTCGACGACGACCGGCGTCGCCGCGATGGGGTGCACGCAGTGCACGGGCATCACGCCGCTCTACGCGCCCGGGACCGGCGCGACCGACTCGCACCAGACGGCGAGCACGTCGTACGCCGACGGCAGCAGCTGGAGCGGCGAGATCTTCGCGGATGCGGTTGGCTTCGACCACGGCCCGCCGAACGTGACGACGAAGATCGTCGCGATCAACCAGCAGAGCACGTTCTTCGACAGCACGAACGTTTACCAGGGCATCCTCGGCATGGGTGGTCTCGCGAACGCCGAGCCGAACACCGACTCGTGGTTCGATCTCGCGAGCACCGCCGGCCTCACCGGCGTGATGGCCTTCGAGCTGTGCTCGAACGGCGGCACGATGTGGCTCGGCGGCTTCGACGCGACGAAGGCGCAGGGGCCGATGCAGTACACGCCGATGTACCCGGTCGACAACAACCAGCCGTTCTACGCGATCGACATCACGGGGATGAAGCTCGGCAACACGAGCGTCGGCACCGGCGCTACCGCGTTCCAGAAGCCCGTGGTCGACACCGGCACCACGCTGTTCTACCTGCCGACCGGCATCGAGAGCGCGACGATCAGCGCGCTCAATGCGAGCGCCGGCTTCAAGGCCCTGTTCGGCGCGAACGCGATGGTGCAGGACGATCCGAACAACACCGGCATCGGCTGCGTCACGAAGGCCGGCGTCACGCCCGACATGGTCGACGCGATGCTGCCGCCGCTGACGCTGACGATGCCCGCCAAGGGCGGCGGCGCGGACATCACGCTGACGGTGAAGGCGCTCGAGTCGTACATGATCGACTCCGGGAACGGGAAGTACTGCCTCGGCATCGCCGACGGCGGCACGCAGGACGCGACGACGATGGGCGACGTGATCATGGAAGGCTTCATCACCGTGATCGACGTCAAGAACGGCCAGGTCGGCTGGGCGCTCGACGCCGGCTGCCACCCCGGTGCGCGCCAGCCGCGTGATCGCGCGACGTTCCATCCGCACCTGCCGAAGCCGCGCCGCCACTAACGGCGGTCTTTGATCTGGAACACGACGCGGCGGTTCTTCTTGTAGGCCGCCTGCGTGTGCGCCGGATCGATCGGCTGCGTCTCGCCGTAGCCGTGGGACACGAGCCGCTCGGCCGCGACGCCCTTGCCGACGAGGTACGCGACGACAGCGGCCGCGCGCCGGTTCGACAGGTCGAGGTTGTACGCGTCGTCGCCCTGCTCGTCGGTGTGGCCCTGGACCTCGACGAGCTGGATGTCGGGATTGTCGCCCATCGCCTTCGCGACGGCATCGAGCACCTTGAACGAGATCGGCTTGATGTCGGCGCGGTCGAATTCGAACTCGATGCCTTCGAGCGTGACGAGCGTCGAGCCGGTGTCGATCACGAGGTCCTTCGGCTCCTCGTCGGGACAGCCGTCGTCGTCCTCGTAGCCGTTGTAGTTCTCGGGATCGTCGGGACACTTGTCGTCCTTGTCGGGGATGCCGTCGTTGTCGCGATCGCTCCACGCGTCGCTCGGCGGCGCCGGGGGACGCAGCTCCGCGACGACCGTGTCGTCGATGAGCGCACGGGTGCGCGCCGCCGGCTTCGGCTCGAACACGATCGCGATCATCGCGCGCAGCCCGCCCTGATCGATGCCGTGCCCCGCCGCGAGCGACAGGTAGCTGTTCTTCGCGAGATAGACCTTCACGCCGCCGAGCGCCTCCACGTGCGAGCGGGTCCCCGCGATTTCGGCGACCGCCTCGATCTTCTCGGGCACGAGCGCGTACGCCGCCGCGACGCCACCGATCGCCTCGGTCGTCGTCATCTCCATGAGCGTTCGCCGCCGCACGCCCGCGTTGAGCGCGATGCGGAAGCGACCGGCCGTCGCATCGATCACACCGGTGCCCTCGACGTCACCGCTCGGCACGTACACGCTGCCGATCGCGCCGAGCCCGAGCGGTCCCGCGTGCAGCAGGCGCGCCTTGAGGTGCAGGCCGAGGTTGCCGACCTGCTGCGAGTCGGTGAGCCCGGTCTGCACGCCGAGCGGCAGCGTGGCCCCGAGCTCGAACGGAATGCCGAGGTGAAAGCCGGCGGCGCCGACGAGCGTGGCGGTCACCATGTCGTCGACGCCCGCGACGGGATGGCGTCCCCAGTCGAGCGAGCCGAGGCCGAACGACAGATCGCCGTGGCCGAGAGTCGCCGATGCGTTCTGCGTGAAGTAGCCGCGCGCGTCGAGCGCAGGCTGGAAGTCATCGGCCGCCGCGAGCGACGGAATCACGAGGAGCGCGAGAACGAGCCGCATGCCGAGATAGTTCTCGGCGCGGCCTCACCGGTTACAACGCGCTACTTCTTCTTCGAATCCTTGGCCTTCGGCGGCTTGTAACCGCCGAGCCACGCGCGGATCTCCGGCTCGAGCAGCCGCCGCGACGCGATGCACTGATCCATGCCCTCGATCGCCTGCTTCACCGTGCGCTCGCCGCCGGGCATCGAGCCGAAGTGCGCCTTGACGAAGTCGGCGATGTCGTCGCGGCGCGCCGGATCGCAGCTCGACGTGAACACGTACGACAGCTCCGCGACCCCGCTCGTCGTCTCGTCCTGCGGCATCCGCGCGAGCAGCTCCTTCTCGTGCGCGCGATAGAACGCCTGCGCGGTGTTGCGCGTCGCATCGATCGAGCCGCCGAACAGCATCCACATCGTCGCGCGGAAATCGATGTCCTTGTCGAGCAACAGGCCGAGCGCCTGCTCGTAGCGCTTCGGGTCGCGCACCGCGCCGAGGGCGCCGATCATCTCGTCGCGCTTGCGCTGGTCCGTCTCCTTCTTCACCTCGGCGAGCGTTTGGGCGAACACGTCGGGGCTCGCGTCGACCGCGATCGTCAGCACGGTCTGGCGAATCGCGCCCGGGAGGTCGCGCCACTTGCCGGCGAGCTCGACCGCCTGCTTGACGAGCTCTGGATCGCGGCCGTGCCATGCCGCCGCGTTGATCAGCTCGCCGCGCGTCGACTCGGCATCGAGATCGTCGCTGTCCTTCGCGAGCATGCCGACCTTCGCCGCGCCCGGTCCGAACGCCATCCGCACCCACGCCTCGTACTTGCCGCGCTGGTCATCGGAGACGTAGAGCTCGAGCCCGAGCGGGAAGCCGACCGCGCGCCCGACGGTGAACCGATCGCCGCCGGCGAGCATCTTCGGCACGAACGACAGCGCGAGCTGGAGCGGCAGCTTGCCGTGGCTCGCCTCGGTCGACGCCGTGCCGCTGACCACCATGCGCTCGCTCCACATGAGCTGGCCCCACGCCTCGTCGCGCAGCGCCGTCACCTGCGCCGCCGTGAGCGCGACGCGGTAGTAGCCGCGCCCGTTGACGTTCGGCATCACCCAGCGCGGGCACGTCTTCGCCTCGAGCGCGATTGCGCCCTCGGGACCGTCGAGCATCGCGCACTGCTCGGCGCGCTTGCCGCCGCGGTCGTACGCGACGCACACCGGCACGATCCACGGCTTCGTCGCGGGCGGCTCGGGCGAGCCGGGCGGCACGTAGCGGTGCTGCGACAGCGCGAGCTTCGGCGCGGCGGTGCAGTCGAGCGTCGCCGTGATCTCCGGCTCGCCGGGCTGATCGAGGAACGACGCGAACGCGGCCTTGAGATCCTTCCCCGACGCGGCCGAGATCGCGGCGACGAGCTCCTCGCTGGTCGCGTTGCCGTACGCGTGCGCCTTGAGGTACTCGCGGATCGCCTTCTGGAACACCGCCGGGCCGACGTAGCTCTCGAACATGTTGAGCACGCTCGCGCCCTTGTTGTAGGTGATGCCGTCGAACGCGTTGAGGATGTCGTCGACCTTCGTGATCGGCTGCCGCACCTGCCGAGCCGTCACGACGCTGTCGGCTCCGAGCGCCGAATCGCGCATGCCGAGCTCGCTGAGCTCCTCGTGCCACGCCGGCTCGAACCGCGCGGTGATCTTCGTCTCCATCCAGTTGGCGAAGCCCTCGTTGAGCCAGATGTCGTCCCACCACGCGGTCGTGACGAAGTCGCCGAACCACTGGTGCGCGAGCTCGTGCGACGCGACGCTGACCCACAGGTGCCGGCTCGACCACGACGGATGCGTGGCGTCGACGAGGATCAGGTCCTGCGCGTACGTGACGAGGCCCGGGTTCTCCATCGCGCCGAACCCGACGGTCATCGGGATCGTCAGCTCGTCGGCCTTGTCGTACGGGTACGGGATGCCGAACCAGTCCTCGAGCAGGTCG
>JAFAOG010000443.1 GCA_019237945.1 Deltaproteobacteria bacterium | reverse complement strand
CGTCCAGTACAACAAGCGTGATCTGCCAAACGCGATCCCGATGACCGAGCTCGAAGAGGCGCTGAACCCGACGAAGGTTCCGAGCTTCGAGGCGGTCGCGCCGAAAGGCATCGGCGTGTTCGATACGCTCAAGGCTGTCGCGAAGCTCGTGCTGACCGAGCTGCGAAAAGGTGGGTGACCATGGTCGCTTCTCCGGCTGCTGATAGGCCCCGGTTCCGTCAGGACCTGGTCGCCGAGCCGGTCGAGGATGGCGCGACGCGCTTCATCGACGTCGCTGATCCCGATACCGGCAATCTCTATCGCTTCTACGAGGTCGAGTACTCGCTCGCGTGCGCGATGGATGGCGAGCGCGACGTCGCTGGCATCGTCCAGTGGGCGAAGGAAGAGCTCGGCCTCCAGGCGTCCCAGAAGGAAGTGCAGACCGTCATCTCGACGCTGCGCGACCTCGGCTACCTCGAGTCCGGTGCCGCCGCGCTGGCCGCCGCACGTCCGGCTGCCGCCGCGCCCATCGAGACGCCGCGTCCGGCCGCCGTGCCCGCGGGCGTCAAGCCCGCCGCGAAGCCTGCCGTCAACAAGTGGGATCAGCCCACGACGATGGGCGAGACCGACGAGTACCTCGAGCCTGGCGTCGTCGCCGCGCGCGGCACGAACCGCACGCCCGGTGCGGACGACGTCGAGCTCGGCTCCGCCGGTTCGTACGCGCCGAAGGTCGAGACCGATCTCCCGAAGGCCGCCGATCTCGAGCTCGGTGCGCCGGGCGCCGCCGCCACGCCCGCGAACCGTCCGCCGGTTCCGCGCGGCGCGGACATCCCGCTCGGCCACGCCGGCAAGTCTGACGTCTCGATCGATCTCGCCGATCACATGGCCGTCGGCGCCGAGGACGTCAAGGCCGCCGTTCGCGCCTCGCAGGTGATGAAGGCGGTCGACGTTCCCAAGGAGCTCCTCGACTCCGTCGAGCCGACCGTCACGACGACGCCCGAGCCGGCCGCACCGAAGGCCGAGCCGAAGAAGCAGCTCTCGAAGGCCGAGCAGCGCGCCGCCGAGAAGGCCGAGCGCATCGAGAAGCAGCGCGCCGAGGCTGCGAAGGCCGAAGCTGCCAAGGCTGCCGAGCCGGCCAAGCCCGAGCCGGTCGCGGCCAAGGCCGAGCCCAAGGTCGAGAAGAAAGTCGACAAGAAGCCCGAGCCGCGCGTCGAGGCGAAGGCCAAGCCCGCGGTCGAAGCGCCGAAGAAGCCCGTCGTTGAAGAGAAGCGTCCGGTCGCGCCGCCCGCCCCGAGCGGTGGCACGAGCCCGCTGCTGATCGCGCTGCTCGTCATCGCAGTCCTCGCGGCCGCCGGTTTCTTCGCCTGGCGTTACTTGCTCAAGGGCAAGAGCTCGCAGACGGACTCGACGTCGAGCCAGCCCGCGCAGCCCAAGCCGCCCGAGCCGCCTCCGCCGCCGCCCGTCGAGAGCCAGAAGCTCGCGACCGAGCAGCAGGACGCGCTCGATCTCAAGGCGACCAGCGCCGGCGTGCTCGAGACCGTCGCGACCGCGGACACGCAGGTCAAGACCGGCGACACGATCGCGCAGCTCGCCGGCCACAAGCCGCTCGAGACCGAGATCGCGGCGATGCAGAAAGACATCGACACGCGCGTCAAGCCCGAGCTCGACAAGGCCGAGAAGGATCGCGACGCCGCGCAGACCGCCGGCAACAAGGCTGCCGTCACCGCGGCCGAGGCGCGCATCGCCGATCGCAAGAAGTCCCTCGACGACAAGCAGGCGAAGGTCGCCGCCAAGCAGGCCGACCTCGCCAAGCTGCAGATCAAGTCGCCGGGCGACGGCAAGCTGACCTCGGTCGCCAAGGCGAGCAGCAAGGTCGCCGTCGGCGATAGCATCGCCAAGCTCGTCCGCGCGCCCGTCCTCACCGCGACGTTCAAGACGGCGAGCGGCGTCACGCCGCAGCAGCGCGTCCTCCTCTCGCCCAAGGGGAGCGAGCAGAAGCTCTCCTGCACCGTCGTCACGGCCGACGCGAGTGGCGTCAAGATCGCGTGCCCGGCCGACGCCAGCACGGAAGGCACCGAGGTCACGTTCGTCGGTCCCGATCCGAACGCGCCGGCGACGCCGCCCGCGGGCGAGATCGAGATGAACGACGAAGGCAACCACGGCTCCGCCGCGCCGATGGCCGGCTCGGCCGCCGCGACGCCGCCGACCCCGCCTCCCGCACCGCCGCCGACCGACAAGCCCGCGGACAAACCGACCGACAAGCCCGCCGCGACGCCGACCCACGCGCCCACGCGTCCGGCCCACGCGCCCGCGCACGCGCCCACGCCACCGACGGACAAGCCGGCCGACAAACCCGCGGACAAGCCGGCCGATCAGACGCCGCCGCCTGCCGACAAGCCGGTGGAGCCGCCGCCTCCTGCGCCGACGCCTGCTCCCGCGCCGTCGACGGGCGACACGCTCAAGTAACGGCCCGGCGCGCCATCGACGCGCGAACGCTCGAGGTACTGATCAGGTCGCGAGCGCCGCGAGCGCGACGGCGATCCGCGAGGACACACCTGCCGTCGTCGCGGTCGCCACGACATCGAACAGCATCGTGTCGTCGAAGCCCGCCGCGCGCAGATCGGCGTAGCTCGCGTCGCCCAGCTGCCACGGCGCGAGCGTGACGGTGCGGGCGAGCGCGCGCAGCGCATCGTCGAGCGTGTTCGCGGTGAGGTCGGCCGGCGACGAGATGCCGCCATCGCCTAGCCACGATGCGACGTGGCGCACGATCAGCGTGCGTTGCCGCCGGGTGAGCGGCGCGTCGCGATGGAACATGTACGTCTTCCACTCGGTGAGCGCGGCGGCGGTCGCGGGACGCGAGGCGATGTCGATCGCGGCGCGGCCGGTGACGAGCTTGGCGGCTTCGGGCCAGGGCGGCGTCGACGGATCCGCGTGCGCCGGCGTGTGGCGGACCTCGTAGTCGAGCGGGACCGCCGTCGCGTCGGCGATGCGGTTGAGGTGACCGAAGTACGACGCGAGTGCGACGCCGTGAAGGACGTCGTCGTCGGTCAGGCCGGCGTCGTGCCACTGCTTGAGCTTGTGACGCGAGAGCGTCCACGGCTCGGCGGTGACGAGGATCGCGAGCTCCAGCAGCGCCTGGCGGCGCGGGAGGCCCGTGTCGGCGGTGCGTGGATCGGCGATCAGCGCCCGGGGGAGCGTGTCGTCATCGAGCGCCACACGCAGAAACTCTGCGTGACAGGCCGTTCAATAGAAACATTGGTTGAGTCGCGACGTCGTCGCGTTGATCAGCTCGCGCTCGGGCCAGCTGAGTGGGCCGGCACCGTTGAGCGTCGATGACGTGGTGAACACGCGCGGGATCAGCGCCGGATCGAGGCTGTGCGCCGTGATGATGCCGGGCGCGCCGCCGTGCGATGGCCGGTAGACCGGCGGCAGCGGGCGCTCGCGCATCTTGTCGTAGGTGTCGCGCAGCTGTCCGCGTGACGCGTCATAGCCGATGATCGCGAGCCCCATCAGGCTGGGATGTTATCAGAGCGCGGTCAGCTTCTGGACCGTGAAGTGGGGGCCGGTCATGCCGATGCCCATCGCGTCTTTGTCGACCTTGCCCTCGACCTCGGCCTTCATGCCGTC
This sequence comes from Deltaproteobacteria bacterium, assembly GCA_019237945.1. GTDB lineage: Bacteria > Myxococcota_A > Polyangia > Haliangiales > Haliangiaceae > JABFXX01. The sequence goes on along the minus strand of JAFAOG010000443.1, from coordinate 1,270 downwards.
CTTCGCGCCGGAGATCGATCCGGTCAGCTGGTACTGGTCGCCACTGTCGGTGTGAAGCACCCAGTGTCCACCCTCGAGGTCGTTCCGGCGGATCGTGCCCTTCAGCTTCATGGCGAAACCATAGCGCTAGTACGTTAACTGGTCGACCACGTACTTCTGGACCGTTAGCGGCTGCTCGTAGATCTCGCCCGCGTAGAGATAGCGATAGCGCGCGTAGTTCTCGGTGACCTTCTTCATGTACTCGCGTGTCTGCGTGTACGGAACGAGCTCCACCAGCTCGTCGATGTCGCGGTCGCCGTACTGATCGATCCACTTCATCACCGGGCGCGGACCGCTGTTGAACGAGCCGGCGCCGAGCGGGATCTGGCCGCGGAACTTCTCGAGCAGGTGCCCGATGTACCAGCTGCCGGTCTGGACGTTGTACGCGGGCTCGTAGAGCTTGCCCGGGTCGTACGGGATGTGCAGCTCCTTCGCGACGCGCATCGTCGTCGGCGGGATCATCTGCAACAGGCCCTGTGCGTCGGCGTACGAGAGGTCGTGCGGATCGAACCCGCTCTCCTTGCGCATGATCGAGTAGAGATAGCCCTCGGGGTTCTTGCCGAGCGCCTGGTACTTCTCGACGAGCTCGCGATACGCGCGCGGGTACGCGTTCTCCCACCATCGCCGCGCATCGCCTTCGGGCGGACCGTCGAGCGCGCTCCCCGAGTAGCTGACCGCGAGCATCCACGGCCGGTTGTAGTTGCCCGCCTTGACGTAGCGATCGAGCAGCATCGCGAACGCCTGCGCGCGGTCGTGTCGCTTGAGAAAGCCGCGCTCGTCGCGTGCGAGCTCGATCCCCGCATCGACGCCGAGCCCCGCCGCGATCAGCTCGTCGGCGCGCCGGATGAGGTCATCGCTCGCGAGCGTCGGGTCGACATCGCCGGCGAGCTTCGGTCCCTTCGGCGTCCCCGGCTGATCGCCGAACGGCCCCAGCTTGACGCCCGCCTTCGCAAGCCGTGCGTGCGCGAGCAGCGCGTACCACGAGAACGGGAACGTCGTCGCGACCTCGCGGTAGCGCGCCTGCGCCTTCGCCGTGTCGCCGAGGCGCTCGTCGAGCCGCGCGAGCCAGTACATGCCCTTGCCGCCCTCGAGCGCGCCGCCGCCGTGCTTGACCAGGGCATCGAGCTTGTCGCGCGCGGGTGCCCATTCGCCGAGGAAGTAGTGGCTCATGCCGAGGAACCACAGCGAGTCGTCGACCCACTTCGACGTCGGATAGCGCTTGAGCGAATCC
>JAFAOG010000427.1 GCA_019237945.1 Deltaproteobacteria bacterium | reverse complement strand
CGTCCAGTCGACGAGGCGCCGGCGCAACGTCGTCATCGGTGTTACCGAAGTGCGATCTCGCGAAGCAGCGACAGCTCGTCGAGGACCTTGCCCGTGCCGAGCACGACCGCGAGCTGCGGGTTCTCGCACACCATCACCGGCAGGCACGTCTCCTCGCGGAGCAGCACGTCGAGGTTCTTGAGCTGCGCGCCGCCGCCGGACAGCACGACGCCCTTGTCGACGATGTCGGCCGACAGCTCGGGCGGGGTGCGCTCGAGGACGGAGCGAACCGCGTCGACGATCGCGTTGACGGGCTCCTGCAGCGCCTCGCGGATCTCGTCGGAGTTGACGAGCAAGGTCTTCGGCACGCCGGCGACGAGGTCGCGGCCCTTGACCTCGACGGTCATCGGCTCCTCGAGCGGATACGCGCTGCCGATTTCCTTCTTGATGATCTCGGCGGTGCGCTCGCCGATCAGCAAGTTGTACTTGCGCTTGATGTACTGGACGATCGCTTCGTCCATCTTGTCGCCGGCGACGCGGATCGACTTGCTGAGCACGACGCCCGCGAGCGCGATCACCGCGACCTCGGTCGTGCCGCCGCCGATGTCGACGATCATGTTGCCCGTCGGCTCCGTGATCGGCAGGCCGCCACCGATCGCCGCCGCCATCGGCTCCTCGATCAGATAGACCTCGCGCGCCGCCGCCGCGAGTGCCGAGTCACGCACCGCGCGCTTCTCGACCTCGGTGATTCCCGACGGAACCGACACGATCACGCGCGGACGAACGAGCGTGCGTCGCTGGTGCGCCTTCTGGATGAAGTAGCGCAGCATCGCTTCGGTGACTTCAAAGTCGGCGATGACGCCGTCCTTCATCGGACGGATGGCGACGATGTTGCCCGGTGTGCGACCGAGCATCTCCTTCGCCTCTTTACCGACGGCGAGAACCTTCTTGGGGCCTTGCGATGCCGCCTGCACCGCAACGACGCTCGGCTCATTGGCAACAATGCCGCGTCCCTTGACGAACGTGAGCGTTGTTGCCGTTCCGAGGTCGATGGCCAGGTCGTTGGAAAACATTCCGTAGACCCAATCGAAGAGCATGGTGGTTCCTACAAGCGGCGTTGACAGCGCCGCGGAAAAGTCCCGAAAGTCGCTGCGGGGTTATCACGCGAAAACCGCCGGGCGCAAGGAGAATCGGGTCCAGACGAACCGACTTCAGTGCCGTTGTATTCGGCGGAGGCCCGGTCTAGAACGTGGCGTCCCCATGCTGGAAAACATGCGGCGCCAGGGTGCGTCGATCTTCGTCTATTTGATCTTCTGCCTGTTGATCGCGATCTTCGTGATCAACTTCGGGCCGCAGCGGGGTAACGGGAACAACAGCGGCTGCCGCGGGACGACGAACATGGTCGTCGCGGTCAACGGCGAGGACGCGTCGCAGACCGCCTACCGCATCGCCTACGCGGCGAACCAGGCGAATGGCAAGCAGAAGACCTGGGTTGCCATCGAGCTGCTCATCCGCCGCGCGATCCTCGCCCAGGAGGCGGAGTCGCGGGGCCTTCTGTCGACGAACGATGGCGTCCAGGAGGAGATCAAGAAGGGCTGGTTCTTCATGGGCGGCCAGCGCATGAAGATCCCCGGCATCTTCGACGAGGACGGCCTGTGGAACATCAACGCGTTCAAGCGCTGGGTCGGCGAGCTCAACGTCTCGCGCAACAGCTACGTCGGCGAGCAGGAGCGCAGCATGCTCGCGTGGATGATGGCGAATGTCCTCGAGGACTCGGTCGTCGTGTCGCGCGAGGAGGCGCTCAACGAGTTCCTGTTCCAGGGCAACACGGCGATGTACGACGTCGTCGCGTTCAAGCCCGAGACCTATCGCTCGGCCCTGAAGATCACCGACGCCGACGTCGATCGCTTCGTCGCCGGTCACAAGGACGAGATCGAGGCCCGCTACAAGGCTGACGAGCGCACGTACAAGGGCGTCAAGCCGCAGGTGCTGCTGCGCCAGATCTTCATCGCGAAGCCGGTGGCGGCGGGCTCGGGCTCGGCCGCGGCTCCCGACGACGGCAAGGCCAAGCTCGAAGCCGCGCGCACGTCGATCGGCACGTCCAAGGAGAAGTTCGTCGAGAAGGCGAAGGAGCTCAACACCGACGAGGCCGCGCGCAATGCGGCCGGCGAGCTCGGCTGGCGCACGCTCGATAATCCGATGCTCGGCGACAAGGCGCTCTCCGACGCGGTCAAGACGCTCAAGCCCGGCGAGGTCACGCCCGTGATCACGACGGACGCCGGCTCGTACCTGATCATGGCCGAGGACAAGCGCGAGGGTGACCTCAGCTTCGATCAGGTCAAGCGCGAGATCGCGAAGGACCTGGCGCGCGACACGTGGGGCAAGGAAGCCGCGAAGCGCGCCGCGCTCAACGCGCTCGCCGCTGCGTCGACCGGACCCGTGCACAACCTCGACGCGCTGTACGAGAAGGACAAGAGCGAGGGCCCCGGCCCCGGTCTCGACCTCGAGAAGATCATCAACAACCCGAACCTCACCGACGAGCAGAAGCAGCAGATCCTGCAGCAGCTGATCCAGCAGCAGCAGCAGCAGGGCGGCCCGCCCGCCGGCGACGAAGGCCCACACGGCTCGATCACGATCGAGTCGAAGGACATCCCGGCCGGCTGGTCGGCCGATGGCAACGGCGCGGGCGGCTCGGCGGCGATTCCGGCGGCCGGCTCGGCGGCGGCAGGCTCGGCAGCGGCCGCAGGCTCGGGAGCCGGCTCGGCCGCGCTGCCGCCCGCTCCGCCTCCTGCGACGCTCGCCGAGATCAACACCGCGAGCAAGGACCAGCTGCCGGCGATGGCAGACGTCCCGAAGGCGCACGTGGGTCGGTTTGGCCCCGCGCCCCGCGCGTCGTCGATGCCGGGCCTTGGCCAGAGCAAGGACGCGATCGCGGCCGTGTTCGACGAGCTCGAGCAGGGCGCGCTGGCGACGAAAGTCTACGAGGGCGAGCGCGGGGCGTACATCCTCGTGCAGCTCGTCCAGCGCCAGAAGCCGAACGTCGAGGAGTTCGACAAGGATGCCGACGCCCGGATCGCGGCCCTCCGCGAGCAGCGCGCGCGCGCATTCCTCAACGACTGGCTCAAGGAGCGCTGCCAGAAGCTCGTCAAGGACGGCAAGATCCGGACGAACAACGAGCTGCTGATCGAGCGCGATGATCAGGGGCGCGTGCTGCCGACGCAGTACCACCCCTGCATCAGCTTCCAATAGGGTAAATTACGGCGTGCTCGCGGGGACTGCCGGTGCGCGCCGGCTGCCGTTCACGTTCCACGCCCTTGGCGGCGTTGGACGGCTCGCGCTCACGGATCAAAACGTAGGCGCGCTGCACGTCGATCGCCTCGAGCTCGAGGTCACGGACCTCGGCACCGATCCCGGAAATGCGGCGGCCGAGCGGTTCCAGCGCCGGCGCACACGGCTGCGCTCGCTCGCGGTCCGGCTCGCGCCGGCGGCGCTCGAGGAACGCGTCGAGCAGGTGCGCAGGCAGCTGTCGGGCCTCGGCATCACGAACGTCCATGCGCGGCTCGCCGACGGCTACGTCAGCGTGCGCGCGCGCGCCGCGGATGGTCTCGCGGCGGCCGATGTGTCGATGCGGATCCATGCGGTCCACGCGGGCACGCACCTGCGCGCGCTCGCGAGCCACATCCGCGTGCACGGTCATCTGCCGACCCCGGGACCGGTCGTCGCCGATCGCGTGCTCGCCGCGCTGCTCGGGGCAACCGATGCGGCGGGCGTCGCGGAGCGGCCGCACGCGCGCGGGCTGTGCGATGTCGAGATCGATCTGATCGGCGCGCTGCTGTGGAACCTGATGCCGCCCGCGGGATGGCGGTTGCCGGCCGTCGCCGAGATCGAGCTGTCGACGGTGAAGATCACGCGCAGCGGGATCGAGGTCGCGTACGGCCCGACGGGCACCCGCACCGCCGAGCTCGGCGTCAGGCCGGCGGCGCAGCAGCTCGCGGCGGCGCACGACCTGATGCACTCGGCCGATCAGCAGCTGCGCTCGGGTCACATCGAGGATGCAATGCGCGGCTATCGCGCACTGCTCGCGGCCGGAGGACCGGAGCAGCCGCTGCTGCTCGAGAGGATCCTCGCGCTCGCCTCCGCGCGTCCAGCGTGGTTCTTCGACGGGCTCGAGCTCGCGCGCCAGGCGCTCGGCCGGTGGCCGGGCTTTCCGGCGGCGCATGCGGCGCTCGCGTCGATCGGCCTCGCGCAAGGCGATGCGCGCGATGCAGCGAGCCACCTGACGCAGATCGCGCAACAGGCGAGCGGGGATGGCGATGACGATCAGGCGTCGCTCGCGGCGCTCGCCGGTGCGCGTCTGCTCCGCGTGCTCGAGCCGCGCAGTGCGACCCAGCTGTACGAGCTCGCGCTCGCGCACGATCCGTCGTCGGCGGAAGCGGCCGATGCGCTGGTCGATCGACTCACCGACGAGCAGCGCTGGCCCGAGCTCGTGCGCCTGTTGCGGGCGCGTGCGGCATCGGCCGAGCCGGCGCGCGCGGTGCAGCTGCGGCTGCGCCTCGCCGACGTGTTCGCGCAGCATCTCGACGATCTCCCCGGCGCGCATGCCGAGCTCGCGGCCGCGCGTTCGCTCGCGCCCGAGGATCCGGCCGTGCACGAGATGGCCGCGACGATCCTGCAGGCGACGGATCCGGCGGCTGCGATCGAGGCATGGCGCGAGGTCGCGCGGCTCGCCGATGCGCGCAGCGATGCGAAGACCGGCGCGCGCGCGTACGCGGTGCTCGGCGATCTGATCCACGACACGCAGACGTCGGTCGGGGCGGAGGGCGCGTGGCGGCGCGCGCTCGAGCTCGATCCGCTGCAGGAGACGGCGATCGCGGGGCTGGCGAGCGTCGCGGCGCTGCACGGCGACCACAAGGAGGCGGCGGAGCTCTACGTGCGCCTGCGCGGCATCGGGTTGCCGCAGCAGACGGCGGCGCGTCACGAGCTCGCGCTCGCGCAATCGCTGGTCGCACTCGGCAGGCTCGACGATGCGCGCTCGTCGCTGCGGCGAGCCACGCTCGTCGGAGGCGAGACCGCCGCCGAGGCGCACGCCGTGCTCGCGAAGATCGCGGAGGCGAGCGAGGACAAGGATCACGCGGCCGCCGAGCTCGATACCGCGATCAGCTCGCTCGTCGGGCTCGCGCAGGAGACCGGCAAGACCGGCCCGGGCGACGAGCGGCTGTACACGCGCGCGGCCGAGCTCGCCGTCGAGCGCGCGACGCTGATCGACAAGACCGGCGGCGACGCGACGCAGGACTGGGAGCGCGCGCACGACCTCGCGCACGAGCACGCGCCGCAGATCGCACGCGATGCCGCACTGACGATGCTGTCGCGCGCCCACGACGGCGCCGGCGAGCGCCGCTGGATCGATGCCGTGCTCGCGACGCGGCCGCCGCCGACCGAGCGCGCATCGCTGCTGATCCATCGCGCCGATGTGCGCCGCAAAGAGGACAAGCCGGATCTCGCGGCCGCCGTCGCCGATCTGCACGAGGCGCTCGCGTTGCTCGAGGACGACAACCCCGAGCAGGCCGCGCTGCGCCGCAAGGCGTACCAGCTCGAGGCCGACGTGCTCGCGAAGAGCGGCGATCAGCGCGCGCGCGCCCAGGCCCTCGCGGCGCTCGCGCGGCTCGCCGAGCGTGAAGTCGAACGCGTCGAGCACGAGACCGCCGCCGCCGCCGCGTGGCTCGCCGCCGACGAGCCGGCCGCTGCCCTGCCCCACGGCGCGCGTGCCCACGCCACGCTGCCGCCCGACGTGCCGGCGCCGCTCCGGCGCGACGTGCTGACGACGCTCGGCGAGGCGGCCTGGCGCCAGCGCGCGTGGCCCGACGTCATTCGCGCGTACAAGGGCCTGACCGACGACAAGGCGCTCGACGCGGGCAAGGTCGGCACGTATCGCTATCGCCTCGCCGTCGCCGCCGATCGCAGCGGCGATGCCGAGCTCGCGAAGTCCGCGCTGCGTCCGCTCGTCGACGATGGCGACTCCGATGCCGCGCGCGCGACGCCACCCGAGGTCCGCGGCCAGGCGCTGCGCCTCTACGCCGACCTCGCCGAGCGCGTGGGCGACCTCGCGGGGGCCGCGGCGGCGCTCGAGGGCTTCGCGAGCGTGGCGACGCAGGCGAACGCGAGCGCGCGCGCCGATGCGATGTACCGCGCGGGCGAGCTGTTCCGCCGCGCGGAGCGCCCCGACGACGCCGTGCGCTGCCTCGAGAGCGCGCTGCGGATCAGCGACACGCACCTGCCCGCGCTCGACGCGCTGGAGCTGGCGTGGCGCGAGCGCGGCGATCTCGAGCGCGTCAGCGTGATCCTCGGGCGCAAGGTCGCGGCGACGGCGCGCCATCCGCTGCGTCAGAAGCCGCTGCTGTCGCGGCTCGGCGATCTACAGCACCAGCTCGGCCGGCCCGATGTCGCGCTCGCGACGCACCAGCGCGCACTCGAGATCGACGCGACATGGCGGCCGTCGCTGCAGTACGTCACGACGAAGCTGCAGGACGAAGGGCAGCTCGTCACGGCCGCCGGTGGTTTCGCGCAGCTCGCCGGTGAGCTCGCCGGCGACTCCGGCCTCGACGCGGCGCTCGTCGCGCGCGAGCGGCACGAGGCGGCGAAGGGGCTGAGCGATCTCGTCGCCGGCCTCGACGATGCGCAGCTCGATGCGGTCCGCGGCGTCGCGCTGCCCGCGCTCGAGCGAGCGTCGCTCGATCCGACGAGCGAGGTCGCCAAGGGTCTGGCGCGGCTGCGCGGCTCGCCGCTGCGCAGCGAGGAAGCCGAGCACGAGGACACGCAGAGCGGCCGCATGAAGGGCGCCGCGGCCGGCGCGCTGTCGCTGCGCGATGCCGCCAATCGCGCGCGCGCGTCCGGCAACACGCACGATACGTTCGCCGCGCTCGAAGCCGCGAATCACGTCTCGCCGGGCGATCCCGATGTGCTCGGAGAGCTCGTCGAGCTCGCGCTCCAGCTCGGCGATCACACGGCGGCTGCGCGGCACCTGATCGCACTGTCGAACGTTGCGAGCGGCAGCAAGCGCGGCGATGCGCTGATCCAGCTCGCCGACCTCTACTACGACGAGCTCGATGACATCACGCGCGCGCGCCAGGCGATGCGCGACGCGGCCGATGCGTTCGGTCAGGGCATGCGCCGCGAGTCAACGCTGCGGCTGCTCGCGTCGGAGGCGTCGTCGCAGCTCGCGTGGGACGTCGCGGTGGAGGCGCTGTCGGGCATCGTGTCGGCGCGGCGCACGGGGGGCGACTGGGCAAACCTCGCGATGGCGCTCGTGCGCGCTGGCAAGACCGGCGAGGCGCTCGCGACGATCGAAGAAGCGACGCGCTCGGGACGCTTCGACGACGGCGGCTCGCTGCTTGCCGAGCTCCGCGCCGAGGGCGAACGCAAGGCGCAGCTTGCCCGCTCGCTCGAGCAGAAGGCGCGCACGGCGCCGCCCGCCGAAGCCCGCGCGATGCGCGCCGAGGCCGCCGCGCTGTGGGATGCGATCGGCGGCGTCTACCCGGAGTCGCCGAGCGAGTCGGGCCCGATGAGGGTCGTCAAGGACGACGGCCCGAGCGTCGTGATCGCGGCGACGCCGGAAGAAGCCAGCGTTGCGATCACGTCGGCGGCGGCCGCGGCCGATCGCGATCGCCTGCTCACCGCGCACCGCGATCAGCCCGACGATCCAGGCATCCTGCTCGCGCTGCTCGCCCACCTCGGCGAACGCGAGCCGAAGCTGCGCCGCGAGATCCTCGACGGCGTCGCCGCCGAAGGCAGCGGGCGCGCCCAGGCGATCGCGCTCCACGAGCTCGCCCTCGTCGCGCGCAGCGAACGCGATCCGATCCGCGCCGCCGCGCTGTGGACGAAGGCGCATCGCGTCGACCCGAGCTACACGCCGGTATGGATGCCACTCGCGGACGCGCTCGCCGCCGCCGACGAGCTCGACATGGCGCGCGAGCTCTACGAGCAGATCGCCGCGAGCGCCGGCTACGACGCCCAGGCCCGCGCGTGGGCCACCGATCGCGCCGCCGCGCTCGGGCGCGATGACTCCGTTGTCTCGGGCGAGATCCGCGGCAAGCCCGCCGCCGCACCGCCGTCCGCCGCGCTCGATCAGGCGAAGGATCTCGCCGAGGGCGACGACCTCCAGGGCGCGATCCGAAAGGCGGAAGCGGCCGCCGAGGCTGCCCCCGAGGATCCGGCGCCGCTCGCGCTGCTCGAGCAGCTGTACTTCGAGGCGGGCGACATCACGGCGACGTCCGAGGCGATCGGCCGCCAGCTCGTGATCGCGCACGACGCGACCGAACGCGCGAACCTGTGGCGCCGCCGCGCGAAGCTGTATCGCGATGCGCTCGGCCGCGACGCCGAGGCCTACCGCTGCCTAAAGGAGGCGCACGCGAACGCGCCCGCCGATCCGGAGATCGCGTATCAGCTGCGCACGGCGGCGATGGTGCGTGGCGAGTGGGGCCTCGTCGCGTCGCTGCTCTATCGCGAGATCGCGGGCGCGAGTAACCCACGCGATCGCGGCGCGCTCCACCTCGAGCTCGCGCTGATCTACCAGGAGAAGCTCGAGGACGCGTCGCAGGCGCAGGTCAACTTCGAGCAGGCGCTCGCGTTCGATCCGTCGATCCCCGCCGCGAAGGCGCCGCTCGCCAAGCACTACGAGGCGACCGGCCGCTACGGCGACGCCGCGCGCCTCTACGAGGAAGCCGCGAACGGCGCGCGCCCCGCCGAGAAGATCGCGCTGCTCGCCGCCGCACAACGCAGCCGCGCACAGATCAAGCCCGACGCCGGCGATCTCGCGACGAAGCTCGAGCGCGCCGAAGAGCGCGGTGACCTCGATGCCGCCGTCGAGATAGCGCGCGGCCTCTGGCAGTCCCAGGCGGGCCACGCCGCCGCATTCCGCACGCTCGCGGCCAGCGCACGCGTCTCGGGCGACCTCGCGGGACTGACCGAGCTCGCCGCGACCCGCGCCCAGCACGCCGGCTCCGCCGCCGACCGCGCCGCCGCCTGGCTCGAGGTCGCACGCCTCGCCGACGAGCTCGATCACCCGAGCGAGGCCGCGCGCGCGTACGACCGCGTGCTCGCCGACGATCCGCACCACGCCATCGCGCTCGACGCCCGCGCCCAGCTCGCCTATCACGCGTTCGACTTCGAGACCGCCTACCGCCTCTACGCGGTCTTGCCGGCGGCGGACAGCGCGCTGCCGCTCGAGGAGCTCTCGCTGCGGCGCTCGATCATCGCCGAGCGTCTCGGCAAGCAGTCCGAAGCGCTCGAGCTCGCACGCGTGGCCGCGACCGCGTCGCCCGCGCGCCGCGATCTGCAGATGCGCGTTCGCGAGCTTGCCGCCCACGCCGACGAGCTGCCGGTCGCGATCGACGCCGGCAAGGCGGTGCTCGATCTCGTCCCGCTCGAAGACGACGAGGCGATGCTCGCCGCCACGTTCGCGCTCGTCGAGCTCTATCGCGCGGCCGGCGCGACGGGTGCCGCGATCCCGCTGCTCGAGCGCATCGTCCGCGATCATCCGCACCACGCGAACGCGATCGAACAGCTCGCCGACCTCCACGTCGCGCGCGGCGACTGGCCAACCGCCACGCGCTACCTCTATCAGCTCGTGCCGCTCGCGACCACGCCCGCGGAGCGCGCCGAGCGCCTGTTCCGACTCGGGGAGGCGATCCTGCTCCACCTCAACGACGTCGAGCGCGCCGACGACGTGTTCCTGCGCGCCTCCGACATCGATCCATCCCACGTCCCGACGCTGCGCCGCCTCCTCGACGTCTACTGGCGCGCGGACGATCCGGGCGCGCTCGTCGACGTCGCCGCGGAGCTCGTGCGCACGGGCGGCATCGCGATGGCGGCGGTCGCCAAGAGCTCGCTCGCGCAGGCGGTCGTCGCGGCGGCGCTCGTCGGCGATGCCCAGCTCGCGCAGAAGCTGATCACCGCGCTCGGCGACGAGGCCCCCGCGCGCATCGCCGCGTCGCTCGCCGAGCTCGAGACGCGCACGGGCCGGTTCGAGCTGACCTCCGCGTCGACCGCGATCGCCGAGCTCGGCCGGCGCGGCATGCTCGACATGACGAAGATCAAGGCCGCCGCGAGCGGCACGCACCTCGCGCGCATCCTCGTGCAGCCGGTCTAGCCGCGCGCTAGACGCCAAGGCGCGTCGCGAACGCGATCGTCGCCGCATTCTCGGGAATGTTCTCGAGGAAGCTCGCGCGCCACGATGCATCCGCGATCTTTGCGGCTCGGGCCCGCACCCGTTCGCGCGCGCGCCGCGCCTCGAGCGCCGCCGACTTGTCGCCCGCCGCATGCAGACACGTCGCGTACATCAGCCGCACGTTCGACTCGCCCTCCTCGAGCGCGCCGAGCTGCTCCATCACCTCGAACCCGCGGCGCGCCGCCGCGAGCGCCTCCGCGATCTCGCCGCGACCGAGCAGCACGCGCGCGAGCCCGGCATACATGTTCGGCTGCGACGGCGGCAATGCCATCTCCAGTGCGCGCCGCATCTCGCGCTCGCCGGCCTCGAGGTCGCCGCACTCGACGAGGATCTCGCCCAGGTAGAACCGCGACGCGCCCTCGAGCCGCTTGTCGCCCTGCTGCACGAACATCGCGACCGCCTCGCGCTCGACGCTCTCCGCCTCGCGCAGATGTCCGATCCGCTGTAGCGCGCGCCCGAGGTTGTGCTTCGACGTCGCGACGACATGCGACAAGCCCAGTCGCGTCGCCGTCTCCATCGCCTCGCGCAGATAGCGCTCCGCCTCCGCGAACGCCCCGATCTCGATGCACGCGTACCCGACATGCCCGTGCTGCATGCACGCGTATCGCAGATCGCCCGCGCGCTCGAACTCGCGCGCCGCCGCCAGCTCGCTCGTCAGATACGCGCCCGCATCCCCCGTGTACATCGCGCGCGAGCTGCGCACCTGGTGAATGCGAGCGAGGATCCCGGGCTCGCTGACTTCCTCGTCGGCAAACTCGACCTGATCGAGCAGCGTCTGCGCGAGCTGAAACTGCCCGACATTGAACAGCTGAAACGCCGCGTGCGCGATCGGAGTCGCGCGAGCCGCCAGCTTGCACGCCGCGCGAGGCGCCGCGGCCGCCAGGGCCTCGCCGACCGCCACGACGCCCGCCGTATCGCCGAGCTTGCCGAGCGCCTCTGCCGTCTCGCCCGCCGCCGCGAACCACCGCGCCCCGCCCGCCGGCGACAGCGCCATCGCCTCGCGCCCGCAGCGCGCCGCCCGCGCGAAGTCGCCGCTCCACTTCGTCGCCTCGGCCTCGGCGAGCCGTAGCGCACCGAGCACCTCGCCCGCCGCCCCATGCTCGACGCCGCGCTGCGCCCGCGCCGCCGCCGCCGCGAAGTCTCCCGCCACGAGCGCCTGCTCCGCCGCGCGCCGGTAGTGATCGATCGCCGCGCCCGGGTCGCCCGCGCGTTCCCAGTGCTCCGCGAGCACGATCGGCTCGTTCTCGCCCGCCCGCTCGAGCCACTTCGCAGCGAGCGAGTGCCCGAGCTTCTTGTCGGCGTCGGTCAGCATCGCGTACGCCGCCTCGCGAATCAACGCATGCCGGAACGTCAGCTCCTGCTCGCCGGGAAACCGCGAATTCGCGGCGACCGCGATCAGCTCGCGCTCGACCAGCTCGTCGAGCCACGCGCGCGCCGGCGTATCCCGCGTCGCGCCGCCCAGGAGCCTCATCACCGCGCCGCGCCAGAACGCCGGCCCGAACACGCTCGCCGCACGCAACACACGCCGCGCATCCGCCTCGAGGCGCTCGAGCCGACTCTGCACGACCGCGACGACCGTCTCCGGCATCGCATCACCCTTCCCCTCGACGACCGCGCGCACCAGCTCCTCGAGATAGAACGCATTGCCGCCCGCCTGCTCGACGAGCCGCGCGACCAGCGTGTCGCTCGCCTTGTCCCCGAGCACCGCGCGCACGAGCTTCTCGGCGCCCTTCTTCGTCAGCTCGTCGAGCCGGATGTGCTGAGCCCCGCGCTCGAGCCACAGCCGCGGAAACACCTCATGAACCTCCGGCCTCGCGAGCGCGAGCACGAACAGGGGGCGGTCCGCGACGTTGCGGAGCGCCGACTCGATCAGCCGCACGCTCGGCAAGTCACCCCAGTGCAGATCCTCGAGCACGATCACGAGCGGCTGCACACTCGTCTCGATCGCGACGAGATGCTCGAATGCGCGCCGGATCTGGTCGCTCATCAGGAGCGCGTCCTGCCGCGCCGCGCGCAGCTCGACCGCCTCCTCGGCGGCAAACGGCGCATCGATCAGCTCGCCGAGGAACATCGTCGTGCGCACCATGTCGACCGATGCATTGCGCAGCACGCGTGCGCGCAGCTTCGCCCGCCGAACCTCGAGCGCCTCGCCATCCTGAATGCCCGCGGCGCGCCGCAGCGCGGGCGCGATCATCCCGAACGGCGCCCCCGCCCTCAGCGGATCGCCGCGCCCGAACCACGCCTCGACCGCCTCGCCGCGCTCCTTCAGCCGCCGCAGCAGCTCGAAGCGCACGCGCGACTTGCCGACACCGGGCGCCCCCGTGACCACCACCGCCTTCGCCATCGGCTCGCCGAACGCCTCGTCGAGCAGCGCGCCGAGCATCGCGAGCTCACGGTCGCGACCGACACACGGCGTCGGCTTGCCGAGCAACGTGCGCGTCACCTCGACGACATCGCGCTCGCCCGCGATCATCAGGCCCGCCTCATCGCCGCGGACGACAAAGCGCTGGTCGAGCAGGCCGGCCGTCACCTCGTCGATGCGCACGTCGACGCCGCCCGCTCCGACGAGTCGTGCCGCGCGATCGATCGCCTCGCCGACCGGCCACCCGCCGGCGATCACGCCACGCCCGGTCGCCAGGGCCATCGGCGCGGTCGGCGCGATCTGCTTCAGCGCGAGCGCACAGCGCGCCGCCTTGATCGCCTGATCGCTCGCCGCATCGCTGCCCAGAATCGTCACG
>JAFAOG010000352.1 GCA_019237945.1 Deltaproteobacteria bacterium | reverse complement strand
GCGCGCGGCCGAGCTCGGCGTCGAGGTCCACTTCGAGCACGAGGTCAAGTCGCTCTCCGAGATCACCGCCGATGTGATCGTCGCGTGCGACGGCGTCGCGAGCTGGGTGCGCGACTCGCTCGCGGCCGAGCTGCAGCCCAAGGTCGACGTGCGGCCGAACAAATTCGTGTGGCTCGGCACGACCGTGCCCTACGGCGCGTTCACGTTCATCTTCAAGGACACGCCGTACGGCATGTTCCGCGTCCACGCGTATCGCTACCAGGCGACGGGCTCGACGTTCATCGTCGAGTGTCGCGAGGACACCTGGCGCGCGGCCGGATTCGCGAACGCGACGGAAGACGAGACGGTCGCGACGCTCGAGCGGATCTTCGCCGACGAGCTCGCCGGGCACCGCCTGATCAAGAACCGCTCGATCTGGCGCAACTTCCCGACGGTGCGGTGCGGCAAGTGGCACGCGGGGAACGTCGTGCTCGTCGGCGATGCCGCGCACACCGCGCACTTCTCGATCGGCTCGGGCACCAAGCTCGCGATGGAGGACTCGATCGCGCTGCGCGACGCGCTGCTCGATCATCGTGACGTGCCGACCGCGCTCGCCGCGTACGAGGCGCGCCGCCGCCCCGAGGTCGAGTCGCTGCAGGCGGCCGCGCAGGCGAGCCTCGAGTGGTTCGAGGGCACCGAGCGCTACATGAGCATGGCGCCGGTGCAGATGACGTACTCGCTGATGACGCGCTCGCTGCGCGTCTCGCACGCGTCGGTCGCCAAGCGCGATCCGCACCTCGCGAAGGGCGTCGAGCAGCTGCTCGCGGCGTCGGTCGGGCTGCGAGATCCGGTGGCGCCGACGGCGCTGCCGTGGTCGCTGCCCGACGGTGGCGAGCCTCGCGGCAAGCGCGTGCGCTCGCGGCTCGCCGTCGCACCATTGCCGGCGCCGCCGCTCGACACCGATCGCGTGATCGCGGGCGACGACGAGCTGGTCGCGCTCGGCGCGGCGGCCGCGAACGGCGCCGGCCTCGTCGCCACGCCGCCGATCGGCGTCGCAGCGGGCGGCACGCGCCTCAACACCGACGAGCAGGCGGTCGCGTGGGCGAAGATCGTCGAGTACGTGCACGGCAAGGGCGCCGCGATCGTGGCGCGCGTCGCGACGAACGGCGCGGTGATGGGCGCGCTCGAGCAGGCGGTGCAGCGCGCGGCGTTCGCCGGCTTCGACGTGCTCGTGCTCGATCCGTGTGGCGAGCCCGCCGCGATCGAGCACCTGCCGGCGATGATCCAGGCGGCGCGAGCGCGGTTCCGCGGCCTCGTCGGCGCCGCCGTGCACGATCGGCCGACGGCGCGCGCGATGGTCGTTGGCCACGCCGCGCAGCTCGTCCGCGCGGGCGCGCAGCTGTTGTGGGTCACCAGCGCGGGAGACCTCGCGATGGCGGGCGCTCGCCTGCCCGCGGCGCCGCTCGCCGATCGCCTGCGCAATGACCTCGGTGTCGCGACCGCCGTCGACGGCGCGGATGCCCTGCTGCCCGACCTCGACGCCGCGATCGCGGCCGGGCGCGCTGACCTCGTCGTTGTACGGCGATGAAGACGCGGCGGTACCAGCTTCGCAAGGACGCGGTCGCGATCATCCAGCGCGGCCATCCGTGGATCTTTCGCGAGCAGCTGTCGAGCGCCGCCGGCGTGTTCGGCGACGGTGACTGGCTGCGCCTCGTCGACGGCACCAACACCGTCGTCGGGCACGGCATCTACGAGGCCGAGGGCGCGATCGCGATCCGCATGCTGCGCGTCGGTCCCGACAAGCCGGATGCCGCGTACCTGCGCAGCCAGCTCGCGGTCGCGCTGCGCCGCCGCACGCCGCTCGCCGCACGCACCGACGGCATCCGTCTGCTCCACGGCGAGAGCGACGGGATCCCGGCCGTCGTCGTCGATCGCTTCGGCGACACGCTCGTCGTCGCGAGCTACTCGTCGGGCGCGGATGCGCTCGCGCGCTACGTCGCCGGTGTGCTCGCCTCGGGCGCCGCCACGCTCGCGCGCGCCGACACGGAGCCGACGGCCGGCACGTCCGCCGCGCCGTCGTCCGCCGGCGGTTCGCCCGCGCCAGGTTCGCCGCTGCCCGTCAGCGACTCGCCGACGATCCCGATCGCGACCGCGACCAGCGCCGCCGACCGCGCCGCCCGGATCGCCGCGATCGTCGGCCCCGCGCGCCACGTCGTGCTGCGTCCCGCGCGCCGCCGCCGTGGTCTGCCGCTGCCGCCCCGCGTGCTGCGCGGCTCGCCGCCCGACGTCGTGACGATCACGGAGGACGGCCAGACGTACGCGATCGATCTCGCGGGCGGCCAGAAGACCGGCACGTACCTCGACCTGCGCGGCCTCCGCGCCGCCATCGCGCAGCTGCCGCTCGCCGGCAAGACGGTGCTCAACACGTTCGCGTACACCGGCATGCTCGGGCGCGCGGCCGAGGCCGCCGGCGCCTCCGCAATTACCCACGTCGATTCTTCGGAAAAGGCGCTCGCGTTCGCGCGCGAGCACCACGTCACCGACCCGGCCAAACACCACTTCATCACCGCCGACATCTTCCAGTGGCTGCCGAACCACGATGGCCGCTACGACGTCGTCATCATCGATCCGCCGGCGATGACGTCGCGCAAGGCGCAGGTGCCCGGCGTGCTCGCCGCGTATCGCAAGCTCTATCGCGCCGCCGCGCGCCTCGTGAATCCGGGCGGCCTCGTGATCGCCGCGTGCTGCACGTCGCGGATCGAGCGCGCGGTGTTCCACAAGACGGTGCGCGCGGCGCTCGGCGAGACGTTCACGCGCGAGCTCGAGCTGCCCGCCGAGGTCGATCACCCGGTCGGCTTTCCACAGGCCGACTACCTGAAGATCGCGCTCTGGCGCGCTCAGTGATCGAGGAACGTCACGCGTCCCGTCTCGAGATCGTATTCCGCACCGACGACGCGCAACCGACCCTTGAGCACGAGCTCCTCGAGGATCGCGCTGCCGTGGCGCAGGTGATCGACACTGTTACGCACGTTCGCGCGCATCGCCTCGCGGTGCGTCTCCGGCCCGCTGCCCTTGCGCGCGATCACCTCGATGTGAGGCACGATGCGATCGGTGATCGACCTTAGATTCTTGCTCTCGGGACCGGTTCCGCTCTGGATCGCGCTGAGGCTCGCCGTGATCGCGCCGCACTGCGTGTGCCCCATCACGACCACGAGCCGCGTGCCGAACTGCGACGCCGCGAACTCGACCGACCCGACGCCGCTCGGCGCGACGATGTTTCCCGCGATCCGCACGACGAACAGATCGCCGAATCCCTGATCGAACAGGATCTCGACCGGCGTGCGCGAGTCGGAGCAGCCGAGCACGATCGCGAACGGCTTCTGGGGCGCCGCCATCTTCTGCGCGTCGAAGCCGCCGCGCTCCTGCGCGGTGCCGTCGAGGAAGCGCTGGTTGCCGGCGATCAGGCGCGCGAGCCCTGCCTCGGGGTCGAGCGAGAACGGATCCCACGTGTTCGGCATGCGCGACTCGTAGCACGGGCTGCACGCATCGCGCACGAGCGGGGAGCCAGGCAACTCGAGTAGCCGGGAGTACCGTCCCCTCGCGACGACGCGCACTTGCCTACCGTTTCGCGCGGTGCGCTGCTTGCACACGGGGCGCGGCGTGCGTCGCCTCCTTCCACTACTCTTGCTTGCCGCCTGCGCTGACCAAGCCGCCGAAGCCACCGCCGACCTGCCGCTCGGCGACGTCGAGGGCGATACCAAGGCCGACGGCAACGGCTGGGGGTCCGCGCTCGACTGCAAGGCGATCCCCGACCTGCCCGCGCTGGTCGCGCCGACGATCACCGTCTCGCTCAACGGCCTCACGCTCCACCTCACCGACGCCGCCACCGGCTACGACAAGGTCTTCCCGATCGGTCCCGGCCGCATCGACCAGACCGACACCGATCCCGAGTACGGCGAGTCGCTCACCTACCGTCCGATCATCGATCACGGCACCGGCGACTTCGCGATCACGCCGTCGTCCTCGGTCCCGTGCAAGACCTGGTGGACCGACCCCGACACCGGCGCCAAGTCCCCCGTGTTCGCCGGCCTGCCGTTCATGAGCTGGTCGGGCAACTACGCCATCCACGGACCGATCGACAACTTCCGCGCGCCGAACGGCGGCACGCTCCGCCGCGGCTTCGTCTCGCACGGCTGCGTCCGCATGGAGGCCGCCGACATCCTCGAGGTCTACGCTCGCGTCCACACGGTCGCGCGCGTCCCCGTCCACGTCCAGCGCGAGCCCGAGCGTCTCGCCGACGGCACGACCGTCGACATCCCCGCCAAGTGGATCGGATCGCGCTGCTCCGCCGATGCCGACTGCGCCTTCGCGAACGGCTACTGCGCCACGAACCCCGTCTCGGGCGCCGGCTTCTGCTCCGCGCACTGCACGTCGACGTGCGCAGACAAGACCGGCTACCCGACGACGACGTGCGTCCCCGATCCGACCAACGCCGCCGCCGGCATGTGCGTGCCGCGCGCGCTCGACCAGGACTACGCGTGCCGGCCGTTCGGCGACATGGCGCCGCAGACGGTCACGCGCTTCCACGCGACCAGCACGGCGAGCGTGTGCCTGCCAAAGTCGCCGGGCTGGATCGGCGATCACTGCAGCTCGAACGCCGACTGCACGATGGGCACGACCTGCGCCGGCGCGACCGCGACGACGCGCGGCGTGTGCACGCAGGCCTGCACCGCGATCTGTCCCGACGAGCCGGGCTTCGCGGAGACGACCTGCGTCTCGGCGCCGTCGCTCGCGGCGGGCGGCAGCTGTCTGCGCAAGTGCACGGCCTCGTCGAATGCGTCGGAGTGCGCCGCCGATCAGACCTGCACGACCGCGCCGCGCCTGACGATGGGCACTCGCTCGGTGTGCATGCCGAGGTCGGCGGGGCTGCACTAGCCCGGTACGAGCGGCGTCATCGCCAGCGATCCGCGCGGGCCAGGCTTGCACACGCCCTGTCGCTGCGAAGGCATGTCGAGCAGCATCAGCTGGTCGTCGCAGAGCGCGCCGTCGGGGCACTCGCCGTCGCCGCTGCACGCGATCGTGCGGCCGCTCCGCGGGCGCTGCATCGCGGCGTCGAAGTCGATCAGACAGACCGGGCTGGCCCCGACGACGGCGCCCACGCTTCCGGCATATGGCGTGACGACCGCCGGGTCGCACGCGTCGAGGTAGCCGGAGACCACCGGCGGCGCCGTCCTCTCACACACGCTGGCCGCGTTACACACGAGGTCGTTCTGCACGATCACGGCGCCCGTCGCATCGACGTCGGCACGCATCGGCATGCACCGTCGCTCCGGCGGCGTCTGCGACCACACGGGCACATCGCACGGATCGCCGGCGTGAGCGCGCGGCGTCTCGGCACACATGAGCGAGGGCGCACCGGTCAGCCGGTAGAGCGGATCATTGACGAAGCTCCCGTCGACGCCGGTCGCGTTGGGTGGCCACGCCCACTGTCGGTGCGCCGAGAGCTCCACGCTGCACCCGGCGGCGCACTGCGCCGTCACGGTCGTTGGCTCGTAACACATCGAGTGGCTGCCGGCGCCGAGGCCGGAGAGCGTCGTCGTCACCGTCGCCACGCCGCCCCGGCAGGACGCCGCCACCTCGACGTGCGAGCACATCGGTACGACCTGCGGCGGCTCGTACGCGTCCGGCGTTGCGGACGGCGAGTGCGAGCAGGCGGCCGCCGCGAGCAGAAAGATCGACGTCGTCCGCACGCGCCGCGATCACGCACATCGCGTGCCGCGACCGGCGGCAAAGGATTCCAGGTCGTTGGCACGCCGGCGATGACCGTGATCGCGACATCCGCGTCATCCCCAATGTGGCGCATGTAACGCAACCAACCGGTTGCCCTTTCGTCAAGTATATGCAACCCTCCGGTTGCGTATGGATCACATCGAAAAACGCGTCACCCTCCGCGCCCCCCTCGACCGCGTCTGGCGCGCGATCAGCGACGCCGCCCAGTTCGGCGTCTGGTTCGGCTGCGAGCTCGACGGCCCGTTCGTCGCCGGGCAGCGCATCACCGGCCGTATCCGCCCGACCCAGGTCGACCCGGCGATCGCCAAGCACCAGCAGCCCTACGACGGTCACCCGATCGAATGGCTGGTCGAGGCGATCGAGCCGCCGCACCGCTTCGCGTTCCGCTGGCACCCGTTCGCGATCGAGCCGGGCGTCGACTACTCGGCCGAGCCGATGACGCTGGTCGAATTCACGCTCGCGGAGGCCGCCGGCGGCACGCAGCTCGTGATCCGCGAGTCGGGCTTCGACCGCATCCCGGCTGCGCGCCGCACCAAGGCGTTCACCGCGAACGACGGCGGCTGGACCGCGCAGCTCGACCTCGTCGCGAAGTACCTCGCCGGCGCGGCCCCCACCGCATGAAGGTCGCCACCGCCGCCCCGATCTTCGCCGCGCTCGGCGATCCGACGCGCCTCTCGATCGTCGCGCGCCTGTGCACCCACGGCCCGCAGTCGATCACGGCGCTCACCGACGCGACCGACGTCACCCGGCAGGCCGTCACCAAGCACCTGCTCGCGCTCGAGGAGGCCGGCCTCGTCCGCGGCTCGCGCGAAGGCCGCGAGCGGATCTGGGAGCTGCAAGGCAAGCGGCTCGACGACGCCCGCGCCTACCTCGCCGACATCAGCGCGCGGTGGGACGCCGCGATCGACCGCCTGCGCGCGTTCGTCGAGACCGACGATTGATCCGACGGCGGAGCTGACCCAGAGTTAGCGCGAAAACGCGAAAGCGCGAAGTTCCGGATCGGAGAAGCCAGAGAAGTTCCGGAGAGGCCAGAGCCCAGAGCCCAGACCGCGGCTCGGCGTACTGGCGAAGCGCCAGTTCGCCTCGCCCAGTGGCTCCTAAGACCACGAAGGAGTCGCCCGGACTTGTCGAGCCAGGGCCGAGGTCCGGTGGCGCTTCGCCAGCGGACCGAGGCGGTTGCAGGCGACCGAACGACTCGCTCGCTGGCAGCCCGTCCGGCTTCGCGCTCCGACTTTCGCGTTTTCGCGTTTTCGCGCCAATCCGAGTCTGCGTTTCCGTACGAAACGCTAGCCGAGCTTGCGCGACAGGTCGCGGTACGCCTTGAGGTGACGGACCGCGCGGCGGAGCTGCAGCTCGTCGTTCGCCGCGCGACCGGCGGCCTCCAGCTGGCGCGCCAGGTTGTAGTGCGCGTCCGCCAGGTGCGGCTCGAGGGCGAGCGCGCGCTCGTACGCCGCGATCGCATCGGCCG
>JAFAOG010000344.1 GCA_019237945.1 Deltaproteobacteria bacterium | reverse complement strand
GCCGACATCGATGTAGAACTGCGCGAGCGCCGAGTGCGCGACCGCGAGCTTGCCGGCCTCACCGACGGCCTCGGCCTCCTTGCGCAATGCGTGGAGCTCGCGCAGCTGCTGGGCGCGCTTCGCCAGGCGGCGGAGGATCTCCTCGCGGAGCCGGTGCGCCGTGAAGCGCCGCTGATGATCGCTGGTGGGCAGCAGCTTCAAGGCTCGCGACAGCTGACGGAACGCATCGGCATTGCCGCCGAGCTCGACGGCGTGCGTGGCGGCGCGCAGGTAGCGATCGGCGGCGGGTACGTCGTCGCCGGCGAGCTCGAGGTGGCGTGCGATCAGCGCGTCGTCCTGGCCGGCGCGATAGCTCGGCGAGCCCGCGATGCGCGCGGCGACGGCGCGGTGCATCTGGATGCGCGTCTCGTGCGGGATCAACCCGTACGCGACGGTCATCGTCATGTCGTTCTTGAACCGGTACTCGCTCTCGAGCGGCGACAGCAGGCCGCGGCGCACCAGCTCGTCGAGCTCGAGGCGCACGGGGCGGCCGAGCAGGGCGGTCAGCGACGCCGCCGACACATGGCGGCCGAGCACCGCCGCGTGGACGATCGTCTCTTTTTCCGTCGGCGGCAGGCCGTCGATGCGCGTCAGGATCAGGTCCTCGACGGACGAGGGCACGTGGATCGGCGCGTCGCGCTTCTCCCAGCGGAGCAGGCCGCTCGCGTCGTCGTCGGCGACGAGGATGCCGCGCTCGATCAGCATGTCGAGCAGCTCCTGGATGAAGAACGCGTTGCCGCCGGCGCGCGCCGCGATCTGATCGACGAGGTCGTCGATGTCGTGGCCGGGCACGAAGCGCTCGCTCAGCATCTGGCGGCGCGCCGCATCGGTCAGCTCCTCGAGGTGCACGATCTCGGTGCCGAGATCCTTCGCCATCTTGAGGATGCGCGGCTCGGGACGCGACGTCATCAGACCGAACAGCGGGCGCGGCGTATCGACCTTGAGCAGCGCGCTGAACAGCTCCTGGCTGTCCTGATCGGCCCAGTGGACGTCCTCGCCGACGAGGATCACCGGCTTTTCGCCCTCGAGCCGCGACTCGATGCGCACGAGGATCTTCATCAGCGTCTGGCGCCGCGTCTCGGCGTCGACCGCGCCCACCGGCGCCGCGCCCTTCGCACCGAGCAGCATCCCGAAGATCTGTAGTGCGGTGCGCGCCTCCGGACCATTCTCCTCGCCGGGGAAGATCAGCGGCAGCGCGCGCAACAGGCGCCGCTCGACTTCGTGCGGCTCCGCATCCTCGGCGAGGCCGAGCACGTCGCGCGCGAGATCGGCGATCACTCCGTACGGCGTCATCGCGGTGCCGACGCGCGCCGTCGTCCGGATCACGACCGCCTCGCCGGGCGCGATGCCCTCGAGGAACGTGCGCACGAGCGTCCGCTTGCCGACGCCCGCATCGCCGACGATCACGATCTGCCGCTTGCGCTTGGTGACGAGCACGTCGCGCCACGCATCGCGCAGCGCCTTGAGCTCGAGATCGCGGCCGTGCAGGCGCTCGGTGACTCGGCGCTCGCGCAGGCGCTGCGCCCGCTCCTTGGGACCGCGCAGCCGGAACACCCGTGCGCGCTTGACGCCGGGATCGGTGTCGTCGTCGGCGGGAACGGTCTTCGCGGTGCCCTGCGTGTTCTCGTCGGGCAGGTCGATCGCGGGCAGCGCCTCGAACGTCCACTCCGCGCGCGCCGCGCGGAACACGCGACCACCGACGAGGATCTCGGCGCCGCGCGCCTGACGCGCCAGCTTGTGCGCGAACGCGGCCGTCGACTCCTCGACGTCGAACTGCAGCTGCTTGCCGCTACCCGGCTTGACGAGCGCGACACCGCGCTGCACCGCGAGCGCGAGCCGCAGCTCCGGCTCGACGTCGCTGCCGATGCCGTCGAGCGTGTCGACGAGCGCGAGCGCCAGCTTGATCGCGCGGCCCGCATCGTCCTCGCTCGACACGGGCAATCCGATCACCACGCGAATCATCGCCTCGCCCACGTGCGTCGGCTCCTGATCGGGCTTCGGCAGGTCCATCAGCGCGTCGTGCTTGAACGCGACGTCGCGTGCGACCTTGTAGAACTCGTTGACGAGTCGCGCCGCGCCCGCCGCGCCGAGCTTCTTCTCGAGCGCCGCGATGCCGCGCAGCAGGCCTTCGAGCACGTAGACGTACTTGCGCTCGCGGTGATCTTTCTTGTCTCGGGCGTCCGTGCTCGGCTTGCTCGCCTCCGGCACCGGCGTCTGCGGGACCTTCGACGCGCCGGTCGCCGCGGTGCGCACGGCCTTGCCGCTGACCTCGCCGACGATTGCGTCGAGCGGCTGCGGCTGGCTGTCCTCCTGCTGCGGCTTGCGCTGATCGCCTTCGGCGGGCGGGCGCGGCGCGACGACACGATGCTCCGGCGGCACGAGCGACGCGAGCTGCGCGGCGAGCTGGCTCGAATCGATCAGGTTGCCCTGGCGCGAGCCCCACTCGAGCTGGAAGCGGCCGAGGTCGTGCTGCAGATCGCGCGCGGTCTGGAACCGGTCGCCGCGATGGAACGCGAGCGCCTTGAGGATGATCCGCTCGAGCGACTCGGGCAGCTCCGGCGCGTAGTCGCGCGGCCGCGGGATCGCGCCCGACTTCACCATCTCGAGCGCTTCCTTGCCCTTGCCGTGAAACAGCGGGCGCGCGCACACGAGCTCGTACAGCACGATGCCCGCCGCGAACACGTCGCTGCGGCAGTCGACGGCCTCGCCGCGCGCCTGCTCGGGCGACATGTACGCGAACTTGCCCTTGATGACGCCCTGTTCCTCGTGGACGTCGCGCGCGCGGGCGATGCCGAAGTCGACGATCTTCACGCCGCCATCCCAGCTGAGCAGGATGTTCTGCGGCGAGATATCGCGATGGACGATGCCGAGCGGCTGGCCGAACTCGTCGGTCTTGCGGTGCGCGTAGTCGAGGCCCTTCGCGAGCTGCTGCACGATGTACGCGCTGATGCCGTACGGCACGCGCACGCGCGCCTTTGCCGCCTCTTGCAACAGCCGCAACAGGTCGAGCCCCTCGACGTACTCCATCGCGAGGAAGTACGTATCGCCGACCGCACCGAAGTCGAAGACCTGGATGATGTTGGGGTGGTTGAGGCCGAGCGCGATCTTGGCCTCGTCGACGAACATCGTGACGAACTGGCGGCTGCGCGCGTAGGCCGTGTGGATCTTCTTGATGACGAGGGTCTTGTTGAGGCCTTGCGCCACAGTCGTGCGCGCGAGGTAGACCTCGGCCATCCCGCCCGTTCCGATCTTCCGGACCAGCGTGTATTTGCCGAACTGCTCCACCCGCCAGGGATTTTAGCTCATCCCGCCAACGCGGGATTCCTTCGCGCCAAGGAGATTTCGTCCTCGCAAGCTGCGGGCGAAATTCGGATCAATTGCGCTCAGTCAGAGGCGCGTGATCACGAGGTTGTCGAACCACGTATCGGCCTCCCAGTTGTTGAAGCCGAAAAACTCGTGTCCCGGACCGTCCAGCGGATGCGGATCGTCATAGACGAGAAACGGCGTCTGCATGTCGTCGATCCACCACGTGACCTTCGTCCCAACCCGCTCGATCTTCCAGTGGTAGTGCTTGCCCGGCACGACCTTCGGATCGACGCGCTCCGCCATGTCCTTGCCGTGCTCGTCGAGCCTCGCGATGATCGACTTGGCGTTGTGCCAGCCGCCGAAGATCACCTCGTAGCCGGTCGCCATGTACCGGCCCGCATCCGGATCGTACGAGTGGCCGTCGCCGAATAGCTCGATCTTGATGTCGCCCGCGGCATCGTTCGACCACGCATCGAACTCGACACGCACGTCGCGCGGGAGCTTCTTGCGCAACCACAGCGGATGGTTGTGCGCGCCCTTCGCGTTCATCGCGTGGTCGACCGCGTACCCGGGCCCGGTCCGGTAGTAGTTGCGGCCCGGGACGTTGCGCTCGAAGTCGTCCGTCCACGGAGAATCCCCGATCGGCGGGGGATCTTTGACCTTGCAGGCGGCGAGCAGGACGAGGCCCAGGGCCAGGCGGCGCATGTACGCAGTATGTCAGAGGGAGCCCGTAGGCTGACCTCGTGGAAGGCACTCTCTCGCTGTTCGACTGGCGCCCGGCGGCGCCGCCGGTGGCAGAGGTGCGTCCCGCGTCGCCGCGCGTGATCGTGTTCGACTGCGAGACGACGGGCATCGACGTCACGAAGGACCAGGTGATCGAGCTGTGCATCCAGCATGGGCTCGACGAGGGCGCGCACAGCCAGGTGTGGCGGATCAAGCCGACCACGCCGATCGCACCCGCCGCCCAGGCTGTCCACGGCATCTCGATGGCCGATCTCGAGGAGTGCGCGAGCTTCGCCGCGTACGCGCACGAGATCGCAGCCGTGTTCGCCACGGCAGACGTGATCGTCGGCTACAACATCTCGTTCGACATCGACATGCTGCAGGCCGAGTACCTGCGTATCGGCCACCCGATGGTCGATCTCACCGGCAAGAAGATCGTCGATGCGTTCCGGCTCTGGCAGCAGTGCGAGCCGCGCAGCCTGCAGCACGCGCACCGCCGCTTCGTCGGCGACGAGTTCGCCGCCGCCCACTCGGCCTCGGCGGATGTCGCGGCGACCGGCCGCGTCCTCGTCGGCATGCTGCGGCACTTCAACCTCGAGGGCAACGACTGGCAGCACATCGCCACCGTCTGCGATCCGCAGCGCGCGAGCTGGGTCGGCCCCTCGCGCCACCTGCGCTGGGAGGCGGACGTCATCGTGCTCGGCTTCGGCAAGCACATGGGCATGCCGCTCCACGAGCTCGCCGCCGGGCCCGAGCGGAGCTTCTTGCGCTGGGTCTGCGACAAGGACTTCCCGCCGCACGTGATCGACATCTGCCGTGCCGCCCTCGAGCGCACGTGCGAGGAGCTGGTCGCGTGGGTGCGCCAGCGCTACGGCCAGCCCGCGCCGACGTCCCAGCCGCCGTTCACGAAGTAGCAATCGTGATCGTCGTGCCGGTGAGCGTCGCCGTGTACACGCGGAGCGGCTGGCGCGCCGGCCCGCGCAGCACGCTGCCGGTCAGCGAGAACTGCGAGCCGTGGCACGGGCAGTCGAACCGCATCGCGCTCGCGGTGTAGATGTTCTCGCAGCCGTCGTGGGTGCAGAGCGCGCTGGCTGCCGCGACCTGCGTATCGGACACGCGCACGACCATGATCGTGTCGGTGCCCGAGTCGACGATCATCGCGCCGCCCGCCTTCGTCAGGTCCTTGTTCGTCGGATCGGCGAGATCGAGGCAGAGGTTCGCGCCGCACGCGGTCGCCTTGCCGCTGGGCTCGGTCGGGTTTCCGCACGCCGCGAGCGCCGCCAGGCCGAGGCCCTGCAGCACCGCGCGTCGCGAGCAACCGGAGCAGTTGGACTTCATCGATGCAATTGGAGCATGGAGTGCCGGAATCGGTTGCTGTACGAATCGTTCACACTAGGGCTTGAGTCCTTCGGCCTCGAGCGCTGCTGCCACACTGGGGCGCTTCGCGAGGCGCGCGTAGTACTCGCCGAGCTTGGGCCACGCTGTGAGGTCCTGCTTGAGCGCGGCCTGCCAGTTCCGCATCACGTAGAACGCGTAGCAATCGCCGACGGTGAACTGCTCGCCCATCAGCCACGGGCCCTTGACCATGTCCTCGAAGACCTTCCAGCGCAGCGCGAGCCGCCCCTTCAGCGACGTCTTGAATTCCTCGGACGCGAGCGTGTTGTAGAGCGGGCTCGTGCCCTTGTGCAGCTCGGTCGCGATGAAGTGCAGCGCCTCGTTGAGCCGGTAGCGCTCCATCGTGCCGTTCGCGGGCGCGAGCTTCTTGTCGGGCGCGTGATCCGCGATGTACTGCACCATGATCGCGCCCTCGGTCAGGATCTCGCCGCTCGGCAGCCGCATCGCCGGCACGTAGCCCTTCGGGATGACCGCGAGGTAGTCGCTGCCATCTGCGAGCTTCTTCGCGCGGAGGTCGACCTTCGCCAGCTCGAACGGTAGCCCCGATTCACGGAGCGCGATGTGCGGGGAGATCGAGCACGCGCCCGGGGTGTAGTAGAGCGTGTAGGTCATTCGTGGCGAATAGCACGCCGGCCGCGCGCCGCCCCGGACCGCACGTAGAACTCACCGTTGCCGGCGCAGCTCCGTGGTGGCGTGAAGTGCCCCGACGTCGTTGCCCTGCGAGCGGAACGTCAAGTCGCCGACACGCGAGTGCCCCTGCGGGGTCAGGGTGACGACGAGCTTGCCATGCGCCTCGACATTCACCGGCGCGTCGACGGGCTCGTACTCGCCAGCGAGCACGATCTCGGCATCGGTCGCGCGGCGCACCGTGAGCACGAACGGCTGCTTCGATGGCGGAAGCGCGAATGTCTGCGCCTCCGCCGGCGTCGGGCGGTAGGTCTCGCCGGCGCGGAACTCGTGCTGGAGCGCGGTCGTGTCGTCGGTGCCGACGTGCCACTCGCGGAAGAATGCCTGCTCGTGAGGCGCGAGCGGCTTGCCGTCGGCGCGCATCGCGGTGCCGTCGCGGGTCACCTCGTACGTGCCGGAGAGCGTCGGCTTCGGCGTGCCGTCGACAACATCATCGTGGCGGTCGACCGTCACGCGCAGCCGCTCCGCGTGTCCGTCGGGGCCCATGCTCGCGACCTCGATCACGAGGCCGAGCTCCTGGTGCATGCCGTGCACGGCGCCGTCGGGGCTGGTGAGCTGGCCGTCCCAGCGAAGGTGAAACGTCGAGCGGCTGCCGAGGTGCTCGGGCGGGATGTGCACATGCACGCCGCGATCGCGTTCGCACGCGACGAGCGCGAGAACGAGCAGCGCGCGCTTCACTCGATGCCGTACTTCTCGAGCTTGTAGTAGAGCGCGCTCGTCTTGATGCCGAGCAGGCGCGCCGTCTCGGTCTTGACCTTGTTCGCCTTCGCGTAGGCCTTGAGGATCAATTGGCGCTCCAGGTCGTCGAGGATCTCGGGCAGCGACATCTCGCCGCGCGGGACGTCGAGGCGATCGTCCTCGGCGCCGCCTTGCAGGAACTGGGGGAGCGCGGCGGGCTGGATCTCGTCGCCCTCGGCGAACACGAGCGCCTGCTCGATCGCGTTCTCGAGCTCGCGGACGTTGCCGGGCCAGTGATAGGCCATGATGCGGCCGAGCGCGGCGTCGCTGACGGCGCGGACCTTGGGGTTCGTCTTGGGGCCGAGCTTGTGGATGAAGTGCGTGACGAGCAGCGGGATGTCCTCGCGGCGCTCGCGCAACGGCGGCAGCTTCACCGGCAGCACGTGGAGGCGGAAGAACAGGTCCTGGCGGAAGCGACTGGCGGCGACCTCGGCCTCGAGGTCCTTGTTCGTTGCGGAGAGCACGCGGACGTCGACCTTGATCGGCGACTCGCCGCCGACGCGATCGATCTCGCCCTCCTGCAGCGCGCGCAGCAGCTTGACCTGCATCGAGGGTGGGACGTCGCCGACCTCGTCGAGGAAGAGGGTGCCGCCGTCGGCGAGCTCGAAGCGGCCGAGCTTTTGCTTGATCGCGCCGGTGAAGCTGCCCTTCTCGTGGCCGAACAGCTCGGACTCGAGCAGCGTCTCGGTGAGCGCGCCGCAGTTGACCTTGATGAACGGGCCGTTCGCGCGCTTGGAGAGGCGATGGATCGCGCGCGCGACGAGCTCCTTGCCGGTGCCGGACTCGCCGGCGATGAACACGGTCGTGTCGCTCGCGGCGACCTTCTCGACGGTGCGGCGCACGACGGCCATCTTGTCGCCGCCGCCGACGAGCTCGGCGAATTTGCTGTCGACATCCTGCGACAGCGCCTCGGCTCGGCCTTCCGCCTTGCGCGCGTTGCGGCGGGTGGCGTGCAGCTCGAGCGCGCGCTCGACCTTGAGGCGCACGACCTCGACCTGGATCGGCTTGGTGATGAAGTCGAACGCGCCGAGCTTCATCGCCTCGACCGCCGTCTCGACGGTGCCAAAGCCGGTGATGATCATGATCGGCACGTCGGGATCCTGCGCGCTGATCGCACGAAGTACGTCGACGCCCGTCGCGCCGTCCATCTTGAGATCGGTGATCACGAAGTCGGCGCGGTGCTTCTTGAATGCCTCGATGCCGGCCGCGCCGCTCGATGCGAGCACCGGCGTGTGGCCCTGCTTCTTGACCGTGTGGGCGAGGCCTTCGCGGATCGTGTCGTTGTCGTCGATGATCAGGATGGTCGCCATGCGCTGCTCCTATACGGGTAACACGATCGAGAACGTCGTCTCGCCGTTGGCGCTCTCGAGCTCGATGGTGCCACCGTGGTCGGCGGCGATGTCGCGCGCGAACGCGAGGCCGAGGCCCGTGCCCTTCTCGCGCGTCGTGTAGAACGGCTCGAACAGCTTGCCGCTCGTCTCGGCGGGGATTTCCTTGCCGCGGTTCCACACCGAGAGGACGAGGCGGTCGTCCGCGAGCTTGCCGGAGAGGCGGACGGCGTCGGAGCCGGTGTGGCCGGCGGCGGTGGCGGCCTGGACCGCGTTGCGCGCGAGGTTGAGCAGCGCGCGGCGGAGCTGGCCGCGGTCGGCGCGGGCGAGAGCAGGGGCGTCGGGGGCGACGGCGACGGTGAGCTCGGGCGTCGACGCGAGCTGGGCGACCTCGGCGAGCAAGTCGGGGAGCGGCACGTCGGCGAGCTCGGGCTTGGGGCGGCGCGCGTACTCGAGGAAGTCGTTGACGATGGTGGCCAGGCGCTTCACCTCTCGCTCGATCTTCGCCACGTGCGCGCGTCGCTCGTCGCCGTCGGGCAGCTCGTCGCGCAGAAGGCCGGCGTAGAGCTCCATGCCGGCGAGCGGGTTGCGCACCTCGTGAGCGATGCCGGCCAGCATCATCTGCATGCGCTCGTCGCGGGCGCGCAGCTGCTGGCGCATCTGCTCCATCGTGTCGGCGACGAGGCCGACCTCGTCGCGCGAGGTGGCGGCGACGGGATCGTCGAGCTCGCCGCGGCCCATGCGCTCGGCCG
>JAFAOG010000342.1 GCA_019237945.1 Deltaproteobacteria bacterium | reverse complement strand
TTCACCGTCGTCTTGCGCTGAGCGGCGACGATACGAACTTTCTCCAGCACGTCGTCGGCGATCGCTAGGGTAATATTCTTCATGGCGCGCTCCACAGTTACACAGTTCCTGTGTAGCCGAGGTTTGCTACAGCGGTCAATTTTCCTTCACCGCATTGACGACCTTCTGCGCCGCGTCGTCCAAATCATCCGCCGAGATCACGTTGAGGCCGCTCTCGTTGATGATCTTCTTGCCGAGTTCGACGTTGGTGCCTTCGAGGCGAACGACGAGCGGAACCTTCAGACCGACTTCCTTGACGGCTGCGAGCACGCCTTCGGCAATGACGTCGCACTTCATGATGCCGCCGAAGATGTTGACGAAGATCGCCTTGACGTCGGGCTCCCGGGTGATGATCTTGAACGCCGCGGTGACCTTCTCCGCGGTCGCGCCGCCGCCGACGTCGAGGAAGTTCGCCGGCGCGCCGCCGTAGAACTTGATGATGTCCATCGTCGACATCGCGAGACCGGCGCCGTTGACCATGCAGCCGATGTTGCCGTCGAGCGAGATGTAGCTGAGGTCCCACTTCTTGGCCTCGAGCTCGGCGGCGTCTTCCTCGTTCGGATCGCGCCAGGCTTCGAGCTCGGGGTGGCGGAACATCGCGTTGTCGTCGAAGTTGATCTTCGCGTCGAGCGCGAGGACCTTGCCGTCCTTCGTCGAGATCAGCGGGTTGATCTCGAGGAGCGAGCAGTCCATGTCCTCGTAGCAGCGCGTGAGCGCCTTGAGGAACTTGCCGAGCTCGCTCGTCAGCTTGCTGTTCATGCCGAGCGCCTTGCCGAGCTTGCGCGACTGCCACGCCATCCAGCCGGTCGCCGGATCGATCGGCTCCTTGAGGATCTTCTCGGGGTGCTTCGCGGCGACTTCCTCGATGTCCATGCCGCCCTCGGTCGACGCCATCACCGTGACGCGGCCGGTGGCGCGATCGAGCAGCATGCCGAGGTAGTACTCGTGTTCGATCGCGAGGCCCTGCTCGACGAGCAGGCGCTGGACCTTCTTGCCTTCGGGGCCGGTCTGGTGCGTGACGAGCTGCATGCCGAAGATCTGCTTCACGGCCGCCTCGGCATCGGCCTTCGTCTTGGCAACCTTGACGCCGCCGCCCTTGCCGCGGCCGCCGGCGTGGATCTGCGCCTTGACGACGACGACCTCGGTGCCGGCCTGCTGCTGGACCTTCGGGATCGCGGCGATCGCCTCCTCCACGGACATCGCGGGAATGCCGATCGGCACCGGCACCCCGTACTTCTGGAAGAGCTGCTAGCACTGGTACTCGTGGATCTTCACCGCGCGGGTTTATCACTAAATTCTCTTGCTGGATCACCGTGTCCCGCGTTAAGAGGCGCCCCTTATGCGAGCGGCGTTCTTGGTGGTCCTTCTGGCAGGTTGTGCGACGACGGTTCCCGACGACGACGAGGCGATCCAGGCGCCTCCGCAAGCGGTCGGCAAGGCGGATGCGGCGCAGTACCTCGGCATCTACGCGAGCCACCTCACGCATCACGCGAACGGCGACGTGCCGGATCTCGAGCTGCGCAGCGATGGCAACTACGTCCGCCAGCGCTGTTATCGGAGCAGCTGCTCGCTCGAGACCCCGGAGACCGGTCGCTTCGACGAGTACACCAGCTCGACCGGCCACACGTACGTGCGGTTCTACGGCCAGCAGATCTCGCTCGATCAGAACAACAACATCCAGAACCAGGAGATCGTGGCGGACGTCTACGAGATCCGCGCGTTCACCAAGGGCGTGCAGCTGCGCAGGGCGCACTCGACGCGCTGGCAGTCGCTCTACCTGTCGAGCGCGGGTCTCGCGTGCGCGACGAGCGGAGGTACGTACACCGGCACGGACTGCACGTGCCCGGCGAACGAGCCGATGATGCCGATCCAGCAGGTGTTCGTGCCGGGCGCGGGCGGCTGCATCGCGAACCCGGGTGCCAGCGAGTCGAACTGCGATGATTCGCAGGGCATGTGGACCGACGACGACGCGACGCTCATCGGCAGCTACTGCATCTGCGCCGTCGGCGAGTATCTCGACTCGACCGGCAGCTGCTCGAGCATCTAGGTCAGCGACGCTTCGCCGTCGAGCGCGACGAGCGCGGTCGTCCACGCGGCGAGGTTCTCCGGCGTCGCGAGCGCGATCCGCACCGAGCGCAGCGTGCGCGGCAAGAACGACGCGAACGTCTTGATCGCCTCGATCATCAGGCGCGCGCCGAGGCCGTGAGGCACGCCACCGACGCCGGTGCCGAGCGCGGGGAACGTGATCGAGCGATAGCCGCGGCGCTCCGCCTCGAACAGCGTGCGCAGCACCGCGCGCTGGACGCAGATCGCACCGTCGAGCGCGGCGGCCGCGTGCGCGATCGCGTGGCAGGGCAGGCCGTGCGAGCCGGTCCACACGACCTGGCCCATCGTCAGCGGGCCCTGCTGCATCGCCTCGCGCTCGAGGTCGTCGCTGGTCGCGCGGCGCAGGCAATCGGCGACGCCCTTGCGCATGTCGAGCTTCTCGTTCGCGGCCGAGACGATCACGTCGGTGTTCGCGGTCGCGATGTCGCGCTGCTCGAGCTGGATCACGATGTCGCCGACGCGCGCGATGCCGTCGTCGTGGCCGCGCAGCTCGGGCGGCGGTGTCAGGATGCGCTGCAGCATGCGCGCGGTGCCGAGCGCGGACTCCGGCCGCTGGCAGGGATCCTTGCTCAGCAGGCGCGCGAGCACGGCGCCGAAGTACGCACCGACCGGATCGCTGGTCACCGGCGGCGTGTACGTCTCCTCGCGGTGGCAGCGCGCGACCTCGAGCAGCGTCGCGGCGTGAAACGGCGGCTGCTTCGTCCAGAGCAGGTGCAGCGTCGCGGCGGCGCTGTAGAGATCGGTGCGCGGCGTCGCGGGCCCGCCGCTCCACAGCTCGGGCGCGATGAACATCGGCGTGCCGGCGACCTCGGGGCGCTGCGCGGCGTTCGGATCGACGGCGATTCCGAAGTCCCCGACGAGCGCCTCGCCCGAGCCGGCGAGGAACAGGTTCGGCGGCTTGATGTCGCGATGCACGACACCCGCGACGTGGATCGCGGAGAGGCCCTGGAAGATGTGCACCGCGAGCCGCACGAGCACCGGCACCGGAATCGGGCGATCGGCGGCGGCATGGATGCCGAGCAGCTCCTCGAGGTCGATGCCGTCGACGTAGCGCTGCATCACGTACGGCACGCCTTGCTCGATGCCCGCGTCGAGCACGCTGACGACGGCCGGCGAGATCACGCGCGCCGCGAGGTGCGCCTCCGCGAGCGGATCGCCCGCCGACACGCGGAACAGCTTGATGACGACCGGCGTGCGCAGGCTCGCGTGGCTCGCGAGGTACGCGTTGCCCATCGCGCCAGCGCCGAGCAGCGCGCGGATGCGCAGGCCGCGGAACATCTGGCCGGGCACGAGATTGAGGCCCTCGGTCGGCGCGTGCGCGTGCGGCCCCTGATCGACGCCGGTCTGCGCCGTCGCTGCGATCGCGGTCTCGCCGATCGCAACGTCGTCGGAAATCGATGCCATCGACCTAGCGTATCACCACGGCGATGGTGCCGTGGGCGGGCGCATTGGCGGTGATGCAGGTGTTCGTCGCCGAGCTGCACACGTTGATGTCGCCGGCCGCGATGTCGTGGAACACGACGTGGAGGTCGCCCGCGACGTAGATCTTCTGACCCTCGGGCGTCAGGTGCGCGAGGCCGATCGGCTCGAGGTCGGCTTGCGCCGTGTCGTTCTTGCCGTGCGTGATCGTGATCTTGCCTGGTTTCGCCGACACGACGTCGATCGTCGCATCGCCGCGCCACGCGAGCGTCGCGAGGTCGCCGGTGATCACGTGGCCGTCGAGGTTGTACGCGCCCTTGACGCCGGCGACGAACGGCCCGCTCGGCGCGCCGGTGATCCGGAAGCTGCCGTCGTGAGCGAGCACCGCTCGATCGAGCCATGCGGCCTTGCCGACCTGGAACTTCACGAACGCGTCGAGCGCGGGCGGCGGCGTCCTCGTGGCAACTCGCCCCGTCACCGAGTGCGTCGGCGCGAGCACGAGCGTCGCCTCGCCCGTCGCGGCGTTGACCGGTACCGGCTTCGAGCGCAGATCGTCGTGCTCGGCCATCACGGCGCCCTCGATCGGGACCGCCATCAGCGTCGCGTGGCCATCCTCGCCGGTCACGTCCGTCACGCCGACGAAATCGGGCCCGGTGTAGATGCGGCGGCCGTCGCCGTTGAGCTCGCCTTCCCACGCAACGACGCGCGCGCCCTCGATCGGCGTGCCGTGCTCGTCCTTCACGGTGACGCGGAGCAGCGTGCCGCCGCCCTTCGTCGCCGACGTGTCGAACAGCTTGTCGGCACGCGTGTGCGCGTCCTCGAGATCGCCGTCGCGCCACGCCGCCTGCACCAGCTGCTTCTCGATCAGCGCGTGGTCGGGGCCGGCCTGCGTCTGGTTCTGCTCGTGCAGCCGGCCGAGCGCGCGCGCGGCGCCCCACTGGCTCTGGCGAAGTGCGAGGCGAATGCGTTGCGCGGTCTGCGCGATCGCGATCCGCGACGTGCTGTGCGGCCCGCCCCACGCATCCTTCGCGAGCAGCTGCTCCGCGGTCATCAGGTCGCCGCGCCCGAGCGCGTTCGACGCGACGAGGACATCGATCTCATCGCCGAGCTCGGGATCGTCGCCGGCGCGGTGCACCGCATCTCGCGCGTCGCGCACGAGCCGCTCTTCGCGCTTCTGCTCGCGCGGATCGCCCGTCGAGTCGGCCTCGATCACGAGCATCTCGATGCGCGCCATCGCCTCCACGCGGTAGTGGTGCAGCTGCGCGGCTCGATCAGCGGCCTGGGTCACGTAGCGGCGCGCGCGCTCGTAGTCACCGGTCGTCTGCGCCGCGGTGCCGAGTGCTTCGTACAGCTCCGGCATCAGCGGGTCCCAGTGCAACTGCTGGGCGGCTTGCTCGAAGTCATTCGCCTTCGCGAGCAGCGCCTGCGGATCCCGCAGCTGCAGCGACGCGATCTCGGCGCGCATCGCGACGATCTTGTTGCGAAGCTTCTTGTCCTCGGGGAGCAGCGGCGGCGCCACCGGCGAATCCGTCGCGCACATCTCGACGCGCGGCAGCGACCCCCACACCTCGAGCTGATCGAACGTCGTGACCGGCAGCGTGTCCGCGAGGCGCGTGAACGCGGCGGCCTCGTCGCGCTCGCCGAGCAGACAGCCGAGCCGCGCGAACGTCGCCTGCGAGGGCGGGGCCGCGCACGCCGTTGCATAGGCCTTCATCCACGACGCGCGCAGCTCGTCGAGCGCACCGGCAACGAGCGCCGCGCCCGGCCCGACGCGATTCTCGAGCGCGGTGCGCCGCTCGCTCGTCCACGCATCGGCGAACGCCTGCTCCGGCGGATCGCACGCGTACGGCGACTTCGCGGGCGGTGGTTCGTTGCGATGCGCGAGCTGGCCGTACGCGATGCTGCCGATGAGCACGCCGGCGGCGAGCGCGATCGCCGTCGTCGCGGCCCACTGCTTCTTCGGGCGATCGAGCGCGCGCAGCAGCTCGTCCATGCTCGCGAAGCGCTTCGCCGGGTCGGGCGTCAGCCCGCGCACGAGCGCCGCTCGCACGTTGCGCGGCAGCTTCGCCTGGAGATGAGCGACGCCCTTGTTCGTCGCGCGGCGCAGCTCGTCGAGCGAGGTCCCGTGAAACGGCCGCTCGCCCGTGAGCGCCTGCCACACGGTGACGCAGAACGCGAACTGATCGGTGCGCGGATCGGGCGGGCTGCCGGCGTACTGCTCGGGCGCCATGTAGGCGGGCGTTCCGATCAGCGCGCCGGTCTGCGTCAGCGGCGAGTCGAGCAGGGAATCGCTGTTCGCGTTGGCATCGAGCGTGATGTCGAGCGCGACCGGCGTGGCCAGCGAGTCGGGCACCGCCTGCAGCTTCTCCTCGCCGACGCCGCGCGCCAGCCCGAAGTCCGTGACGAGCACGCGTCCGTCGCGCGAGCGCAGCACGTTGTGCGGCTTGAAGTCGCGATGGACGAGCCCGGCCTGGTGCGCGGCGGCGAGCCCGCGGCCGGCCGCGATCAGCGCGTGCCACAGCTCGTCGCGCAGCGGGCGCGTCGCGAGCCACTGGTCGAGGTTCATCCCGTCGACGAGCTCCATCGCGATGAAGTCGCGCTCGCCCTCGCTGCCGACCTCGTAGACGGTGAGCACGTTCGGGTGCTTGAGGCGGGCCATCGCGCGGGCCTCGCGGAGAAGGCGCGTGCGCAGCTGCGGGGCAGCCTGCTCGGCGCGCAGCAGCTTCAAGGCGACCTCGCGATCGAGATCCGGATCGTGCGCGGCCCACACCTGGCCCATGCCGCCCTCGCCGAGCAGGCGCAGCAGCTTGTACTTGCCGAGCTGCGTGCCGGCACCGAACGAAGGGCGGCTCGTCGCGGCGTCGGCGAGCGTCTCGTCGACCATCTACGCGGCCTCGCGCTTGCGCGGCCACCACCAGAACGCCGACAGCGCGAACGTGATCGGCAGCGCCATCATCGCGATCGTCGTCGCGGTGACCTTGTTTGCGATCACGTGCTCCATGCCGTCGCGCAGCGCGCCGAGCAGCGGCGGCGACCACAGATCGCCGAACAGATGGATCGCGAAGATCATCGCGGCCATCGCGCTCGCGCGCAGCTCGGGCGGCACGGCGCGCAGGCCGATCGCGTTGACGGGCGAGGTCGACAGGAACAGCCCGATCTCGACGAGGAACGCGACGCCGAAGAAGCCCGTCGGCATCGGCATGAAGAACGCGACTGCACACAGCGGCGCCGCGAGGATCATGCCGTACGAGCACACGCGCAGCAGCTCGTTGATGCCGCGGCGGTTGTCCTTGTGATCGTGCGGCGAGCCGTCGGGCACGACGATGCCGGCCTGCGAGCGATCCGCCCAGCGGCCGCCGGCGAGCGTCGCGATCGTGCCCGCGGCGACGGTGATCAGGCCGAACCAGAAGTTCGCGCTCTGCGAGTCGAGCTGCGTCGGGAAGCGGTTGATCAGGAACTCGGGCGCCCAGAACGAGAACGCGCCGACGGCGGCCGTCCACGCGATGTAGCCGACGACCGCGCGCCGGTAGAGCGGGATCGCGGCGAGCGTCTTCAGCGAGTCGAGGATCTTCGCCTTCGCGGTGGCGAGCTTGCGCGCGGGCTCCGCGATGAGGAGGCACGTCATCGCGATCACGAGGCCCGGGCCGCCGGCGATGAAGAACGCGGTGCGCCAGCCCCAGTGC
Source organism: Deltaproteobacteria bacterium (assembly GCA_019237945.1). Classification (GTDB taxonomy): domain Bacteria; phylum Myxococcota_A; class Polyangia; order Haliangiales; family Haliangiaceae; genus JABFXX01. The sequence continues at coordinate 19,085 of JAFAOG010000342.1, read as the reverse complement.
TTGTCGATCGTGCCGCCGATCATGTAGCCCATCGCCGAGCCGAGCGGGATCGCGAGGTAGAAGATCGCGAGCGCGCGGTTCTTGCGCTCCGGCGGCGTGATGTCGTCGATGATCGTCGGAGCGAGCGTCGCGTACGCCGCCTCGCCGACGCCGACGAACGCGCGCGCGAGCAGCAGCGAGCCGACCCCGCTCGCGAAGCCGGTCGCGGCCGTCGCGATGCTCCACACGGCGACGCCGCCGGCGATCAGGCCCTTGCGCTGGCCGCGATCGGCGAGCGAGCCGAAAAACGGCGCGGTCAGGAAGTAGCCGGCGAGGAACGCGCTCGCGCTGAGGCCGGCCTCGAGCTTCGATAGATCGAGGTCCTTCTCGACGTGCGCGAGCACCGCCGCGAGCACCATGCGATCGATGTAGTTGAGGAAGTTGAGCGCGGTGAGCAGCGCGAGGATCGCGGTCTTGTTCTTGATCATCGCTTCGGCGCCCCCGCGACGTCGACCACGGCGGCGGCGTAGGCGACCGCGGCGGCCTCGCACTCGTCGAGCGTGCCGGTCAGCCAGGCGGCGGAGAAGTTCGTCTCGGTCGGCGGTGTCATCACCTTCACGGCGCGCACCGCGGCGGCCTTCATCGCGGCGTCGAGCCCGATCGTCGCCTCCATCGGCGGCGCGACGAGATAGGCCATCGGCTCGCCGGGCGCGAGGCCGGCCTGGCGCGACAGGTACTCGCCGAGCGACGCGATCACGTGCGGGAACACGGTGATCGTGCGCTTGCCGTCGGCGTCGTAGAAGCACGCGTCGTGGGCGAGGCAGCGGACGAGCGCGTCGAGCGCCTGATCGATCGACTCGGGATCGCTCGCGCCGATCACGCCGAGGATCTCGCCCGACAGCTTGCCCGAGGCGTGCGCGGCGCCGGCGTAGAAGCTCTTCGCGAAGATGACGTCGACGGGCGCGAACTTCGTGCACTCGTCGAGCGCGACGTACGTCGGATCATCCTGATCGACGGTGACGAGCCCGAGCGACGTGTGCTTGTCGGGGTCGCCGCCGTACGCGCGCACGAGCGCAGGGACCGCATGCGGCAGGCGGCGCACGCTGAGCACGTTGGGGACGATGGGCTCGAGGATCACCCGTTCACCAGCTTCTGGCGGACCTGCGGCGGGCGCGGCGTGCGCTCGCTGGCGAGCCCGAGGCGTGCGAGGTCGAGCGCGACGCCACTGGTGCGCTGCTCGATCATCGCGGAGGCGAGCGCGGCGAGCCGGGCGGCGGCCTCCTCGATCGGCATGCCGCGCGCGTGAATGTTGCTGATCATGTTGCGGTCGCCGTCGGTCTTGCCGATCCGCGGATCGTAGACGACGTACGCCGAGAGGCCGTCGCCGGTGCCGAGACCGGGCCGCTCGCCGAGCAGGATCATCGCGACCTTCGCGCCGACCGCCTGGCCGATCTCGTCCTCGAGCCACACGCGGGCGAACCGCGCGCACACCGGCGTACCGGTGCTGAGGTTGCGAGCCGCGCACGCGCGCGCGACCGCATCGTGGAGCGCCTGACCGGAGCCGATGCACGCGACCGCGGACAGGCCATCTGCCACGATGATCTGGACGTCGGGACCCCGCGTGCAGTTGCGGCGAACCGCTTCGAGGCTGGCGTCGTCGAGGCGGCGGCCGAGGTCGGGGCGGAGCAGGAACTCGCGGTGGTCGGTGACGCGGCTCTTGAGCGCGACGAATCCGTTCTGCTGCGCCCAGCCATCCGGCAGCAGCGCGGCGACTGCGCCGTGGGCGACCGCGAGCTCGGCCTGGAACTGCAGCACGACGTCGGTCGCGTACCGCGTGCCGACATGGCCGATGCCGACGAGCGCCGTCGTGTGCTTCGCCGCCTCCGCCGCGAACGGCCGCTTCTCGGGACGCGGCGAGTACACGCGCGCGGGCGGCGCCGGGATCTGCGGCATCGGCTCGGGCGGCGGCAACGGCTCCGCGCTGCCGAGCGCATCGCGCAGGCCCGCCATCAGCTGCCGCGTCCGGCTCATGGTTACAAACTCATCATTGATCCTGGTGTGTTCGCAAGGGTATGAGGCGCTCGATGCCGTGCGTTCACCACGCCATAGCCCAGCCCGCCATCTGCGAGGTCTGCGCACGGGATGTCGCCGGGCGCCGGCGGAGGGGCACGCTGCTCGTCGTCGCGGCGGTCGGGCTGCTGCCGATCGCGGGCGGCGTCGTGTATCTGCAGACCCGTCCCAAGCCGCCCCCGCCTCCGCCCGTCGAGGCGGACAACGTGCTGCGCCTGCAGGCGGAGGCGCTCGCGCAGCACCCGTGCGACGAGAAGATGATGCGCGAGCGCGTCGAGCGGTTCGCGACCTTGAACCGGACGGCCGAGGCTCTCGCGACGGCCGAGCGTGCGGTCGGCTGCGGCATCGGCGGACGCATGCCGTGGCGGCTCGCCTACCTGAGCCAGCAGCTGCACCAGTGGCTGGTCACGGCGGTCACGACGACGCAGCTGATCGCGGAGCAACCGGAGGACAGCGACTTCTGGTGGTGGCGTGCGGACGCGTGGATCGACGGCAAGCTGCCGCGGCTCGCCTTGTTCGATCTGCGCCAGTCGCTTGCGAATTCCGACGGCGAGCAGGCAGGCGGGTTTGCGGCGGTGCGCTTCCTCGACGCGGCGAAGCCGACGAACGAGCTGTGCGAGGCCGACCGGGCGTGGCGGTACTACGTGCACGCGCTGGGCGGATCGCCGAATGCCGACATGCGCGACGAGCACGCGGCGCTCGTGCGGGACAAGACGTGTCCGGTCGATGCGGGCGGCACGATCGGCGAGCGCGTGCGGGTGACGATCGGCGGCGTCGCAGGCACGTTCGCGGTCGATCCGCGCATCGGGACGACGCTGGTGTCGCGCGTGTTCGCCGCAAAGGCCGCGCTCGAGAGCGACCCGAAGCAGCTCGCGATCGGCTGGGTCCGCCACACGACGGCGACGGGCTGGCTCCCGGTCGGTCAGCCCCAGCTCGGCGAGCCGATCCGTCTCGACAAGGTCGCGGCGGGGGCGGCGAGCGCGGCGCGCGTCGATGCGCTCGTGATCGACGAGCTGCCCGAGACCGGCGTCGACGGTGTGCTCGGGCTATCGTTTCTGTGGCACTACGCGTTCGAGCGGACGCCGGCCGGTTTCAGCCTGCGCCCGCTCGACGACAAGCCACTCTAGTTACGGACGCAGTTGTCGGTCCACGGGATCGCGCTGCCGTGCGAGACGACCTCGAAGTCGGTGACCTTGAGCCCCGCGAGATCGTGCGAGCCGAGCAACCCCGACCACTTGTGCGTCGTGTGCTTGTCGCTCTGTGCGGTCAGCGTGATGTTGCCGCCGTCGGCGAGGTACATGCCGTACTTCTGCATCGCCTTCGCGACGACCTGCGCGCCCGGCGACAGCGTACTGATCGGGTAGTCCTTGCGCAGGCGGAAGTTCACACCGTACATCGGGCTGCCCGTCGGGCCGCTCGTCGCGGTCGCGTGGGTCGCCGGGTGAACGTAGGAGCCGCGGCGGATGCGGTTGTTCGGCAGGATGAAGCGGATCGCGTGATCGATGTGACCGGCCGCGACCTCGTCGGCCGTGAACAGCAGCGGCGCGATCGGCATGCCGCCGGCCTCGGCGCTCGTGCACTGCTCGCCGCGCAGCGAGGACGTCCACGTCTTCGTCGCGTCCCACACCGCCTGGCAGCCGCCCTCGAACGTCGAGGTGATGTTCGCGCGGTACATCTCGTACAGCTTCTTACCGGTCGCGTCCCACACGAGCATGTGGCAGTCGCCATCGCCCGTGCACGCGTAGCCGGTCTCGTCTTCGATGTTGCCGCCGACCGGCACCGGCTGCGCGACATGGTCGCAGTCGGGGCCGTACCAGTCGGGCCCCTGGGTCCACGTCTTCATCGGCGTCGTCGACGTCGTCTTGATGACATCGAGCGCGAAGTCGATCTGCATCGAGCCGTTGCCCCAGCCACCGGCGTTCGCCAGCGCATGGATGATCGTGTCGCTCTGCGAGCTCTTCGTGGCCGCGCTGATGTCGCGGTTGAAGAACATCGCCGTCGCGAAGTACGGGCCGGGCGCGCTCGTCAGCTCGCTGACATCGACACCGGTCGCGTCACTCCCCTGATCCGTTCCCTGATCGCTGCCCTGACCCGTGCTCGTCGCGTCCATCGGCGCAACGCACGCGGTGATCAGAGCCATTCCGAGAAACAAAACGTGGCGCATGAGCCCAGAGAGCATGGGCGCGCGCACACCACCATCGGGGATCCTGGCGGAGCCGCCAGAGTCTGCCCTCACCTCGTCGATCGTCCGAGCACCGGACAATGTCCGAGCGGCGGCCGGACATCGGACACGCGCGCAAGCGATCACGCACAGTTGCCGCTGGCATCGCAGCCGCAATGCGCCGCCCGCATGCTGCGATTTCTGATCTCGCTCGCCTGTCTTGCGTCCTGCGCCTCCGCCGAATCCCCACGCGTGGACGCGCAACCACCACCGCCGATCGATCCGATCGGCACGTTCGCGCTGCGCAGCGAGATTCACCTCGCCGCGCCGCTGCCCGGGCCCGTCACGGCGCTCCTCGCTGACGTGCGAGCGGCGACCGACGATCCGGACGACCCATCGCGGTTCCTCGTCGACCATCTGATCGGCCAGCTGCCGGAGGGCCGCACGAAGACGATCGCGAGCGAGCTCGCTCCATTCCTCGCCGCGTACCTCGATGCGCGCCTGGCCGAGACGTCGCCGCGCCTGCTGCCGGGCATGCACGCCGTGAGCGACGGCCTCGCGAGGTTTTCGCAGCAGCTCGAGCCGGTCGAGGAGCTACATGTCACGGCCGAGCCGCCGCCGGGCCGCACCGAAGAGGTCGCCGGCAGCGAATCGGGGCACACCGAACCGACCGCCATCCGCGCGGCGGCGCCTGCGCACGCGGCGACGATCACGCTCACCGGCCTGCGCATCGGCAAGCTCGACGTCCCGCTCGCGGCGGGCGGCATCCCCGAGCCCGCGGTCGCGGTGCGCGTGACGTACAGCGCCGGCTCGCTGATGATCGGCGACCACCGGCTGTCGCTGCCGTACAGCCGTCTCGTCCGGCTCGCGCTCGACCGCGGCATCATCCCGGCGGTCGATCCGGCCGCGAGTGACCTGCCGACGCTGCTGGTCGACCTCGTCGACTGCGATCACGTCGGTGCGACGATCGCGGACGGCGTCGGCATCGGCCCGGCGGCGCTCTATCGCGATGCGTGCGTGGTCGCGCTGCGCGCGGTCGCGGCCGAGTGGTACGAGCACCTCGATGCGCTCGACGGGATGACGATCGACCTCGCGATCCACGGGGACGCGCGTGCGCTCGACCTCGATCGCGACGGCCACATCGATGCGATCGCGAACGGCATCTGGACGGGCGCCCTCGGCGACGTCTCGGTCGCGGGCTCGACGTTCGAAGGCAAGCGCGAGTAGCGCTACTTCACGGCGGCGACGTCGCCGAACATCGGGCCGGGGTCGTCGCCGTGCCAGATGCCCTTCTTGTCGAGCCACGCGTCGAACTCGGGCGTCGGCTTCTTGTGGAGCAGGCGACGGAGCGTCGGGATGTCGTGGTAGCTCGTCGACTGGTAGTTGAGCATGATGTCGTCGCCGACCGGCAGTGACATCAGGTACGTGCAGCCGGCGGCGCCGAGCAGGACCTTGAGCGACTCGAGCTCGTCCTGGCTCATGCGGGCGTGGTACGTGAAGCAGGCGTCGCAGCCCATCGGCAGGCCGAGCAGCTTGCCCATGAAGTGGTCCTCGAGCGCGGCGCGCGAGATCTGAGGCCCGTCCTCGAGGTACTCGGGTCCGATGAAGCCGACGACCGTGTTGACGAGGAACGGCTTGTAGCGGCGCGCGAGGCCGTAGCAGCGCGCTTCGATCGTGACCTGATCGGCGCCGTGGTGAGCTTGCGACGACAGCGCGGAGCCCTGACCGGTCTCGAAGTACATGCGGTTCGGGCCGCGCGTCGAGCCGCGCTCCTTCATCATCGCCCACGCCTCGTCGATGAGCTTGACGCTGATGCCGAACGCCTTGTTGCCCGCCTCGGTGCCGGCGAGCGACTGGAACATCAGATCCATCGGGCAGTGGAGGTCGCCGAGCGCCTTCATCTGCACCGTCATGTGCGAGAGCACGCAGTGCTGGGTCGGGACCTCGTTGCGGCGGAGCAGGTCGTCGATCGCGGTCAGGATCTCGGCCGTCGACTCGGGCGAGTCGGTCGCCGGGTTGATGCCGATCACGGCGTCGCCGCAGCCGTAGGACAGGCCTTCGCGCGCGGAGGCGAGGATGCCCTCGACGTCATCGGTCGGGTGGTTCGGCTGACAGCGCGACGACAGGCGGCCGGGCAGGCCGAGGGTGTTGTTCGCGCGCACGACGACGAGGCACTTCGCGCCGACTGTCATGAGGTCGAAGTTCGACATCAGCTTCGCGGCGGCGGCGACCATCTCCGGCGTCAGGCCCGGCGAGACGGCGCGCAGGGTAGGGCCGGTCGTCTCGACGTCGAGCAGCCACTCGCGGAACTGTCCGACCGTCAGGTGGCTGACCGCGCGATACGCCTGATCGTCGAGGTCGTCCTCGACCACGCGCGTGACCTCGTCGATCTCGTACGGCACGACCGGGTTCGCGCGGAGGTCGGCGAGCGTCAGGTCGGCGAGCACGGCGCGCGCGGCAACGCGTTCGACCGCATCGCGTGCCGAGACCCCCGCGAGGTCGTCACCGCTCTTCGGCGGGTTCGCCTTCGCGAGCACTTCCTTGACCGATGCGAAGCGATACCGCGTGCCTCGGATCGTCGATGCCAGCTCCACGCACGCATCCTAACCGAAAAGAAAACACCGCCCGACGACTCGCGGCTCGAAGAGCCAACAAGCGTCGGGCGGCCAGCAAGCTAACTACGTCCAAGGAAAGCTAGTGACGGAGAAGGCGATCGGTGAAGTGGCGGTCCTCGACGCGCGCCGAGGGAGTGATGTCGCGCGGCGCCGGACCGACACCCGCGAGCTCGTCGAGGTCGTCGACGACGCTCGGGTCGCGGTGCGAGCCGTACACGGTCGGACGAACACCAACGTGGTGCGTCTGCACGAGCGTCCAGCCGAGCATGCCTGCGGTCACGGTCGACAGCAGACCGACGATGCCGAGGACGAGCGGCGCGTTCGTGTCGAGGCGGTAGATACCGGCGTCGTCGGGCGTACCGTGCACGTTGCGCCACAAGATCACGGCGCTGACCGCGAACAGCACGAGCGAGAGGACGTTGAAGCCCGCATGGCGCAGACCCGTCACGCGAGCCCGCGAACGGCGCGGCAGCGCGAACAGATCGATCGCGCCGGGAATCGCCGCCACCGCTGCCATCGCGACGCCCGCAAGGTTCGCCCACATCGCCGCGCGGTACCAAAACACGTCGTGCGTGCCGACATGGACGAGCAGCGCCGCGACCGTCGCGGTGTACAGCGCGACCGGGAACGCGACGAGCGCCGGATGAATCGGATGACCGGCGATGCTGGCCTTCGAATGCATGACGTTCCTTTCTCTGAGCCCGGCAAGTTGCAGGGCACGTGCCGCGCGCGAAAGTCCGCGCCAGCGCGATGGAATCGCGCCGAATGCGCGCCTCGCGTGCGGTGACGTGACAGCGCGCCGCGCCGCGAGCGCGCGCCGAGGATCTCGCACGCGGCACGCGCGAGTCGCGATCGAGGTATCGCGCACACGACACGTGTCTCGTGCCGGACGTAGAGCGTGCGTGCGGCCGGACCACGCGCGGCGGCCGCATCGCCGCCGACGGGAGCGCTGGCGCTCGCGGCGTTGGCGCGCGCCGCGCGACGGAGCACGGCGGCTTTCCGTCACGACGACGTGAGCTGCCTGGCAACGCGAGTAGCCAGCGGTGAGCTGTCGCGCTCGTCGCAAAATCGCGCCTGATCGCACGAACTTCGCGCACGCGTTTGCACGACGTGCGCATCCGAATGCCCCTGATCCCGGGTTCGTGTGCACACGGTCCGCGGCACATCGGTTGCTCTTACGAGCGCCACCATGTTGCGGACCCTCGCCGTTGTGCTCGCCTTCGCGGCGACCGCGACCGCGACCGCGAGCGCGGGGGAGCTCGGCGCGCCCGTCGTCGGTGGTTCGACCGCGCCGCTCGGCAAGTGGCCCGACGCGGTCGCCGTGCTCGGCAGCAAGGGCTCGTGCACGGGCACGCTGATCGCGCCCGACGTCGTGCTGACCGCCGGCCACTGCGCGGAGATCGAGCCGTCCGTCGTGATCGCGAACACGACCGATTACACGTCGCCGGACGGCGTGCGGATCGACGTCGAGTCGACGACCGCGTACCCCGACTGGCAGCACTCCTACGACATCAGTGTGATCACGCTCGCGCACCCGGTCCCCGGCGTGCAGCCGCGGCAGGTCGGCACCTCGTGCACGTTCGCCGAGCTGCAGGCCGCGATGTCCGTCCACCTCGTCGGCTTCGGACTGACGAGCGAGGCCGGCACCGGCGACAACACGCACCTCAACGAGGCGATGGCGCCGGTCGTCGATCCGGACTGCACGCACGGCCACGGCTGCAACGGCCACGTCGCGCCGGGCGGCGAGTTCGTCGCGGGTGGCGCGGGCACGGACTCGTGCTTCGGCGACTCGGGCGGCCCGGTCTACTTCGACACCGACCGCGGCCCGATCCTGATCGGCGCGGTGTCGCGCGGCGTCGACGGCGCGGCCCAGCCGTGCGGCGGCGGCGGCATCTACGTCCGCACCGACAAGGTCGTCAGCTGGATCGAGTCGACGACTCATCGCACGATCGCCAAGGACGACTGCGGCCTCGGCTCCGACGCAGCAAACGTCACCGCGAGCTCCGGCTGCGCGGCGTCAGGGCGCGGCGTCGGCGGCGGCAGCGTCGGCGGGCTGCTCGCGCTCGCGCTGCTGGCGGCGCGGCGTCGCCGGTCCGCGTCGGTTCGCGGGACGCGCGGAGGCGTGCGATGAACTTCGGCGCGCTCGACGCACTCCTGCGCGCACGCGAACAGGCCGCTCGCCGCGCGTTGCGCCAGGCGATCACCAGTTATCGGACGGGTTGGTTGTTCTCCGTGTTGACCGTCCGGTGAACGCTGTCCGGCCGGGTGCTGGACATCCGGCCGGACAGCGCGTCGTAACGGCGCGCAATCCCTTGCGCGAGCCGATGGCCTCCGCGTTGCTGAAGCAGCGCGCCCATGAAAGCTCTCTCCGTCCTCGTTCTCTGTCTGTCGTCCTCTGCGTTCGCGTCCGGGATCGAAGTGCCGGTCGTCGGCGGCACGCCGGTCCCCGCCGGCGAGTGGCCCGATACCGTCGCCGTGCTCGCGAGCAACGCGATGTGCAGCGGCACGCTGATCGCGCCCGATGTCGTGCTCACCGCGGGTCACTGCATCGAGACGCATCCCAAGCTCGTCGTCGTCGGCTCGGTCGATCTCGCCCGGCCGGGCGGCATGGCGATCGCGGTCAAGTCGGCGACCGCCTACCCGAGCTGGAAGTCGTCGTACGACGTCGGCGTCCTCGTGCTCGACCACGCCGCACCGGCGAAGCCGCGCGCGATCGCGAGCGCGTGCACGGTCAAGGAGCACCTCACCGCGGGCGCCAAGGTCCACGTCGTCGGCTTCGGCTTGACGACCAAGGCTGGCGACGGCACGAACACGCGCCTGCACGAGGCGATGATCCCGATCGACGACGCGATGTGCACGCAGGACTCCGCCTGCCAGCCGTCGGTCGCGCCGGGCGGCGAGTTCACAGCCGGCGGCTCGGGCGTCGACGCGTGCTTCGGCGACTCGGGCGGCCCGATCTACATCGACACGAAGGCCGGTCCCGCTCTGATCGGCGTCGTGTCGCGCGGCGAGGCCCTGATCGGCGAGCCGTGCGGCGGCGGCGGCGTGTACGTCCGCGCCGATGCGGTCGCGCGCTGGATCGAGAAGACGACCAACCGCACGCTGGCGCGCAGCACGTGTGACTCGCCGGCCGACGGCGAGGGCGATGGCGACGGCAGCGACGCATCCGATGCCGCGAGCACCGGTGGCTGCTCGGCCGCACGCGAGGCGGTCGGCGGCGGCGCGCTGCTCGGGCTCGTCGTGCTCGCGATGCTGTGCGCGCTGCCACTGCGCCGCACGCCGACGTCGCTGGACTGATCGCGACGACGAGGAGCCCTGAACGCGACGACGAGCCACTGAACGCGACGACGAAGAGCCCAGAATTACCGCCAAGGGTTCGTGCGGGTGCTCGAGAAAGGGGCGCCAAGAACGCCAAGTCAGAGCAGCGTCGCGGCCATGCGAGCGCTTTCTTGCCCATGCAAGCGCCTCGGTCCGCTGGCGAAGCGCCACCGGACCTCGGCCCCTGGCTCGAGGAAGCCAACCGGATCCGTCGCACCGCTGGCGCACGCGTCTCAGATCCCGCGCAAGGCCAGTGGGCTGCGGCGCCGCACCGCCGGCGCGCGGCTCGGAGCCCTCGAAGGCCAGTGGCCGAGGACAGGTTGCGCAGCAAGCTGTCCGAGGCGCTCGCTGAGGCCCGCCTCCTCTTCTTCTCTTTCCGACCTTGGCGTTCTTCGTGCCCTTTCTCGAGCACAAATACGAGCGCCCTTGGCGGTAATTCTGGTTCTGCTTCTTCGTCGCTGTGCTTCGCCGCCCCGTCAGTTGCACGCGCCCGTGAGGCACGTGCAGGCGGACGCGGTGCCCGAACCGGCGGCCGAACCGGCGCCCGAGCCGAGGCCGCACTCGTCGACGATCTGGCCAGTCGCGTAGAACTCCGCCATCTGGCGGCGGCCCGCGGCGACGTGCGCGGGCAGGTCGTGCAGCTCGGAGCGGCCGGCCGGGGCGCAGGCAGTTTTCGGCGGCGGCGTGTTGGTCAGCGGCAGCGGCGGGGCGCCGCAGTCGTAGACGGCGAGGGCACTCGGGGGTATCAGGCCGGGAGCGCGGTCGAGGCCCCACGCGGTCGTCGGCGAGGGCGTGACCATCGGTATGGCCATCGTGCGCGCTTCCCAGTACGCGGCGAAGTCGCTGACCTCTTCGTCGCCCAGTGCGATCTGCATGAGGATCTGCTTGGGCGGGACGCCGGTCGCGGTGCCGTCGAGGACGGTGTTCGCGATGCCGGCGGGCTCGGTCTTGTCCCAGCGCATCTGCATGAGGTTGATCAGCAGTTCGTCGTCGAGCGGGTCGGGGTAGGCGGCGTTGAGCACCATGCGGTACTGCGGCCAGTCCGCAGAGCGGTCGAGCAGGAACGAGTAGCCGGCGCCGCCCGAGCCGAGCACGCCGCGCGTGATCTGCGGGTCGTAGGCCATCACCGAGGCGCCGAAGATGCCGCCCTGCGAGAGGCCCCAGTAGTAGACGCGCGACGGATCGACGAGGACCTTGTTGCCGTGCGCGGCGTCGACGAACAGCGTTTGCGCCATCGTCGTGCGCATCGCTTGATCGAGCACGACGTAGTTTGCGATGCCCTGCTCGAGCACCTCGAAGACGCCGTCGGACTTGCTCGCGTCGTTGAGTGCGCCGGCGACCGCGGCGGTGTCGTTCTGCGACATGCCGCGCAGGTCGGTGCCGGCGATCACCATGCACAGGTCCTCGGCGACCGGCGGGACGCCGCAGCAGTCGACCTCCGTCGCATCGCCGAGCAGGCCGTGGCCGTAGAGGATCATCGGCACCGGGTTCGGGCTCGTGTACGCGCAGGCCGGGACGACCGCCGCGAATGGAATCTGATAGAAGCCCTGCACGACCGGGAGGCCGTCGGCGTCGCGGACGGTCGTCGTGTGGTCGACGCCGAAGTTCGGCGTGTTGAGGAACAGCGGCGCGTCGAGCTTGCCGGTGACGTAGCGCGCGATCTTCGGATCGTTCGCGGCGGGTTGCTGGTCGGTGATCACCGAGAACTGCAGCGGGTGGTTTTGCACGGCGGCGACGGCGCGGTCGCGCGCGGCGATCGTCTCGCGGTGGAGGTAGTCGTCGGAGGCGACGGTGAAGTCCCACGCGAGCACGAGGTCTGCGCGTGGGAAGCCCGCGTTCTGGAGCTGATCGAGCACGGCGCCGCCGAACCCTTGGCGCAGCGCCTCGAGGCGCTTGTTATCGGTCTTCGTGCCGTCGACCAGCGCGGCGAAGCCGGGCGAGATCGGGAGGTCGCTGCCGTCGGCGGCCTTGACGCGCGTCGTGATCGCGACCGCGTAGTGGTGGCCGCCGACGAGGCGCTGAGCGGGATGGATCAGCAGCGCCTGGGATGCCGGCTTGCCGGCGGCCTGCGCGTCGACCTCCGCGAAGTGCGCGACGCGCTGGCCGGTCGTCAGATCGAGCAGGACGGTCGGGCTGTCGGCGCCGAGAGACGGATCGAAGTTCTCGACGGTGGCGGCGCCCGAGGGAATCGAGGCACCGCCCGGGAACGCGACCATCATCGGCGCCGAAGGCGAGAAGCCGTCGGCCTCGTTCCACATCGCCGGATCGATCGCATCGCCGTTGAAGTTCGTCGGGAGCGCGCCGCTCGGGAGGGCGAGGCGGCGGCCGCTCTTCGTCGAGGAGTCCGCGACCTCGTACACCGACGACGGCCACGGGACCGCGCAGTGCTCGCCGTAGCCGAGCGGGTTGCAGTCGGGCTTCACCGCGATGTGCGTTTCGCCACTGCAGGCGGCAAGTGCGAGGACGAACGGAAGCGCGCGCATGCGGCGACGCTATCGCAAACGCGTCGCGTCGTGGCCAACGTTTGCCAGCCGGCGCTTGACGAACGTCGTCGCGGTCCGCGCATACTTCGCCGCATGCGGAGCCTGATCGTCGCCGGCGTGCTCGTCGTCTCGGGGGTCGCCCACGCGGATCGCACGACGGTCATCGATGTCGGCATGACGTTCGGCGCGCTCGACAAGGGCTTTGACGCCACCCGCGAGGAGAAGCCGCTCGTCGGTCCGCGCGTGACGCTCGGCTTCGAGGGCCCGCTCGTCGCGATGCCCGATCATCCCGGCTACAACTTCGCGGGCGCGCTGGTGCCGGAGCTCGTGCTCGGCTCGTACGTCTACGATGATCACGCCGAGGGTTACATCGGCGTCGGTCTGCGCGCCGACCTCCAGATGGGTCAGCGCGAACAGGGCTTGCTGCGGGTCAGCGCGCGCGGTGCGCTGTATCTGGTCGGCCGCGCGCTCGTGATCGGCGATACGCGCGATCCGATGTACGAGGTCGGGTTCGGCGAGTATCTGACGCGCTTCCGCACGCGCGAGCGGGTCGGCTTCGAGCTGACGTTCGTCGATCGGCCGTCCGACCACGGCAGCGTCGACGGGTCGGCCGGCGGTTTCCTGGGCCTGTACATCGGCCGGTAGCGTCGGCACATCGAGCGCGGCGTGATACAACGCGCGCCATGGCCAAGATCAAGGTGAAGAATCCCGTCGTCGAGATGGACGGCGAAGAGATGACGCGCATCATCTGGAAGTTCATCAAAGACAAGCTGATCCTCCCGTACCTCGAGATCGATCTGAAGTACTTCGACCTCGGCGTCGAGCATCGCGACCAGACGAACGATCAGGTCACCATCGACTCCGCGAACGCGACGAAGCAGTACGGCGTCGCCGTCAAGTGCGCGACGATCACGCCCGACGAAGCGCGCGTCAAAGAGTTTGGCCTCAAGGAGATGTGGAAGTCGCCGAACGGCACGATCCGCAACATCATCGGCGGCACGATCTTCCGCGAGCCGATCATCTGCCGCAACGTGCCGCGCCTCGTGCCGGGCTGGACGAAGCCGATCGTCGTCGGCCGTCACGCGTTCGGCGATCAGTACAAGGCGACGGACTTCGTCGTACCGGGCCCCGGCACGCTGACGATGACGTTCCAGGGCGCCGATGGAAAGAAGATCGAGCACAAGGTGTTCGACTTCCCGGGCGGCGGCGTCGCGCTCGGCATGTACAACCTCGACGAATCTATTGTCGGGTTCGCACGTAGCTGCATGAATTACGGCCTCAACCGAGGCTGGCCGGTCTACCTGTCGACGAAGAACACGATTCTCAAGAAGTACGACGGCCGCTTCAAGGACCTCTTCCAGAAGGTCTACGACGAGGAGTTCGCCGACAAGTTCAAGGCGAAGGGCATCGTCTACGAGCACCGCCTGATCGACGACATGGTCGCCTCTGCGCTCAAGTGGGAAGGCGGCTTCGTGTGGGCGTGCAAGAACTACGACGGCGACGTCCAGTCGGACTCGGTCGCGCAGGGCTTCGGCTCGCTCGGCCTGATGACGTCGGTGCTGCTGACGCCCGACGGCAAGACCGTCGAGGCCGAGGCCGCGCACGGCACGGTGACGCGCCACTATCGCGAGCACCAGAAGGGCCGCCCGACGTCGACGAACCCGATCGCGTCGATCTTCGCGTGGACGCAGGGCCTCAAGTATCGCGGTCAGTTCGACAACACGCCCGATGTGGTTCGGTTCGCCGACACGCTCGAGAAGGTGTGCGTCGAGACCGTCGAGAGCGGCAAGATGACGAAGGACCTCGCGGTGCTCGTTGGCCCGAACCAGCCGCACCTGACGACCGAGCAGTTCCTCGACGCGCTCGATCACAACCTGCGCGCGAAGCTCGGCTAGCCACGCGGTTCGGCGCGCCGACTAGCGGCGCACGACGTCGGGCGCGTCCTGCGGCTTGACCGGCGCCGACGCGATCGTCGTCGACAGGTCGGCGCCCGCGGTGATGTACAGCGTGCACGTCGCGGGGCCCTCGCATCGCGTCGCGGGCACGCTGCGTGCGGCGTTGATCGAGAGCGTGCCCGCCCCGGTGACGCCCGCGGGCAACGCGATGTCGATCGTGTTGCCGGCTGCGTTGAACACGTCGTTGAACATCACGTTGCCGTTCTGCTCGAACTGACCGTACGCGCCGTTCGCGATCGTGCTCGCGCTCTGCCAGACGACGCGTGCATGCTCGCCCGCGATCGGCGCATCGACCAGCGCGAAGTCGTTCGTGAACAGATCGACGCCCGTGATCGTCCAGGTCGTCGCCGAGTCGCGGATCAGCAGCGTGCTCGTACCGTTCGCGGCGGTCGGCTCGGGCAGACGGAACGACGGCAGCTCGCAACCCGAATCGCCCCAGTTGCTCCACGGGCCGCCGCGGCTATCGACCTCCATGTGCACGCCGTCGAGGTCGGCGGTGACGTCGTCACCGAGCTTGATGCAGTCGCCCTCGGGCCCTGCGATCGTCAACGTCGTGTAGGCCGTGAAACCCGGCTGGATCAGCTTCGCTTCGTTCGTGGTGGTGAGGTCGACGCTCGTGCCGGAAAGCTGCGCGAGCGGCGTGGGCGGCGTGTCGGTGGAGCAGGCAGCGAGCGGAGCGGCGGCGAGCAGCACGAGGACCTTCGACATGCCCCGATCCATCAGCAACCGATGTACCGGGCCGCCGGCGCCGGGTTTCGGGCAGTTGCGGGTCGTCGGCTGTCAGCTCTCTGACGACGCGGCGACCGCTTCGACGTGGCGACTACCGTTGCCGGCGGTCAAACGCGGCAATCCGCGGGGACCGCGCTCGCCGGCTCCGTCGGCCGCACCCCGGTCAGCTCGGCGAGCGCATCGCGGAAGCCGCGGGCGAGCTCGAGCGTCTGCGCGGCGGTGACGGCGCTGGCGACGTGATTGAAGTTGAAGCACACGCGGCCGTTGTAGTGGACGACGGTCAGCGCGATGCCGTTGCGCGGCGTGACGGGCGTCGTGATCAGCACCTCGTCGACGCTCCAGCCGGGTCCCGAGAGCGCGGGGAACTCGAGCGGGATCAGGTTCGACAGGTTGAGGTTGAACGCGGGGCGTTTGCTGTCGAAGACGATCGCGCGCAGCTTGTCGAGCGGCATCGTCGCGACGATCGCGCGCTCGAACACGAGCCGCTTCTGCGGGCGCGCCCGGTCGAGCTGGCGCTTGAGCTGCGCGTGGATCGAGCGGGCCGCGCCGGCCGGATCGAGGTCGCGATCGAGCGGCAGATCGACCTCGAGCGTCGCGAGGTGGTTCGCGAACGAGACGAACCCGCCGTCGCGCGGCCGCGTCTCCATCACGAGCGATGCGTTGACGCGTCCGAGGCGCCGGCCGAGCGTGCGATGCAAGCGCTGCGTCGCGACGAACAGCGCCGCCGTGAACAGCGCACTCTGGCTGACGCCGAGCTGCTTGCGCGCGCGCTGCCACGCGTCCAGGGCGGCGTCGTCGATCACCCAGCGCACCGCGCCGTTCGCGCCGGTGTAGTCGTTCGACTCGTTCTGCACGAGCATCGCCGTCGGCCGTACGACCGCCTTGACGATCGAGCCGGTCAGCGACGCGAGCCCGCCGAGCAGGTAGCGCACGCGCGCGGGCGCGGAGAGCCCCAGCGCCTCGAGCTCGCCGCGGCGGCCGATCGATTCGGGCGAAGGCGTCTCGCCGGCCTGGCGCGCGCGCACGAACGACGCGAAGTCGCCGAGCAACCCGATGAACGCGCGCCCGTCGGCGATGCCGTGGTGCTGGCGAAACAGCAGCCGGCAGTGCGCGTCGTCGACGATCGCCATCGTCAGCGAGACCGGCGGATCGCGGAACTGATCGAGATCGCGATCCCACACGTCGTGGATCAGCGCGTCGAGCTCGCCCGGCGGGCGCCCGCGCAGGTCGACGAGCTCGAACATCGCGTCGACGGGCGTCGGCACGGGTGCGTAGTGAAAGCGCCGCGCGTACTCCGGCAGCGCATCGAGCGATCGCACGCGCGTTGCCAGCGCCGGGTAGCGCGCGAGCAGATCGCCGAGCGCGGCTCGCACGATCGCGGGATCGGGGACGCCGGTGACGACGAGCTGCCACGTCGGCGTGCCCGAGCAGCCGTGCGCCGCGCTCGACACGGCGAGCCCGCCCTTGTCGATGTAGTCGAACGCGTAGCCGCCGGGAGAGGCGCCGCGCAGCCAGCGGTCGTCATCGGCGGGCTCCGGCTCGCCCGCGGCCGCGAGCGCGGCGACCAGCACGGCGGCGAGGCCGCCCCACACGCCGGAGAAGATCGTCTTGAACGCGACGAGCGTCGACCCCGTCATCGGCGCGGCCCCGATCGCCACGATCACGGCGACGGTGCCGCCTCCGACGACGATCGCCGACACGATGCCACCCGCGATCGCCGCGCGAAACGGGCGTCGGGCGAACCACGCCGGCAGCGCACGCTTGCGACCTCCGTGCACGCGCCCGCTGCGGACCTCGCGGCGGGTCGCCGGCGCGACGACGACGAGCGTGAAGAACGCGATCAGGAACGCGTTGACGATCGTGTCGCCCGCGACGCTCGGATTGCCGGTCAGCGCGACGCTCGCGAGCTTCGCGTACATCGCGTGCCCGACCGCGAAGTTGATCGCGACGTTGACGAGCACGGCGAGCACGCCTCCCACGACGAGGTAGCGCCCGAGTGATCGCCGCGTGGCCATCGCGTCGTAGCGTAGTGCAACCGGCTACGAACGTGCGGGCAGCGCGTGCTCGATCGCATCGAGCGCGGCAAATGCCTGCTCGCGCGTATCGGCGCTCGCCATCGCGTCGCCGAGGTGGATCAGGCGGTAGCGCTGCCACAGCTCGTCGGTGCCGCGGGCGTGGAGCGCGTTGCCGATCGCGCGGTAGCGGGCGGCGAGGGCGTCGGCGCTGGTGTCGCGTGCCGGCGCGGGTGCCACCGGCGGTGCGGGCGTGACGGTAGCTTGCTTCTGGGCCACGCGTGCGAGCTTGCGGGGTGGCAGTGCGGGTTGCGGAGCGGGCGCCACGACCTCGGCGTGCGGCGGCGCCTCCGTCCGCTCGACGACGACCGGCGCTTGGGCGGCCGGAGCGGCGGTGATCGGCGCGTGCGACGACGAACCGCGAATGACCCACGCCGCGAGCAGCGCGACCACTGCGAGCGTAGCGACGACGATCGCCCCGCGGCGGCGCGGCGTGCGCACGATCCGCTCCGTCCACTCGGCCTCCGGCATCGTCTGCGTCGCCGGCGCCGCGTCGTGCTCCGGCTCGGCCATCGGCAGCGTCGACAGCGCGTCGGATCCGCGCGGCAGCCGCAGCTGTGCCGGCGGCGCCTCGAGCATCGGAACGCGGCGCAGGCCGAGCATCGCGGCGGCCGCCTCGCGGTCGCGGTCGATCATCTCGAGCACGCGCAGCGCATCGTGCGCGGAGGCGAACCGCTCGTCGGGACGGCGCGCCATCAGCGTGCGCGTGAACGTCTCGAGCAGCGGATCGACGACGAGGCCGGGCACGCGGTCCGCGATGTACGGCGGATCCTGCGTCACGTTCGCGAGCGCCACCTCGGCGCCGGTGCCCTCGAACGGCGTCGCGCCGGCGAGCAGCTCGTACGCGATCACGCCGAGCGCGAACAGATCGGTGCGATGGTCAACCGCCTTGCCAGACGCCTGCTCGGGCGCCATGTACATCGGCGTGCCGACGACGAGGCCGGCATCGGTCAGCCGGCGGCCGCCCGCCGCGACGCCCTCGCGATCGCGCAGCACGGCGATGCCGAAGTCGACGATGCGCGCGTGCCACGTCTCGACGTCGACGAGCACGTTCTCCGGCTTGAGGTCGCGGTGGATGAGGCCCGCGTCGTGCGCGAACGCGAGGCCGCGCAGCAGCTGGCTCAGCAGCGAAACGACGCGGTCGCGCGACATCGGCGCCTCGACCAGCTCCGCGAGCGACACGCCCGGGGCGAGCTCCATCACCATCAGGTGCTCGCCGGTCGGTGTCGCGCCGACGTCGAGGACGCCGACGAGGTTCGGGTGGCGCATGTGCGCCGCGATCTGGGCCTCGCGCTCGAACCGCGCCACGATCGACGGCTCGCTCACGAGATCGGCGCGCATCACCTTGATCGCGACCTCGCGGCTGACCCGCACGTGACGCGCCCGATACACGCGGCCCATCGCGCCCGCGCCGAGCAGCGCCTCGATGCGATACCGCTCCTCGACCGTCGTGCCGATCAACGCATCACCCATGGCGGCCCGACGATGCAACGGATGTGCGGGTCGCAACCACGCGACAAGAGGGTCCCTCACTGTGACCTCCTGTCACGCGCCGGATGCTCGCGATGGTGAGAGCACCTATCGCTGCAACCAGCCCACCGCAGCCGCGACGAGATTCCCCCAGCTCGATCGCCGCGGCTGCGGTCGCTGAAAACGTGCCGTCGTCTCGATGTCCGTCGCGGCGCAGGTCGGCTCCCAGCGCG
>JAFAOG010000336.1 GCA_019237945.1 Deltaproteobacteria bacterium | reverse complement strand
GGCCGACCGCTTCCGCCTCGGCTACAGCTACCGCCTGTCGTGGGGTGGCGATCCCGAGTACGGCCGCGCGCGCTCGGCGACGCCCGGCATGAAGGTCCAGTACGACACCGCCAGCTCGTACGTGTTCGCGGGCGCGAAGAGCGCCGTGATCCTCGACCGCCGCACGGCCGAGCAGCGCAGCGCGCTCGCATTCCTCGGTGGCGCCGGCGTCGACGTCATCCCGGCCGAAGGCGACAACATCGGCGTTCGCGTCGAGGCTAACGGCGGCTACTTCGACCGCGGCTACAACGAGCTCGTCGACGTCAACAATCAGAAGGTGCGCCTGTTCGGCGCGTCGGCGCAGCTCTCGATCCACAAGGGCATGCCGGTCCAGTCGTCGGTCGACTATCGGCTCTACAAGTACAACGGCGAGCGCGTCAGCGGCCTGTTCGATCCGGTGAAGTACCCCGGCGGCGTGTCGTGGCTCGCGATGACGGAGTTCACGTACCTCGGCCAGACGCTCAAGGATCCGAACAAGACCGGCACGACGGTGATCCAGCCCGGCATGGCCGGTGACCTCAACGTCCGCGTGATGATGGACCGCGTCCGCCTCCGCCTCGACGTCAGCTACCGCGACCTCGCGTTCATCCTGCACTCGGTGCCGAGCTTGCCGACGTACGAGGACTTCCCCGCGCAGTACACGACGACGCCGGACCTGTTCGCCGCCGTCGGCGCCGACAAGAACTGGAACGACTTTCTGACGCTCGGCCTGATCGCCGGCATCGAGAAGCCGGCCACGCTCACGTCGCCCTCGGGCATCGCCGGGTCGACCGCGACCGGCACCTCGACGGCCGTCATCCGCAACAACAACATCGACACGATCATCACGATCCTGCCGACCGGCAAGGACGCGGCCCCGCAGCTCGCGCTCAAGGGCACCGCGAAGCTGACGTTTGGTCGGATCTACTCGGCCGTGCTCGAGGTCTTCTACAGCTACGACCCGAACGTCACGCGCTACCAGCGCGCCGGCTGCACCGACACGCAGGCGTGCCCCGACCAGCCCTTCGAGTTCAAGTTCGGAAACTTCAACCAGCTCGGCGTGAACGCCACTCTGCAGGCTCGCTTCTAAGGGTCACTGAGCGCGATTCGGCGGCCTCACGTATTTTTCGGACGGGGTCGCTCTTTACTCCCGGGGCCGGCAGGTAAGCTCGATCGCCGGTGCCAGGACCGACGACCGAAACCGATGAGCTGAGCATCCGCGCGGTCGTTCGCGCGGGCGCGAGCTACCTCGCCGAGGTCGTCGCCAAAATCGTCAGGAAGATCGCTGGGGTAGCGCCGCTTCTGGTAACGCTGTCGTGCGAGTCGACGCACGTCGAGAAGGCGCCGCCGCCTCCGCCGGTCGCCGTCCATCAGCCGGCGCCGAAGCAGGAGACGGACGAGCCCAAGCCGCTCGGCCAGTTCTCGATCACGTTCTATTACGTCATTGGCGAGGACGAGGTCATCGCCAAGTCGAAGACCCCGCCGCCCGCGAACGACAACGACACGACACTCGCCTCGATCACCCCCGACCTGGTGACGCTCTACGAGCCCAAGCAGTGCACGGCGATCGCCGATGTGTCGCCGGAGTTCGCCAGCCAGCTCCAGCTCCAGGGCACGGGCAAGCTGCACGACGGGCGGGTCCTCAACGTCGCCGGGCGCTGCACGTGCGGCCACTCGCCGTGCTTCAACGTGACCCGGACGGCCTGGGGCACCGCCGGCACCGGCAAGCCGCTCCAGCCGTTCCGCACGGTCGCGGTCGACCCCAAGGTCGTCAAGCTCGGGTCGCTGCTCTACGTGCCGCTGCTCGAGGGCCGCACGATGCCCGGCCGCGCCCCGTGGGGCGGGTACGTCCACGACGGCTGCGTCGTCGCCGATGACGTCGGCGGCGGCATCGACGGCAACCAGCTCGACCTGTTCGTGGGCCGCAAGGCGTACTTCCTGGGCATGTCGGGCAGCGGCGGCAGCCACGCGTGGGCGCGCCACGTGCCGGTGTTCGATGGCTCGAAGATCTGCGAGCGCAAGGGTCGGGTCGTCGCTCGCAAGTCCGGCGCGATCTAGCGCGTCACGTCGCGTCAGTGCGCGGTCGCGCTGCCGGAGCCGTTGTCGGAGTCATCCTCCGCGGTCGAGATCGTCGAGATGAAGCCGACGAGACCGGCGAGGATCAACACGACGCCGACCGAGCCGATCGCCTGGCGCGTCGAATCGCACTTCACGGACGGTCCACCGGTCTGCATCATCTGATCGCAATCGGCGGACGTGTTCGCGAAGTACTCCATGCCGATGCCGACGCCGAGCGTGCCGCCTTCGATGAGCTGCGCGATCGTTCGCCTGTGCGCGTCGTGCGGAAAGCACCCGGCGAGCATCGACACGATCAGGGCAACAGCAACTGCGCGCATGGTCCGCTTATAACATCGGTGCGGGGCGCGCGTGCCGACAGTGCCTGACCCGCCGCCGCCTCGTCCCGGGTCCTCGCTTCGCTCGGCCCGTGACGCAAGCCCACCCACCCCCAACCCCCCGCTCGCTTCGCTCGCTTTCCTCAGCGCGGCAGCAGCGTCGCACCGATGATGCGCTTGTCACGGCGCTGCGCGAATGCGACCGCACCGCTCGCCTGCCACGGCCCGAGCGCGACGGTGAGGCGGCCGGTCTTGCCCGCCTCGGCGACACGTTCCAGGCGGCGTACCACGCGCTCGCCGAC
>JAFAOG010000418.1 GCA_019237945.1 Deltaproteobacteria bacterium | reverse complement strand
CACGATGTGGCTCATCGCCAACGGCGGCATCGCGGCGCGCGGCACCCCGGCCGAGGTGCTCGGCTCCGCGGCGACCCGCGAGGCGTTCGCGCTCGACATCCACGTCGGCGCGCTGCCCGACGGCACGAAGTTCGCGGTGCCCGCATGAGCTTTCTGTCGGCGACCGGCACGCGGCTGACCGGCAAGCGGCTGATCGCGATCGTCGCGCTGAGCCTCGTCGCGTGCGCGGTGATCGGCCTCGTCGCGCCGCTGTTCGGCGTCGTCAGCGGGGTGGGCGGGCGCTCGATCGAATTTCTGACCTCGTACGACTCGCCGATCGTCGCGGTGCGGCTGCCGCGCGTGCTCGCGTCGCTGCTCGTCGGGGCGGCGCTGTCGGCGTCGGGCTGCGCGCTGCAGGGCTGGCTGCGCAATCCGCTCGCCGATCCGTTCACGCTCGGCATCTCGTCGGGCAGCTCGCTCGCGGCGGTGCTCGCGATCCGGATCGGCCTCGAGCGGCTGCTCGGCGGCTGGGGCATCGGCGTGGCGGCGCTCGCGGGCGCGGTCGGCACGCTGCTGCTCGTCGAGCGGCTCGCGCGGGTCGGCAAGCACCTGCCGCCGGCGACGGTCGTGCTCGCGGGCGTCACGATCTCGATGTTCTGCTCGGCCGCGTCGGTGCTGATCCAGTACACGAGCGACTTCACCGACGTCTCGCACATGCTCGCGTGGATGATGGGCAGCCTCGACAGCGTGCGGCTCGTCGGCGTCGAGATCACGGCCGTGCCCGTCGTGATCGCGCTGATCATCTTGTGCGCCTTCGCGCGCGAGCTCAACGCGCTGGCGGCCGGGCCCGATGTCGCGGCGTCGCTCGGCGTCGCGGTCGGCCGCGCGCAGGTGATCGTCTTCGCGATCGCATCGGTGCTCGTCGGCGCGGCGATCGCGCTCGGCGGCCCGATCGGCTTCATCGGCCTGATCGTCCCGCACACGCTGCGCGCGCTGATCGGCCCCGACCACCGCGCGCTGCTCCCGGCGTCGATCTTCGGCGGCGCGATCCTGCTCGTGCTCTGCGATACGCTCGCCCGCACCGTGATCGCGCCCGCGCATTTGCCGACCGGCGCCGTCACCGCCGTGATGGGCGGGCCGTTCTTCGTCGCGATCCTCGTGCGCCAGAAGCAGCGCGCCGCGCTGTGGGGACGCGCATGAGCGAGGTGCTCCGGCACGTGATCGATTCGATCGGCGCTGCCTCGCGCGCATCGGCCGAGGTCGCGCGCAGCAAGGTCGCCTCCGCGGGAGCCCCGGTGCTCGAGCGTCTCGCGGCGTCACTCGCGGGCGCCCAGCACACCCCACGGCCGCGCGCCGCGAAGAAGACGATCGTCGTCGTCGCGGGCGATCACGGCGCGGGCGATCCGGGCATCGTGCTCGGCGACTCGCACCCGACGGTCATCGCGGCCAAGGCGATCGCCGACGGCTCGGCCGCGCTCGCGGGAGTCGCCCGCACCGCGCACGCGCCGATCCTGCTCGTCGATGCCGGCACGCGTGAGCCGTCGCACATGCCGCCGGTGGCGGTCGGGCTCGGCCGCGGGCCGGGCGGCGACCTCGGCGAGGCGATGACCCCGATCGACGCGCGGCTTGCGCTCGAGGCCGGCATCGCCCTGGCCGTCTCCCTCGGCGACTCCGATGTTCTCGCGGTCGGCGCGCTGGGCCTCGGCTCGGAGCTCGCGGCGGCGGCGCTGCACGAGGCGGCATCGCGCGACACGGCCGAGACGGTCGAGCGCGACCTCGCGGGGATCGACGATGTCGAGCGCGCGCGGATCCTCGGCCGCACGATGGGCGGCATGAGCGGGCTCGACCTGCTCGCGTACCTCGGCGGGCCCGATACCGCCGTGCTCGCCGGGCTCATCCTCGGCGCGGCCTCGACGAACACGCCGGTGATCCTCGACGGCCAGGCGACCGGGGCGGCGGCCCTCGTGGCGTGGCGGCTCGCTCCCGCCGTCGCCGGCTACCTCATCGCGGCGCACCGCGGCACGGAGGCGATGCCGGCGATCCTCGCGACGCTCGGGCTCGAGCCCGTGTTCGAGGTCGGCCTCGGCCACGGCGAGGGCACCGGCGCCGCGATGGTCCTTCCGCTGCTCGATCAAGTTGTCGCGCTGACGAGCTAGAATCGCGCAGCATGGCCGAACGCCGTCGTCACACCGGAACGTTTGAGGTCGAACGAACGACCGGCTCCCACGAGGTCCTCGATCGACTGTTCGTCTACGGAACCCTGCGCCAGGGACAGACCGCGCGCTCGCTCGTCGCGAACTCGGTCAAGAAGACCGTCAAGGCGCACACGACCGGGCAGATCTACGCATTCCCGATGGGTTACCCCGGCTTCACCGAGGGCGACGGCAACGGCCGCGTGATCGGCGAGGTGATCTGGCTCTCCGAGCTCGCCGCGACGTTCGGGCTGCTCGACGCCTACGAGGGCGCCGACTTCGCCCGCGTCATCCGCCAGGTCACGCTGGAGACCGGCGAGGAAGTCTGGGCGTGGGTCTACACGCTCTCCGACCCCGGCGCCGTCAAGCTCGGGACCCTCATCCCGGACGGCGACTGGGTGCGTTACTGGACCGAGCAGTCGTGATCAGATGAAGAACAGCCCTGAGCTAGATGAAAAAATGACCGAGGACCGCCATCGAGAGGGCGGCCAGGGCAGCGGCAATCGTACCGGGGCCGATCTTGGAATTCGGGAGGGACAAACGTTGCGGCACGACCCGACTTTCCCTCTTTCGGGGGCGAAATCAAGTAAACCAACCGGAGATCGAGCATACGCACATTCGCGTGCGATCCCGGCAGGATAAGCCTCTTTCTGAACGCCGTTACCGGCTTGACTATGAGCCGCGAGTTTGCCGGATCAGACGCAAGTATGCGGTCTGGGCCCGGGCGGCAAGATCCTGCAATTCGGTCACGAGCGACTGCGGCGGGCTGCCGCCCAGCGTGTGGGTGTAGATCAGATTGACCGCGCGCTGCTTCACGAGGATCGGCACGACCAGCACCTCGAGCGGCGCCGGGTCGGCCCCGAGCGCGCCCCACAGCGCGGTCTCGACCGGCTTGGCCGGGCTCGGCGATGCCCCGAGGAAGGTCGTTCCGGAGTCGTGCGCCTCCTGCAGGCACGAGATCCCACCGAGCGGGAGCGCGAGCTCCTCGACCGGTTTCTGCGGCCGCGTAGGTGGAGCTACGTACCCGCGCCAGCCGTTCGCGTTGCCATCGCGGATCAGCAGCACGACGAGCGCGTCACAGCGGCCCTTCGCGTAGTCGACGAACGTGTCGGCGATCTGCTCGCGGTTCGTCGCGGTGTCGATGCGCTCGCACGCGGCGCCATAGGACACAGCGGTCGGCACGGCGTGCGTGAGGGGAACCTGCGAGGAGGTCCGCCGCCGGCGCGGCTCGAGCGTCAGGGTCGGCGGCATCGCGATCCCACCCGCGGGCTGGGTGCGCCGGCGGTCGTCGCCGATCAGCTGATCGCCCGGATCGGTGCCGGCGCGGGCCGTGCGGACGAACCGGGCGCGCCGCGGCGTGCCGAAGTGCCGCTCGAGGTAGTAGAGCGCGCGCAGCTCGGGCACGACGTACGGCGCGATCGTCCCCGACAGCTTGGCGTGCAGGGTCTCGTGGGCGATCGGGTCGGCCGGATCGACCATCGCGACCGCGACGTTGTCATTGATCACGCCGAGCGGGATCGCGCGGAGGCGATGGGCGTCGTCGGCGCCGAGCTTGTCGAGCAGGCTCTTGTCGGCGTCATCGAGCAGGGTCGGCGTCGCGATCGGCAGCCCGGTCAGCTCGGCGAGGTACGACGACAGCGCCTCGAGATCGAGGAAGCCGAGCTCGACGAGGTTCGTGCCGAGCCGCCCGCCGTACAGCACCTGATTACGGAGCGCCGACTCGAGCTGGGAGAGCCCGATGGCTGCATTGCGCAGGAGCAGCGTACCGAGCTTCACGCGCGACCATAGTACCGCGTCGGATCCGCGATCCCGGCCTCCGCGAAGCCTTTCTTGCGGAGCAGACACGCGTCGCATCTCCCACATGCAGCGCCCTCGATCGGGTCGTAGCAGCTGTGGGTCTCGCCGTAGTCGACGCCCAGCCGCGTCCCGAGCTCGATGATCTGCGCCTTGGTCAGCGCGATCAGCGGCGCATGCACCGTGAAGCCGCCGGCGCGCGTCGCGACGTTCGCCAGCGCCTCGAACGCGGCGACAAACGCGGGGCGACAGTCGGGGTAGCCGCTCGCATCGAGCACGTTGACCCCGACGAACAGGTCCTTCGCGCCGAGCGACTCCGCCCACGCGAGCGCGAGCAGCACCGTGTTGCGCGCGGGGACG
>JAFAOG010000408.1 GCA_019237945.1 Deltaproteobacteria bacterium | reverse complement strand
TCGGATCGAGCCAGGCACGGATGTCGGCCGTCATTCCGCGACTCCGAGCCACAGCGTCGTCTCGACGCGGCCGAGCTCGCGCAGCTGGTCGACGAGCGCCGCGACTGCCGCGTCGTCCGACGGTGACAGCAGAAAGCCGTGATGGGTGATGCGCGCCTCGCCGCGTGCCGCACGGTTCTGCACGGACAGGCCGGCGCGGCGCGCGAGCGAATCGACGCGGCGGGCGAGGCCGGGATGTGTCTCGGCGGAGACGCGCACGTAGTGGCGGCGCGGCGGCGCGGGGACGAACGCACCGGCGCGCTGCTCGGGCCACTGGACGCTGTTGTCCTGCGCGAGCTCGATCAGATCGCTGAGCACCGCGGTCGCGGTCGGCAGCGCGCCGGCGCCCTTGCCGAACAGCGACAGGTCGCCCGACGACGCCGTCTTCAAGTACACCGCGTTGTACTCCTCCTCGACGGACGCGAGCAGATGCCAGTCGGGCAGCAGCAGCGGCTCGACGCCGCCGGTCAGCTCGCCGCCGGCGCGCGCGGCGTGCGCGATCAGCCGGATGCGAAATCCCATCGCCTCCGCGAGGTCGCAGTCGGCGGGCCACAGCTCGCCGATGCCGCGCACCGGGAGCACGTCGGGCGGCACCCACGCGCCGAACGCGCGGTACGCGAGGATCGACAGCTTCGCGGCGGCGTCGTGGCCGTGCAGATCCGCGCTCGGATCGGCTTCGGCGAGGCCGAGCGCCTGCGCTTCGGTGACCGCGCGATCGAGCGGCAGCTCGTCCTGCTCGAGCCGCGTGATGATGTAGTTGCACGTGCCGTTGACGATCGCCATCAGCGAGTCGACCTCGTCCGCGCGGTGCGAGAGGTGATGGATGATCGGTACGGCGGCGGTGACGGCGGCCTCGCACAGCAGCGGCGTCTCGGTGCGCTGGGCGAGCACGCCGAGCGCGGCGAGCTGCTTCGCGAGCAGGGCCTTGTTCGCGGTGACGACGGGCTTGCCGGCCGCGAGCGCAGCGGTCAACGCGGGCTCGACGGCATCGCCGCCGGCGACCTCGACGATCACGTCGACATCAGGATCCGCGACGAGGTCGAGCGCGCGCGCCGTCTTTGGAACATCGATCGGACGCGGCTTCGCGACGTCGCGAACGGCGAGCTTCGTGATCGTGAACTTCACGCGGTACCGCTCGGCGAGCGCCTTCTCCTGGCGGCGCAGCAGCTCGATCACGCCGCCGCCGACCGTGCCGCACCCGATCATGCCGATCCGGATCTCGCGCACGGGCCGCGCCCCGACGCCGACGAACCGCCCGCGCGCTGCCGCACCGAGAAACTTGGAGTCGCGCAGCAGCGCGGCGAGCTTGTCCTGATCGGCGAGGAACGCGTCGTGGCCGAACTCGGAGTCGAGCTTCCACAGCGCGGCGGAGGCGCCGGCCGCCTGCAGCTCGCGATACAGCTCGTGCTGCAGCGCGAACGGGAACAGCAGGTCGCCCGGCACGCCGACGACGAGGACGTCTGCGGTGACGCGCGCGAGGTCATCGCGCGACAGCGCGCAGCGATCGATCGCTTCGCTGAGGAGCAGGAACGTGCGCACCGGAAACCGCTCGGCGAAGCGCTGCCCGTGATGATCGAGGTACGCCGCGACCGGCGGATGCTCGAGCCCGGGCCCGAGCGCGCCGAACCGCGTGTCGATCTCCTCGCGGCCGCGATACGTCAGCATGCCGAGCTGCCGCGCGCGCACCATGCCCGTGACGACGTCGCCGGTGCGCAGGCCGTCGCGCACGAGCTCGCGCTGGAGGTGGCGCGTCGCGGTGCCCCAGCCGTCGGGGCGCAGGCCGGCGCTGATCGTGACGAGGCGCGCGACGCGCTCGGGATGGCGGGCCGCGAGCGCGATGCCGACGAGACCGCCGAGGCTCGCGCCGAGAAACGTCACCGGCTGCTCGCACCCGATGCCGGCGAGCCAGGCCGCGAGCAGGTCGGCGAGGCCGAGCGCGGAGAGCGGGGCGAGCTGGGCGTCGAGCGAGCGCCAGGTCGAGCCATTTCCCGGCCAGCAGAACGCGAGCACGGTCTGGGTCGCTGGATCGATCAGGTCGTCGGCGGCAAGCGCAGGCCACCACGCCTCGGTGCCGGTCGCGGCATCGCCGAACGGATACGGCGATGCGGTGATCCCACCGACGATGACGACGACCGGCGCGCTGCCGAGCGGCTGCCCGATCCGTGTGCCCGCGAGCGTGACGTCCTCGAGCGCGTGGCCCTCGATCACCATCTGCTCGCGATGGACCTCGAGGCGGTGCGTCGACGGCAGGTGAGGGGTCGCTGGCGCTATGGCGGACATGCGTCCGCGATACTAGACACGCGTCCCCGCCGCGATCAACTACAGACAGACGAAGACGGTCGTTTCGCCGAGCGGGGTACCCTCGGTCCACAGCAGGCCGCCGTGGGCCTCGACAAGGCAGCGGGCGATCGCGAGGCCGCGCGGGGTCCCGCCGCCCGGGCCGCCGTCGCGGACGAACAGCTCGACGCGATCCCGACACCGCGCGCCGATCGCGATCCGGCCGCCGGGCACGGTGACCTTGAGCGCCGCTGCGACGAGGCTGCCGAGCGCCTGCACGGCGCGCTTGCCGTCGCAATCGATCGACGGCAGCGAGTCGGACGCCTCGATGACGAGCTCGACACCGCGCTCCTGCGCGATCGGCGAGAACACGTCGTGCGTCGCGGCGAGCAGCGCGCTCACGGGATGCGGCGCGCACCGCAGCGTCACGCGGCCCGCCTGCACGCTCGCGAAGTCGACGAGGTCGTCGATCAGCTTCGTCATGCGCGACGCCTGGCGCTGGATCCGTTGCGCGTGATCGCGCGTGCGTTCCTCGCCCGACTTCGTCAGCGCCGACGCGGCGACGGTGATCGTGCCGAGCGGATTACGGAGGTCATGCGAGATCGCCGCGAGCAGGTCGAGCAGCACCCCGAGTTGAT
This sequence comes from Deltaproteobacteria bacterium, assembly GCA_019237945.1. Lineage (GTDB taxonomy): Bacteria > Myxococcota_A > Polyangia > Haliangiales > Haliangiaceae > JABFXX01. Next base: position 20,480 of record JAFAOG010000408.1, on the reverse strand, counting down.
CGTCGACGTCCCCACCGCGCTCCACCTCTTGTGGTTACCATTCCTCGACGGTGATCGATCATTTCTCACGCTGATCGATCGTGCGCGCGCGCCACGACCGTGCGCAGCTGTCACGAAATGGCTAGTCTCCGCGGATGGACGAGATCACGCTGCACCAACCACCCACGCGGCCGTGGGGCTCGCCGAACCTGAGTCCATTCTGCGCGAAGCTCGAGTGCTATCTGCGGATGGCCGAGATTCCCTACACGCTCTCCAGGTTCGGGCGCGGAGAATCTCCGAAGGGCAAAATGCCCTACATCAAGATCGGCGGCGCGGTGCTCGGTGACTCGCAGCTGATCATCGAAGATCTCGAGCGCCGGCTCGCGGCGGAAGGCAAGCACCCGCTCGATGAAGGCTTGAGCGCACGCGACGCGGCGATCGGACGCATCGTGCGCCGCACGCTCGAAGAGGCGACGTACTTCGTCGGGATGTATGCACGCTGGAAGACCAACGACGGCTACGCGATCCAGCGCGCCGAGTTCAAGAAGTGGATCCCCGGCATCATCATCCCGCTGATTCGCCGCGACATCACGAAGAAGCTCCACCACCAGGGCACCGGGCGGCACTCGTTCGAGGAGGCGTCGGCGATGGGCGCGGACGACTACGCCGCGATCGCGGAGATCCTCGGCGACAAGCCGTTTTTGCTCGGCGACAAGCCGCGCACCGTCGATGCGGCGCTGTTCGCGTTCGTCGACGGCACCCTCGGCTACCCGCTCGACTCGCCGCTCAAGCAGGGCGTCGCGCGCCACGCGAACCTCGTCGCGTACCGCAAGCGCATTCGCGACCGCTGGTGGACGGACCTGCCCGCGCTACCATGAACGGCGGTGGCGGACCTCGCGCATAGCCCGACGCTCGCGGCGGTCCCGTCGCAGGCGGGCGAGCGCCTCGCGCCCGGCACCGTGATCGGCGAGTACGAGATCACGGGGTTTCTCGGCGCCGGCGCGATGGGCGAGGTGTACGCGGGCAAGCATCCGGTGATCGGCAAGCTCGTCGCCGTGAAGCTGTTGCGCGCGGAGCTCGCCGCATCGGCGGAGGCCGCGGAACGGTTCATCCGCGAGGCGCGCGCGGCCAATGCGATCGATCACGCGAACGTGATCGACGTGTTCGCGTTCGGTCGCTTCGGCGATCGGCTCTACCTCGTGATGGATCTCGTCGAGGGCCGCTCGCTGCGCGCCGTGATCGCCGACGGGCCGGTGCCGCTTTCGCGCGCGATCGAGATCCTCGCGCCGGTCGCCGATGCGCTCGATGCGGGCCATGCGCGCGGCGTCGTGCATCGCGATCTCAAGCCCGACAACATCATGCTCGCCGACAGCGGCAAGGTGCTCGTGCTCGACTTCGGCATCGCGAAGCTGCTCGCCGGCGACGGCGCGGCGCCGGGCGTGCTGACCGGGCAGGGCACGTGGCTCGGCACGCCGGGCTACATGGCTCCCGAGCAGTGGAGCGCCGACGGGGCGGGTCCCGCCTCGGATCGCTACGCGCTCGGCATGATCGCGTACGAGCTGCTCGCCGGCGCGCTGCCGTTCACGGCGACGAGCGTGCCGGCGATGATGGAGCAGCACTTCCGCGCCGACGTGCCGCCGCTCGGCTCGCCCGCGGATCCCGTGCTCGCGAAGATGCTCGCGAAGGATCCCGAGGCACGCCATGCGACGGCGCGCGCGTTCGTCGAGGCGCTGCGCGGCACGCCGGCTCCTCGGCGCGCGTGGCTGCCGGCAGTGGCCGGGGCGTCGGTGCTCGGCCTCGGCGTCGTCGCGATCGTGCTCGCGCGCGGAGGTCACGACGATCCGCATCCTGCAGTGACGCCGGAGCCGCCTCCGGTCGTCCACGAGCCGAGCGTGCCGCCGGGCTCGGTTCGGTCTCCAGACGGCCGCATCCTGGAGGTCTCGCAGTTCCAGGGCGTGTGGCAGCTGCCCGACGGTCAGCTGCGCGCGTTCGAGCGCTCGGGTTCGCAGGTCGACATCTACAAGCTCGACGAGGTCGCCGGCCCGCGCGCGTTCTACAAGCACTATCCGTTCGTCTCGGTCGATCATGGGGTCGCGTTCGCGAGCGACGATGTCGTCGTCGATCACCGCGCGAGCGATGCCGCGTGCTCGCAGCCGGTGCACCTCGAATACCGCTACGATCCGGCGACCGACGCGCTCGAGCTTCATCGCCCCGTCGTCACGATCGACATCGTCGACGGCCACTGCGTGCCGCGCTCTCGCACGGTCGCGATCGAGGCGCTCGCGCGGGTCGATCAGGCACACGACGCGCTCGATTTCGGGGCCCCGCGCGGGACGCCCGTGATCGTCCCGAAGAAGCGCCCCCCGCCGCGCAAGCAGCCCCCGCCGCTGCCATCCTCGGCCGCGTCCAACGCGCCGAATGCGCCTTCCGCGCAGCAGAACGCGCCACCGAGCCAGATCCTGCAGCCGCAGGGGACCGTCCCGATCCAGCAGCAGGGGCCCGTCGATCTGCAGAAGAAGTGACGAATCGCGATGTTCGAGTTATCGTTAGCGAAGTGGGGGACGACGACGCTCGGGCTCGCGCCACCCTGAACGAGATGCAAGCGCGCATCTCGCAAGGGCCGTACGCAGCACTCGGAATTGCCGAGGACGCGACGGCCGAGCAAGTGCGCGCGAGCTTCCTCGCGCTGACGAAGCAATTCCATCCCGCGCGGTTCGGCCGGCTCGCGACCGACGTCCAGCGCCTCGCGAACGAGGTCTTCCTCGGGATCAAGGGCGCGCACGATCAGCTGCTCAAGCAGCTCGGCGGCGGCAAGCGCAGCGCATTGCAGAGCGGCGGCATGCCGGTGATCACCGATGCCAAGGTCAGCGGGATGATGCCGGCGATGCGCCCGCCGACGCCGAGCCCCGCGCGCCCGCCGGTGAACAACGCGCCCGCCGCGCGCATCAGCCAGCCGATCGCGCGCACGACCCAGCCGATCGCGCGTCCCGCCGAACGCCCGTCGACACCTGCGGTTTCCCGTACGCCGACGCCGATCCAGCCGGCCGGCTCCCAGCCCGAGACGCCGGTTCGCCCGTCGCGCACGACGACGCCGCCGCTCGGGACGGCGGTCCAGCGCCCGACGACGACGCCGATCGCTCGCCCGATCACGCCGACCGGCCAGCGCGCGCCGTCGCCCCCGCAACGCCCGCCGACCGCATCCTCGGCGATCACCCCCGATACCGTCCGCGGCACCGGCGGCACCCCGTCGCGCGAGCCCGCGTTCGACGAGCGCGCCGCACTGCGCGAGGCCCTGATGCAGCTCAACGAGCAGAGCTGGAGCGCGGCGCGTCAGACGCTGTCGAACCTCGCTAGCAAGATCCCGCAGTCGAAGAACTATCGCGCGCTGCTCGGCTACGCACGCGGCCGCGAAGCGCAGGCGGCGGGGCGCGCCGACGAGGCCGCGCTCGAGTTCCAGCGCGCGCTGGAGCTAGATCCCCAGCTGGCCATGGCGAAGCAAGCGCTCGCTGAAGTGCAACGCCGCCGCTAGTCGGGCTATATTCTCGTCGACCGAATGGGCCGCGTCATCGGGATCGATCTAGGCACGACGAACTCGTGCGTCGCGGTGCTCGAGGGCGGCGAGCCGGTCGTGATCCATAACCAGGAAGGCGGCCGCACGACGCCGTCGATGGTGTCGTGGAACGCCGATGGCGAGGTCGTCGTCGGCGCGGCGAGCAAGCGCCAGATGGTGACCAACCCGCAGCGCACCGTGTTCGGCGTCAAGCGGCTGATCGGCCGCAAGGCGACCGACCCCGAGGTTCACAACCTCGCGCGCCGCCTCCCGTACAAGCTGGTCCAGGCCAAGAACGGCGACGCGTGGGTCGACATCGCGGGCACGCCGCGCTCCCCGCAGGAAGTCTCGGCGCACGTGCTCGCCAAGATGAAGCGCGTCGCCGAGGACTACCTCGGCCAGCCGGTGACCGAGGCGGTCGTCACCGTCCCCGCGTACTTCGACGACGCCCAGCGCCAGGCCACGAAGGACGCCGGCAAGATCGCGGGCCTCACGGTCCGCCAGATCCTCAACGAGCCGACCGCGGCCGCGCTCGCGTACGGCCTGCAGCACCAGAACAACCAGCGCCTCGCCGTGTTCGATCTCGGCGGCGGCACGTTCGATATCTCGATCCTCGCGATCGAGAACGGCGTGTTCGAGGTGCTCTCGACCTACGGCGACACCGCGCTCGGCGGCGACGACTTCGATCGTGTGATCATCGACCTGCTCGCCGACGAGTTCCAGAGCCAGCAGGGCCTCGACCTGCGCGGCGACTCGGTCGCGCTGCAGCGCCTCAAGGAAGCGGCGGAGCGCGCGAAGATCGAGCTGTCGTCGGCGATGACGACCGACGTCAACCTCCCCTTCATCGCGGCCGGCCCCAACGGCCCGGTCCACCTGATGCGCGAGCTCCAGCGCGGCGAGCTCGAGCGCGCATGCAAGCCGCTGCTCGAACGGCTCGAGGCCCCGTGTCAAAAAGCGCTCGAAGAGGCGCGCTGCACGCCGGCCGAGATCGATCAGGTGATCCTCGTCGGCGGCATGACGCGCATGCCGGCGGTGCAAGAAAGCGCCGAGCGGATCTTCGGCAAGCCGGGCAGCAAGGGCGTCAACCCCGACGAGATCGTCGCGATGGGCGCCGCCGTCCACTCCGGCATCATGGGCGGCGAGCTCCAGGAAGTCGTGCTGCTCGACGTGACCCCGCACAACATGGGCGTGCGCGTCGCGGGCGACAAGATGTCGGTCGTGATCCCCTCGAACACGAGCATCCCGACGCGCGCCAAGAAGGTCTTCGCGACGACCGAGGACAACCAGGCGTTCGTCGCGATCGAGATCTATCAGGGCGAGAACGAGCTGGCCTCCAAGAACCGCCGGCTCGGCCGCTTCGTGCTCGGCGACCTCACCAGTGGACCGCGCGGCCGCACCAAGGTCGAGGTCAGCTTCACGATGGACGCCGACGGCATCCTCGAGGTCAACGCGGTCGAGGTCGGCACCGGCCACGCCGCGACCGTGACGATCGAAGCCTCGAGCGGCCTGACGCAGGACGAGATCAATCAGCTCGGCTCGCGGTTCGGTCGCTAAGCACATCCATAAGTAGGGGTGTGCGAGACTCGGTGGGTGACCGCGCGGTCGGCGTTTCGCCTGGGCCAGGCCATCGGCGGCCTCGTTGCGCTCGCGCTCGCGATCGGGGTCTTCGCGTGGGACGACGTGCGTCGGCTGACCGCGGACGAGCAGAACCGCGACGCGGCGGCGTGGTTCTACGATCGCGATGCGGCGCCGGGACAGACGCTTGGCGGGAACGTCTGGGTCGAGCACGGGGCGATCGAGCACGTGAGCGTCTACCGATGGACCGCGCGCGACCGGCCCGACATGGCCGTCGACACGATCGGCGACGTCTGGGTCCCGGAGCGGCAGGCGGCGTCGACGCAGGACTTCACGTTCACGGTGCCGGCCGACGCGGGGCCGGGCGACACGCTCGACCTCGAGCTCGAGATCCACCGCACGCGCGGTGAGCCGATCGAGCTGCGGCACGCGGTGACGCTGATCTCGGGCGGTGCGAGCGCGCTGCGACGGCTCGGGAAAGCGCTGGCCGCGCTCGTGCTGCTAGGTCTGCTCACGGCGGCCGTGTTCGGGCTCAAGCGCCGGGCGATGCGGCGGGCCGGCCAGGAGAGCGCGCTGTGGCTCGTGCCGGCGGTCGGGCTGGGGGTGCTGTCGTTCGTGCCGCTCGCCGAACAGGCGACCCGGCTGCACGGCTGGATCTTCATGAGCAGCGCGCTGGCCGTGTGGACGATCGTGGCGTTCGCGATCGCGGAGCGCCTGAACCGGCGCATCGGCCTGGTGCCGTACACGGCGGTGCCGCTGCTGGTCGAGATGGCAGGGCACGAGGCGTTCCGCGAGGCGAACGTCAACGCGCCGATCCGGCCGGTCGGCGAGCTCGAGAACGCGTGGGCCGCGATCGGGCTCCTGGTGCGCCGCGCGGGCCGCGAGCTGATCGTGACCGGACCCGGGCGGCGCTTCGCGGTGGTGCCGGTGCCGGCATCGGAAGTCGTGGGCGGCGCGCCGCTGATCATCCGCGCGAGCGATCCCGAGTATGCGGACCTGCTGGTGGCGTCCGCATCGGATGTGCTGGGCGAGATGCGATTCGAAGCGGCAGGTTAGCCTTACGGGTCGCGTCGCAGAATCGGTGTTATGTCAACTACGGGATGGCTCCCAGCGGACCGGGGCCGTTCGCGGACGCACGTCCGTGGCCGCGCGGCATGCAGCCGCGGCGCGTAGCCTTGCTATAGCTCTCGCGTGGACCCGCTCGCGCCATTTGGCGACGCCACGCGCACGTGGTTCTCGCAGAGCTTTGCCGGTGCGACCGAAGTCCAGCGGCGCGGCTGGGCGAGCATCGCGGCGGGCAACCACACCCTGATGCTCGCGCCGACCGGCAGCGGCAAGACGCTGGCCGCGTTTCTGTGGTGTCTCGATCGGCTCGCGCGTGAAGGCGGCGGGACCGGGACGCGCGTCGTCTATGTTTCGCCGATCAAGGCGCTCGCGTATGACGTCGAGCGGAACCTGCGCGCGCCGCTGGTCGGGTTGCAACGCCTTGGTGCGGGCAATGCGATCACCGTCGACGTGCGCACCGGCGACACGCCGGCCAAGGAGCGCGAGCGGCAGCGCAAGGACCCGGCGCAGATCCTGATCACGACGCCGGAGTCGCTGTACCTGCTGCTCGCGGGACGCGCGCGCGAACGACTGCGCAGCGTCGATACGGTCATCGTCGACGAGATCCACGCGCTCGCGCCGACCAAGCGCGGCATCCACCTCGGGCTGACGCTCGAGCGGCTCAGCCACCTGGTGACGAGCAGCGGCCTGCCCGAGCCGCAGCGCATTGGCCTGTCGGCGACCCAGCGTCCACTTATCGAAGTCGCTCGATATCTGGGAGGGGACCGGCCGGTCGAGATCGTCGACGCGAGTGCGAAGCCGGCGCTCGATCTGACGATCGAGGTCCCTGCTCCCGACATGGAGAACCCGGGGACACGGCCCGACGAAGGCGGCGGCATGTGGCCGCTGATCTACCCGCGGCTGCTCGACCTCGTGCTCGCGCATCGCAGCACGATCATCTTCGTCAACTCGCGGCGGCTCGCAGAGCGCGTCAGCCAGCAGCTGAGCGAGCTCGCGGCCGAGCGCGGCATCGTGCAGGACGGCGTCGAGCTGGTGCGCGCGCACCACGGCTCGGTCGCGCGACATCAGCGGCTCGACATCGAGGAGGCACTCAAGGCGGGCCGGCTGCGCGCGATCACCGCGACGTCGTCGCTCGAGCTCGGCATCGACATGGGCGCCGTCGATCTCGTGCTGCAGGTCGAGTCCCCGGGTGCGGTGTCGCGCGGGTTGCAGCGGATCGGGCGCGCCGGGCATCACGTCGGCGGCACGAGCATCGGGCGGATCTTTCCGAAGTTTCGCGGCGACCTGCTCGAGGCGACGGTCGTCGCGCACAAGATGCTCGACGGCGAGGTCGAGGCGATCCGCGTGCCCGACAGCGCGCTCGATGTCCTCGCGCAGCAGATCGTCGCGATGGTCGCCGCGGATCCATGGGAGGTCGCGACGCTCGAGGCCGTGATCCGGCGCGCGGCGAGCTATCGCGAGCTATCGCACGCGGCGTTCGTCGGCGTGCTCGACATGCTCGCCGGGCGGTACCCGAACGACGAGTTCGCCGAGCTGCGGCCGCGCCTGACGTGGGACCGCCAGACCGACGTGCTCGTGCCGCGCAAGGGCGCGCGCCTGCTCTCGGTCGTCAGCGGCGGCACGATTCCGGATCGCGGTCTCTATGGCGTTCACCTCGGCGCCGGCGGGCCGAAGGTCGGCGAGCTCGACGAGGAGATGGTCGCGGAGAGCCGACGCGGCGAGACGTTCATCCTCGGCGCGACCACGTGGCGCATCGAGGACATCACGCGCGATCGCGTGATCGTGTCGCCGGCTCCTGGCGAGCCCGGCAAGATGCCGTTCTGGCGCGCCGACGGTCCGGGCCGGCCGGTCGAGCTCGGCAAGGCGCTCGGCGCGTTCTGTCGAGAGCTCGACGGCAAGCTCGCGCAGGATCCCGGCGAGGCGGTCGCGTGGCTCGAGAACGGCTATCACCTCGACGCGTTCGCGGCCGGCAACCTCGTCGCCTATCTCGGCGAGCAGCGCGCGCACACCGGCGCCGTGCCGACCGATCGCGCGATCACGATCGAGCGCTTCCGCGACGAGCTCGGCGACGTGCGCGTGTGCATCCTGTCGCCGTTCGGCTCGCGCGTACATGCACCGTGGGCGCTCGTGCTCGCGCGGCAGCTCGAGGATCAGCTCGGCTATCCGATCCATCCGCTGTGGACCGACGACGGCATCGCGTTCCGGTTCGCCGAGGGCGATGCGCTCCCCGACGACGACCAGCTCGTCCCGGATCCCGACGATGTCGAGCGCGTGCTGGTCGACGAGCTCGCGCGCAGCAGCGTGTTCGCGAGTCACTTCCGCGAGAACGCTGCGCGCGCCCTGTTGCTGCCGCGCCGCCGGCCCGGTCAGCGCACGCCGCTGTGGGCGCAGCGGCTCCGCGCGCAGCAGCTGATGGGCGTCGCGCTGCGGTTCCCCGCGTTCCCGATCACGCTCGAGACGTATCGCGAGGTGCTGCGCGACGTGTTCGATCTGCCGTCGCTCGTCGGCGTGCTGCGCGACATCCGCAGCCGCGCGATCCGCGTCGAGCCGGCCGCGACCGATACCGCTTCGCCGTTCGCGCGCTCGCTCGTGTTCGACTACGTCGCCGCGTTCCTCTACGAGGGCGATGCGCCGCTCGCCGAGCGCAAGGCGCAGGCGCTGACGCTCGACCGCAACCTGCTTCGCGAGCTGATCGGCGGCGGCGAGCTGCGCGACCTGCTCGATCCGGACGTGCTCGACGCCGTCGAGGCCGAGCTCCAGCAGCTCGCCCCGGAGCGCCACGCGCGCGACGCCGACGAGATCCACGACATGCTGCGCCGCCTCGGCGACCTCACCGAGGCCGAGATTGCCGCGCGCGCCGATGCGGGCCTCCCCGAGGCGACGATCGAGCTCGAGCGCCGTGGCCGGATCGCGCGGGTGCGCATTGCGGGCCAGGAGCGCTTCATCGCCGCCGAGGATGCCGCGCGCTTCCGCGATGCGCTCGGCGTCGTGATTCCGGCCGGCGTTCCCTCGGCGTTCCTCGACAAGGCGGACGCCCCGCTCGAGACGCTCGTCGGCCGCTACGCGCGCACGCACGCGCCGTTCACGACCGAGCAAGTCGCGCAGCGATTCGGCATGCCGCCCGCGCAGATCGAGCCGGTGCTCGCGCTGCTCGAAGCACGCGGCCAGCTCGTGCGCGGCGAGCTCCGTCCCGGCGGCACCGGCACTGACTGCTGCGACCCCGAGGTGCTGCGCCAGCTGCGCCGCCGCACGCTCGCGAAGCTGCGCGCCGAGGTCGCGCCGGTCGGCGCCGCGAGCTATGCGAGCTTTCTGCCGCGCTGGCACGGCCTCGACCAGCCGCGCCGCGGTCCGCTCGCGCTGCGCGATGCGATCCAGCGGCTCGAGGGCGTCGCGCTGTCGTTCACCGAGATCGAGCAGCGGATCCTGCCGGCGCGCATCCTCGACTACCGGCCGCAGATGCTCGACGAGCTCGGTGCGGCCGGCGAGCTCGTGTGGGTCGGCGCTGGCGCGCTCGGCAGCAAGGACGGCCGCGTCGTGCTGCTGCGCCGCGATCGCGCGCGCGAGCTGGCGCCCGAGCCGCAGCCGGTGGCGAATCCGTCGCCGGTGCACGAGCGGATCATCGAGCATCTTCGCAAGGCGGGCGCGTCGTTCCTCGTCGCGATCGAGTCGGCGGCGGGCGCGTCGCGCAGCGAGGTCACGCACGCGCTGTGGGACCTCGTGTGGGCCGGCGTGATCACGAACGATACGTTCGCGCCGCTGCGATCACTCAGCGCGCCCGCGAGCCGTCGCGTGTCGGCGCACGCCTCGTTCGGCGGCCGGTGGTCGCTCGTCGAGTCGCTCGGAGTGCAGCCGACCGGCACCGCGCGCATGCACGCCCAGGCGACCGCGCTGCTCGAGCGCTGGGGCATCGCATCGCCGAAGGCCGCGCGCGCCGACGAGCTCGCCGGCGGCTGGACCGCCGTCGCCGACGTGATGCGCGCGATGGAGGATGCGGGCACGATCCGCCGCGGTTACTTCGTCGAGTCGCTCGAAGGCACGCAGTACGCGTGGCCGGGCGCGATCGATCGGCTCCGCGAGGCGCCGCGCAGTGCCGCTCCGCGCGTCGACGTGCTCGCCGCGGTCGATCCGGCGAATGCGTGGGGGTCGGTGCTGCCATGGCCCGAGCTGCGCGACCCCGATGCGCGGCCCGCTCGGCGCGTCGGCGCGACCGCGGTGCTCGTCGATGGCGCGCTCGCGCTGTGGCTCGAGCCGAAGGGCAAGCGGATCGCGACCGCCGCGCTGCCCGACGAGACGATCGAGCTCGCGCTCGCGGTCGGCCTGCCGAAGATCGCGAACCGCGCGCGGCGCCGCGAGCTGCTCGTCGAGACGATCGACGGCGAGGCCGCAAGCGCATCGCGGTGGAACAAGGGCCTCGTCGCCGGCGGCGCGCGCATCGATTACCGCGGCCTCGTCGTGCGCGGCCTCGTGACGACCGCGGCGCCGCCGCCCGAGCCCGACGACACGGACGAACCCGACGCCGACGACGAATCCGACGATGCCTGAGGGCGACTCCCTTCGCCGTCTCGCCAAGCGGCTCGCCCCGCTCGTCGGCCAGTCGCTCGAGAGCGTCACGACGCAGGGCCTGCCGCGCGCACTGGAGGGCCGCACCGTCACGCACGTCGATGCGCACGGCAAGCACCTGCTGATCGATCTCGACGACGGTACGCAGATCCGCACGCACCTCGGCATGAACGGCCGCGTTCGCGATTACGACCGCACGCGCGGCGACCCGATCATCGCGGGCACCTCACCGGGTCGCGCGTCGCTCGTGATCACGACGCACGATCGCATCTACCTCTGGCTCACCGCGAAGACCGTCGAGATCGCAGCGCGCCGCGCACCCCGTCGCGGCATGGCGGTCGCGCAGCTCGGCCAGGACATCCTCGCCGCCGACTTCGATCCCGACCGCGCCGCCGCGAAGGCCGCCGTGTTCACCGAGCGCGCGATCGGCGAGACGCTGCTCGATCAAACAATCGCCGCCGGCATCGGCAACATCTGGAAGTGCGAGGCGTGCTTCGCGCAGCAGATCGATCCGCGCACACCGACGGGTGCGCTCGCACTGCCGCAGATCGCGGCACTGTACCGATCCGCACACGAGCTGATGACGCAGAGCGTTCGCGGCGGACGGCGCGGCTACAGCGTCTATCTGCGAGGAGGCAAGCCGTGCCTCACGTGTCAGACGGCGATCGCGGTCGAGATGCTCGGGCTGCGCTGGACGTGGTGGTGTCCCCACTGTCAGCCCCCACTGCCCCCTTCCGTCAGCGGAAACCGATCACGCCGCGGCTAGACGAGTGGTCAGTGTGAGCCGCCCCGAAGCGCGCTCAAGCTCCCGAAACCTCGTCCTGGGGCGCTGGCGTAGGGGTTGCTGTAGGTCTTCGCATCCAAGGAGCAGTTCGAACCATGGCGACCGCGATTGCCTTTGCCCCCAACGCCCCCCTCACCAGCGAGGTCTCGACGACGCTCACGGTCAGCGCGGGAGCGGCATACGAGGTGTTCGCGGACGCGGTCGAGATCCCGCGGTGGCTGCCGCTGGTCCAGAACGCCCGGATCCTGTCGCGCCGCGAGGATGGCCGCCCGGAGAAGGTCGCCTTCACGCGCAAGCTCGAGCGCGGATCGCTTGGCTACACGCTGGAGTACACGTATGCACCGTCGACGTACACGATCGGCTGGTCGACGCCCACGTCGTCGAACGTCGTGATGGCCGGCGAGGCGCGATTCGTACCGCTTTCTGCCCGCGCGTGTCTCATGCTGTACCGGCTCGTCCTCGATCTTCCGATCGTCGACGACCTCGTGACCCACGAGCTCGATGGCCACCCGGCCTCGCTCGTCGTGTCGGAGTTTCGCGAGCACCTTCGTCGTCTGTGCTAGGCCTACATCCGCTCCGTTGTCGACGGGGTAACTGCGCGCGAAACGTTGTTGGCGTTCGCCGCGAGCGCTGGTTACGATGTTTTTCGTGGCCGGGGAACGCAGTAGTACCGATGCGAAGGGCGGCGCATTGCCGTCGCCTGTCCCGCGTCAGCATCCGCCGACGCCGAACAACGACAACCTCTCGACGTTCGCGCGCGGCACCGAACCACACGCGAATGTCGCTCGCGCGGAGGATCCGGCGGCGCAGCTCGCGGAGCTCGAGCAGAAGCTCGGCCGCTGTCTCGCGGCGCTGTCGATGCACTTCCAGCCGATCGTTCACGCGAAGACGCGCGCGCGGTTCGGCTACGAAGCGCTGCTGCGCAGTGGAGACAAGTCCCTGCCCCATCCCGGCGCGATCCTCGATGCCGCAGAGCGCCTCGAGAAGATCACTGCCCTCGGGCGCGGCGTGCGCGCGCAATGCGCGAAGGTGATCGCCGAGTCGCCGGCCGAGCGCGGCGTCGTGTTCATCAACCTCCACCTGCTCGATCTGTTCGACAAGCAGCTGACCTCGCCGTTCTCGCCGCTGTCGAAGGTCGCGAGCCGCGTCGTTCTCGAGATCACGGAGCGCAACTCGCTCGAAGGCCAGCACGACGTGCGCTACCGCGTCGCGGAGCTGCGCGAGCTCGGCTTCCGCATCGCGATCGACGACCTCGGCGGCGGCCACGCACGCATGGGCACGTTCACGCCGCTCGACTGCGACTTCGTCAAGCTCGACATGTCGCTCGTCCGCGACATCAACAAGCACCCGATGAAGCAGCGGCTCGTCAAGAGCGTCACCGAGCTGTGCCGCGAGCAAGGCACGAAGGTGATCGGCGAAGGCGTCGAGACCGAGGCCGAGTCGAAGGTCCTCGTCGATCTCGGCTGTGACTACCTGCAGGGCTACCTGATCGCGAAGCCCGCGCCGCCGTTCTGCGACCCGCTCTAGTCGAGATCGAACGCGTACAGGATGCCGCGGTTCGACATCACGAACATGCGGCCGTCGCCGGTGATCGTCGGCTGCGCCGAGATGCCGTCGCCGGGATCGAAGTACTCGAGAGTCTTGCCGGTGCGCCGCTCGGCGACGAACAGGCCGTCGCTCGCGAGCGAGTAGATCAACAGGTCGCCGAACACGACCGGCGCCGCCGGCTCGCCACCGCCGCGTGCGCCCACGCGCCACAGCACGTTGCCCTGCAGATCGATCGCGTAGGTGCCGAGCTCGGCGACCGACACGTAGAGCACCTTGCCGTCAGTCGCGAGCCCGCCGACGTTGCCGGTCTCGCTCGGCATCGACACGTCGTAGAACGGCACGCGCCAGCGCACGAGGCCTGTCGTCTTGTCGACCGCGTACACGCCACCCGACGACGACGATGCGTAGACCATCTGGCCGAGCACGATCGGCGTGGCATCGACGTCGACGAAGCGATCCGCATCCGCCTTGAGCGACGTCGACCATGCGACCGAGCCGGTGTCCTTGCGCAGCGCTGCGAGCGTGCCGTTCGAGAAGCCGGTGTAGATGAGATCGCCGTCGATCATCACGCCGGCGTGGCCGCGCAGCGTGTACTCCTCGGGCGTCTCCGCCTTGTACTGCCACTTGAACTTGCCGTTCGTCGCATCGAGCGCGACGACCTGATCGGCCTCGTTCGAGAAGATCACGAAGTCGCCCGAGGCGGCCGGCGTCTGCTCGATCGCGCCGCGGCTCTGGTAGCGCCACTTCTCCTGGCCCGTCTGCGAGTCGACGGCGATCACGAAGCCGTCGGTCGTCGGGATGTACAGAAAGCCGCGATCGACGAGCGGCGCACACGAGACCGAGCCGAGCGGCTTCTTCCAGCGGATGTGACCGTCGGTGATGCTGAGCGCGTAGAACGTGCCGCTCGCCGAGCCGATGAACAGCGTGTCGGCGCTGACCGCGGCGGCCGCGAACTCCTGCGGCGCGATCTCGGTCAGCCGATCCGCGGTCTGGAACTTCCACTTCAGCGACATCCGATCTTCGCCGAGCTCCTCGCGGTTCTCGGCGGACATCGCGTCCGCATGCTTGTTCGAGACGTGCAGCGCGCCGCCGCCACAGCCGAGCAGTGCGCAGAAAACCAGTGCTTTCATCCGCCCAGGCTCGCGATGCGTTGATCGGCCAGCTCGACGACCTCGGTTCCCTTGCCCGCGTCCTTCGCCTTCTCGAGCGTCTGCTTGGCCTCGTCGGTCTTGCCGAGGATGCCGAGGATGCGGCCCTGGTGATAGAGCGCGAACGCGTAGCGCGGACCGGTCGCGTCGGGCTGCATCGCGCGGAACGCGGCGAGCGCGTCGTCGAGGCCCTTCTGGCGCGCGGCGGGATCCTTCTCGGCCTCCGCCTTCATCTCGAGCGCGATGCCGAGGCCTTCGCGGGCGAGCACGCCGTCGAGACCGGTCTTGCCCTGGCCGCGGCGGTACTCGGTGATCGCTTCGTCGATCTTGCCGGCCTGCAGCAGCAGCGACGCCTTGTAGGTCGGGCCGGCGGCGTCGGTGTTCGCCTTCGCGAGCGCGTCGAGGATGGCGTCGGCGCGCTCCTTCTCGGAGGCGTACGTCACGTCCTTCGACTTCGGATCCGCGGGCTCGTTCGGCGAGCGGACCTGGTGGGCCGCGACGTCGAGCACGGCCTGGAGCTTCTCGGTCTCCTTTTCCTTCTTGCGGTCCTGGAAGTGCCGGACCGTGAAGTACACGGCCAGCACCGCCGACACCGCGACGAGGCTCCACATGATCTTCTTCACGTGGGGGAGCAGGCGATCGAGCAGCGACTCGCCGCCGAGCTGGACGGGCTTGGGGTCGAAGCCTGCGGGCTTCGGGTCCTTGTTGTCCTTGTCGTTCTTGGTGGCCACGGCGGGGCTCGATGTACCACGATCTAGACCCCGAAGGCTGCTGGACTGTTGCCTGGCTCGGTGCGACGTTTTGGGGGTGAGGAGAGCGAGCGAAGCGAGCGGGGTGTTGGTGTTGGGTGGGCTTGCACCGGAGGCCGAGCGAAGCGAGGACCACCGGTGAGGCTCGCGTTCTTGCTGCTGCTCTGCGCCGCGCCGGCGCGGGCGGAGGGCGAGCGCGCCCTCAGCGTCAATCTCGGCTGGGCGACGTTCTCCGTGCCCGGCAAGGCGGTCGGCAACATGGCCCCGCCGACGCTGTCGCCCGATGTCGGCGGCGCACTCGGTGTCAGCTACGAGCACGCGATCGGCACCGACATCTCGCTGCGCGGCGAGCTCGCGGGCGGCCTGTTCTACGGCGGCAACTCGCAGAAGCAGAGCGCGGACTCGTTCGCGGGGCTCGCGGATGTTGGCGTGACGTTCCGCTTCGACGTCCTCAAGTACGTTCCGTACGCGTTCGGCGGCGTCGGTGGCGTCGTGTCGGGCGGCGGCCCGATCGACAAGGGCGTCGACTTCGTGCTGTGCGTCGGCGGCGGCCTCGACGTGCTCGAGAGCCGGTCGCGGTCGTGGGGCGTCGAGGGGCGGCTCGCGTCGTTCGGCGGGAACATCACGCTGTTCACACTCGGGCTGCGCGGCACGGTGCGCTGGGGGTATTTCTAGTCGTCCTGCTTGTGCCGGTCTTTGCGCGCCTTGACGAAGATGCGCAGCGGCGTGCCGCGGAACCCGTACGCGTCGCGTAGCCGATTCGCGATGAACCGCTTGTAGCTCGGGGCCATGCCCTCCGGCTTGTTGCACATGAGGATGAACGTCGGCGGCTTGATCGTCGCCTGCGTGATGTAGTGGATCGTGACCTGATGGCCGTGGTGCAGCGGCGGCGGCATCTCCTCGATCACGTCGGCGAAGAAGCGGTTGAGCTGCGCGGTCGGGATGCGCTTGCGGTGCTCCTTCGCGACCTGATCGACGAGATCGAGCAAGCGATCGACGCCGTCGCCGCGCGCTGCCGAGATCATCGTCACCGGCGCCCACGGCAGGAAGTGGAACGTGTCCTTCGTCAGCTCGCGCAGCTCGGACTTCTTGGCATCGCTGGTGACGAGGTCGCTCTTGTTGAGCGCGATCACGCAGGCGCGGCCGGCCTCCTCGATCTTGCCGGCGATCCGCGCGTCCTGCTCGGCGGGGCCGAGGCCGGCGTCGATCACGAGCACCGCGACGTCGGCGCGCTCGATCTGGCTGAGCGCCATCGTCACGCTGAGCTTCTCGATATCGGCGTTGCGCTCGATGCGCGCCTTGCGGCGGATGCCCGCCGTATCGACGAGCACGTAGTTGCGGCTGCCGATCGAGAACGGCGCATCGACGGGATCCGTCGTCGTGCCCGCCACGTCGTGGACGAGCGAGCGCTCCTCGCCGAGCAGCCGGTTCGTCAGCGACGACTTGCCCGCATTCGGGCGGCCGACGAACGCCACGCGCAGCGGCGCGTTGTCATCGTGCTTTTCTTCCTCGGGCGGCGCTTCGTCGAACAGCGGATCGAATTCGGGCTCCGGCTCGGGCGCGGGCGCCGGGCCACACACCGCATCGGCGACCGCCTCGAGCAGCGCGTCGATGCCGCGGCCGTGCGCGGAGCTGATCGGAAACGCATCGCCGAGCGCGAGCTCGTGGAAGTCGTGGACGAGCGCGTCGTTCGCGGGCGAGTCGACCTTGTTGACCGCAAGGAACACCGGCTTGCCGGTCGCGCGGAGCTGCTTGGCGAGCTCGTGATCGATCGCCGACACGCCCGTGCGCCCGTCGACGACGAGCACCAGCCCATCGGCCTCGTCGATCGCTCGCATCGCCTGGCGATGGATGCCCGCGCCGATCACCTCGCGCGCCGCCTCGGGATCGAGACCGCCCGTATCGACGAGCCGCATCGTGCGGCCGAAGTACTCGGTCTCGCCGTAGCGGCGATCGCGCGTCAGGTGCGGCGTGTCGTGAACGAGTGCGGGACGCCCGCCGACGAGCCGGTTGAACAGCGTCGACTTGCCGACGTTGGGGCGGCCGACGATCGCGACAAGCGGCGTCACGACTTGTCCCCCGTGTAGCCGAGCTTCGCGAGCTCGCGCTCGGCCTGGCTCCACTGCTCGACGACCTTGACGAACAAATTCAGGTGCACCGGCTTGCCGAGCGCCTCCGCCAGCGCCTGGCGCGACGCGATGCCGAGCTCGCGAATGCGATGCCCCGCGCGCCCGACGACGATCGGCTTCTGCGTATCGCGCTCGACGAAGATCACGGCGCCGATCACGAGCTCGCCCTTGCGCTCGGTCCACGTCTCGACCTGCACCGCGCATGCATACGGCAGCTCCTTGCCGAGCTGGTGATAGAGCTGCTCGCGGATGATCTCCTGCGCGATGAACCGCTCGCTGCGATCGGTGACCATCCCCTCGGGGAACAGTCGCGGCCCCGTCGGCAGCTTCTTCGCGATCACCTGCTCGAGCGCCGCGACGTTGTCGCCGCTGAGCGCCGACAGCGGCACGACCTCGACGCCTGGCTGGAACTTCGACCACGCCTCGATCACCGGCAGGATCCCCGGCTTGTCGGCGCGGTCGACCTTGTTGAGGCCGATGATCATCGGCTTCCTGAGCGCCGCGTCGCCGAGCCCGGCCGCGTCCGCCTCGCCGAGCCGCTCGGGCAGCCGGCCCTTCTTGTCGGTCGCGTCGATCAGCAGCAGCACGACATCGGCATCCGCCGCCGCCGCGAGCGCCGCATCGCGCATGTAGCGCCGCAGCGGGCCCTTGCCGGTCTGCACGCCGGGCGTGTCGACGTAGGCGATCTGCGCGTGATCGGGCGTCTCGCCGGGCAGCTCGACCATGTGGACGCCGAGGATCCGATCGCGCGTCGTCTGCGGCTTCGCGGAGACCGCGACGAGGTGCCGGCCTAAAATCCGGTTGAGAAGCGTGGACTTGCCGACGTTCGGCAGACCGACGATCGCGCAGAATCCGGCCCGGACTTCGGGTGCTGGCGCGTCAACCATCTCGGCCGCACCGTGTAGCACGAAAACTCGCGCCGTTACCTCCCGGGCGCTAGCGTCCTTGCATGGCCCGGATAGCCCTCGCGCTGGCATTTGCCGCGATGCTGGCGGCCGGCCTGCCCGCCCCCGGCCTCTATCTCGCGGTCGGCCTCGGCATCTCGGCCATCGGCACCGGCCTGGTCGGTTTCTCGCGCCGCGGCTCCCCGGGCGCGCTGCGCATCGCCTCCGCCGCCGCAATCACGGTCGGCACGCTCGGCCTGCTGCTCGGCACGGCCCGCATCGCGATCGCGCTCGCGGCGATCGATCGCATCGGCCGCCTCCTCGGCTAGGCGAGCATGTAGATGAACCAGCCGGTGATGCCGCCGGCCACCGCGAGCATCAGCACGATCACGCCGATGCCGCGCGCGAGCTTCCAGCGATCGATGTTCGACAGGATCTCGCGCAGCTCCATGATGCGGCGATCGTCCTCGCCGAGCTCGAGATCGATCGCGTCGATCGGCGCGAGCTGCGCGGTCAACAGCTTCGGGCGATCGACATAGAGCCGGTCGCCAAGCTCGAACAGCACCTTGTCGCGCGCCTCCTCCGCCTCCGCGGTCGCGCGGTCGACGACCTTGCGCTTCGCGCCGATCGCCTCGAGCAGCTCGGCCGTCCGCTTCTGATCGAGCGACTCCGCCTCCTCGAGCTCGCGCTTGCGCTTCTCCGCATCGGTGCGCGCCGCCTCGATCGCCGCGATCCGTGGGTTGAGCGCATCGAGCTCCGCCGCGATCACCGGCTCGTCGCGCTGCACGGCCTTGCGGTCGGCCTTGAGCGTCGCGATGTCGGCGTGGATCTGTGCCTTGTCCATCTTCTCGCCCTTGACGCTGACGAGCAGCGCCTCGGTCTCTTTCATCTTCTTCTCGATGCGAGCGAGCGCATCCCGCAGCTCGGCCGCCTTCTTCTTCGCCGTCGCCGCTTCCTTCATCAGCGGCTCGAGTTTCTTGCCGAGCTCTGTGAGCTCCGCCGTCACCTCGCTGTGCCCGATCAAATATTGCTTCCCCTTGTTGTCGCGATCGCGCTTCACGCGATCGAGCTCGGTATCACTCGCCGCCACCGCGCCCGCGTGCTTGCTGCGCTCCTCCTCGACGGCCGCGAGCGCCTCGCGCGACTTGCCGAGCGCCGGATGATCGAAGCCCTCGCTGATCACGGCGGTCCGCCCGAGCGTCACCAGGTGCCGCCGCCGCTCCGCCATCCGCGCATCCTTGCGCTGCTCGAGCGAGACGAGCTCCGACTTGCTCCGCCGCACGCCGAACAGCGCCGTGAACACGTAGAACACGTCGCCCATCACGCCGCGCTTGCGCCGCAGCGCCGCGGTCGTCCGCAGCTTTCCGCCCATCACGACGCTCGCGCTGTGACCCTGGATCTCGGTCTCGTCGCCGCGCCCCAGCGTCGTCGGATCGCCGCGCTCGAACGGCCGCGTGCTCGGATCGATGCTCGTCGGATCGCCGCGCAGCGTCCCCGAGATCTCGTTGAGGTCGCGCTTGATCGACGCGGGCGATTCATCGAGCAGATCGTCGACCGGCACGATCTTGTCGGGAATGTTCAGCAGCGCCTCGGCCGCATCACGCACGACCGTCGCGTGCGCGAACGCCGTCCGCAGCTGATCCTCGTCGATCGTCTTCACGCCGCTGTCGAACTCGCCGACCGGCACCGCCAGCGGAGGCGCCGGACGCAACGCATGCTCGGCGATCGTCGGTGCGTCGTCGGCATCGGGCGCGGGACGCGGCGTCGGCCGCGACAGCGCGGCGGTCGATCCGCTCTTGCTGCCGACCTTCCCGATCGCGGGCGGCCCATTGGCGGGCAGCGGCAACGAGGCGGTCGACCCGCTCTTGCTGCCGACCTTGCCGGACGCCCCGGGCGGCGGAGGCGGCATCGAGGCCGGCTTGCTGCGCGCGGGCGGCGGCGCGGTCGGCGGGCTCGTGCGAGGCGTGCTGCTCGTCGGCGGCGGCGCGGTCGGCGGGCTCGATCGCGTCGCGGGCCCCGAGACGCCGGGCGACTTCGTGCGCGCGACGGCCACCGCGGACGGCGGGTTCGATCCGGGAATCGGAATCGCGCCGCTCGGCGAGCGCGTGCGTGCAGGCGCCGACGGCGCGCTCGGCGGATTCGATCCGGGAATCGGGATCGCGCCGCTCGGCGAGCGCGTGCGTGCAGGCGCCGACGGCGGGTTGGATCCGGGAATCGGGATCGCGCTGCTCGGCGAGCGCGGTCGTTCCGCGGCCGGTGCGCCCGTCGGCGAACCCGCGCGTGCAGCGGCTGGCGGCGCGCCCGTCGGCGAGGCCGCGCGCGGCGCAGCCGGCGTCGCGACGGGCGGCGCGCTCGACGGCGACTGCGCACGCATGATTCCCGACGCGTGCTGGTCCTTCGTCTCGATGATCTTGTGCTCGAGCGCCTTGCGCTCCGGCGAGCCGGGCGGCGGCGGTGGAACGGTCCGCGGCTTCGAGCGACCTGCGGGCGCGGCGGCCGCGGCCGCAGG
>JAFAOG010000403.1 GCA_019237945.1 Deltaproteobacteria bacterium | reverse complement strand
CGATTGACCTCGGGCATCACATCCTTGCCGTCGACTACGATCGGCGTGTTGCTCCGGTTACGCAGCGCCGTATGCAGCACGGCGCGATGCTCGGTTCCGTTGATCTTCTCGCCGGCGAACATCTTGTCGCGCCACTCCTCGACCTTCGCCTGGCGCGCGAGTGCGAACAGCAGCTGCAGCGTCTCGTCGGTCGTGCGGTGCTTGCTGTAATCGACGAACAGGCCGCACCCTTCGCGAGACATCTTCGTGAACCGCTGCGGGTCGGCGTCGAACAGCTGCCGCATCGTCGTGGTCTCGATCTTCTTCTTGTGATCCAGAAGAGCTTTCCAGGCGGGGGAGCTGGTCAGAGTCGACATGCGCCAGAGCAAACCACGGGCGGGCCACTCGGTGGTATCACCGGTGCCGTGATCGACGATGGTGAGCGGTTCCTGCTGAAGACGCTCGCGAAGCGCTATCCGAACGTCGACGCCGTGCTCGCCGAGCTCTCGAACCTCGAGGCCGTGCTGACGCTGCCACGCCCGCGCGTCCATATCGTCAGCGACGTCCACGGCGAGCACGTCAAGCTGCGCCAGGTGATCGCGAATGCATCGGGCAGCTTGCGGCCGCTCGTCGAGCGCGTCAGCAAAGATCCGGATTTGCTCGCGCTGATCTACCGGCCGCGCGAGACGTGGCTGCGCGTGTCGCCTGGGGCGGATCGCCGCGTCCTGCTGCAGCGGTTCGTGCCGCCGCTGATCGCGGTCATGCGCACGCTCGCGTCGCGCTACACGCTGAAGTGGGTCGACAAGATCATTCCGGACCCGTTCGATACGGCAGTGCGCGAGATGCTGTTCGCGCCCGAGCTCAAGCGCTCCGCGGATTACATCGACGGGCTCGTCGCGCCGTTCCTGCGTCACGACCGCGATCTCGATCTCGTGCGCATGCTCTCGCACGTCATCCGGAACCTCGCGGTCGCCGAGCTGGTCGTCGCGGGCGACCTCGGTGATCGCGGCCCGCGCATCGACAAGGTGATCGAGCTGCTGCAGGCGCAGCCGCACCT
Organism: Deltaproteobacteria bacterium; assembly: GCA_019237945.1. Taxonomy (GTDB): domain Bacteria; phylum Myxococcota_A; class Polyangia; order Haliangiales; family Haliangiaceae; genus JABFXX01. Next base: position 17,151 of record JAFAOG010000403.1, on the reverse strand, counting down.
CGCGATCGCGTTCGGCAACCACGACGCCGACTGGATGGCGGCATGCCTGGGCCATCCGGCCGCGATCGCGACCGTCGTTCGGCTGTCGCTGCGCTACCAGCGGCTCGAGCAGCTCGAGGAAGGCTACGGCATCTCGCTCGAGCCTCTGCGCGAGCTCGCGCGCGACGCGTACGGCAACGATCCGGCGGAGTGCTTCGCGACCAAGGGCGATTCGACGCCCGAGCTGGCGCGCATGCAGAAGGCGGCGGTGATCCTGCAGCTCAAGCTCGAGGGCCAGCTGTTCCAGCGGCGCACGGAATGGAACCTGACCCACCGCGCGTTGCTGCATCGGATCGATCCTGCGGCGGGCACGATCGTACTCGACGGCAAGATGCATCCGCTGCGCGATACTCGCTTCCCCACCGTCGACTGGGCCGACCCGTACAAGCTGTCGCCGGCCGAGCAAGCGTGCTTCGACAGCCTGCAGCGGAGCTTTCTCGATTCGTACCTGCTGTGGCAGCACATGCAGTTCATCGCGAGCAAGGGCCGGATGTGGCTGCGCCGCGATCGCTGCGCGATCTTTCACGGCTGCATCCCGGTCGACGAGCGCGGTGAGTTCCTGCCGATGACGATCGACGGTGCGCCGCGCGCGGGCCGCGCGATGTTCGAGGCATTCGATGTCGTCGTGCACCGCGCGTTTCGCACCCGCGCGATCGATGACGTCGACCTCGTGTTCTACCTGTGGACCGGTCCGCTCTCGCCGTGCTTCGGCAAGGACAAGATGGCCACGTTCGAGACGTACTTCCTCGCTGACAAGGCGACACAGGAAGAGACGAAGAACCCGTACTTCAAGCTGCTCGACGACGCGGCGTTCTGCGCCAAGGTGCTGCGCGAATTCGGCGTCGACCCCGAGCGCGGCTACATCGTGAATGGCCACGTGCCGGTCAAGCTCGAGAAGGGCGAGACGCCCGTGAAGAAGAGCGGGCGCGCGATCACGATCGACGGCGCGTTCGCGGCCGCGTACGGCGACAAGGGCTTCTCGCTCGTGCTTGGCGCCGATCGCATCTACCTGGCCCAGCACCATCACCTCGACGAAGGCGGTGACATCGTGCCGACCGTCTCGGACGTCGAGGTCTACGATCGGCCGCGCCTCGTCGCCGAGACCGAGGCAGGCGAGGAGCTGCGCGCGGAGATCGCCGCGCTCGAGCAGCTCGTGACGGCGTTCGAGACCAACGCGATCTAGGGAGAGAGACACCATGGCCACGCTACTGGATCAGCTGACGAAGATGACCGTCGCGGTCTGCGACACCGGTGACATCAACTCGATCAAGAAGTTCACGCCGCGCGACGCGACGACGAATCCGTCGCTGATCACGGCGGCCGCGCAGATGCCCGACTACGCCGACGTCGTCGACGGCGCGCTGAGCTGGGCAAAGCAGGAAGCGGGTGGCGCGGAGGACAAGGTCGTCGCGCTCGCGCTCGATCGGCTCGCCGTCGAGTTCGGCCTGCGCATCCTGAAGATCGTGCCGGGGCGGGTGTCGACCGAGGTCGATGCGCGCCTGTCGTTCGACACGCAGAAGACGATCGAGAAGGGCCGCTACCTCATCTCGCAGTACGAGAAGGCCGGCGCGTCGCGCGATCGCGTGCTGATCAAGATCGCGTCGACGTGGGAAGGCATCCGCGCCGCCGAGCAGCTGCAGAAGGAAGGCATCAACTGCAACCTGACGCTGCTGTTCGGCATGCACCAGGCGATCGCGTGCGCGGAGGCCGGCGTGCGGCTGATCTCGCCGTTCGTCGGGCGCATCCTCGACTGGCACAAGAAGGCGGAGGGGCGCGACTTCACCGGCGCCGACGATCCGGGCGTGAAGTCGGTGACGAAGATCTATAACTACTACAAGAAGTACGGCTACAAGACCGAGGTGATGGGCGCGTCGTTCCGCAACATCGGCGAGATCATCGAGCTCGCGGGCTGCGACCTGCTGACGATCGCGCCGAACCTTCTCGCCGAGCTGCAGAGCAAGGAAGGCACGCTCGAGCGCAAGCTCGATCCGACGAAGGCGCAGGGCATGTCGATCGAGAAGCAGCACATCGACGAGGCCGCGTTCCGCTCGATGCACGCCGCCGACAAGATGGCGACCGACAAGCTCGCCGAAGGCATCGAGGGCTTTTCCAAGGCGATCGGCGCGCTCGAGAAGCTGCTGACGGAGCGCTACCGCGCGCTCGGCAACAAGCAGAAGGCAGGCGAGCACGCGCGCGCGTTCTTCAAGGTCTTCGACCTCGACGGCGACGGCCTGATCACGCGCGAGGAGTGGGGCGGCACGGCGGCCGTGTTCGCGGCGCTCGACACCGACGGCGACGGCAAGATCACGCCCGAGGAGATGGCGGCCGGCCTCGGCGGAGCGTGGGCGCTATGAGCGAGTTCGACGACGCGGTGAAGAAGGCCGGCAGCTTCTTCAGCAAGCTCGGCAGCCAGGTGAAGTCGACGGCGAAGCACGTGACCGGCGTCGGCCGCGGCGACATCAAGCTCGAGCTCGACGTCCCCAAGGCCCCGCCGGGCGGCAGCCTGCGCGGCCGCATCGTGCTGCAGCTCACCGAGCCGACCGATGCCAAGCGCCTCGTCGTGTCGCTGCGCGCGACGCGCCGCCAGCGGCAGGCCGGTGCGACGAGCCCGGTGTCGGTCGAGCTGTACAAGTTCGAGCACGAGCTCGCCGGCGCGCAGCGCTACGAGATCACGAGCTACCCGTTCGAGCTGACGGTGCCGGCCGATGCCCTCGAGCTCAAGCCGAGCGCGTCGCATCCGCTGCTCGATGTCGTCAAGGCGTTCGCGCCGAGCGGGCCGATCGCGTGGCAGGTCGTCGCGCGCCTCGAGATTCCGTGGGGCAAGGACTTCACGTCCTCGGTCGACGTCGTCGTCAGTAGGTGATCTCGACGACCTCGACCTCGTCGCCGCGCGGCAGCACGCACGTATCGCCGACGCGTGCGCCCCACAGTGCCTGCGCCAGCGGCGACTGCCAGCCGAGTGCGCGCTGCTTCGGATCCGCCTCGATCGCGCCGACGATGCGATAGGTCGTGCGCTTGCCGTGCCCGTCCTCGACGGTGACGCTCGCGCCGATGCCGACGACGTCGCGATCGGTCGGCTCGAGCGCCTGTGCGGTGGCGAGGTGATCGCTGAGCTCGCGGATGCGATCCAGATCGCCGCCGCTGCGCACCAGCTGCTCGAGCTCCGCCTTCGCCGCCGCGAGCCCGGCCGGCGTGACGAAGTTGAGATCGGGCACGGGCACGCCGAGCCGCTGGATTCGCTCCGCGGGGGCGTCGTCGATCTCCTTGGTGAACGCGCGACTCACGATGGAACTGTAGCGCTGTCTTTCCAGAGGGCGATGCCGCCGAGCAACCCGGCGATGTTCGGCGTGATCGTGACGTTCGGCGGCAGCTCGATCGTGATGTGCTTCGCGTTCCCGCCGCCGAGGTAGAGGTGGCGCGGGTTCCAGATCGGCAGCACTTGCGCGACGACCTCCGCCACGCGCTTGTTCCACTTTTTCTTGCCGATCCTCTTGAGCTCCGCCTTGCAGACGAGCTCCTCGTACGTCTTCTTCTTCTTGAACGGATGATGCGAGAGCTCGAGGTTCGGCACGTAGACGCCGTTGTAGTAGAGGCCCGTGCCCATGCCGGTGCCGAACGTCAGCACCATCTCGAGGCCCTTGCCCTCGATGACGCCGTAGCCCTGGACGCCGGCATCGTTGAGCACGCGCACCGGCCGCCGCGTGCCTTCCGACAGCGCCTTGCCGAGCGGAAAGTCGTTCCAGTCGGGATGCAGGTTCGGAGCGGTCTTCGTCACGTTGTCGATCACGACGCCCGGGAAGCCGACGCTGATCCGGTCGAACTCGCCGAGCGGCTCGATCAGCGGCCAGATGACTTTCATGATCGCGTCCGGCGTCGCGGGACGCGGGGTCTCGACGCGGGCGCGCTCGGTCAGCGGCGCACCGTCCTGGGCGAGCACCAGGGCCTTGACGCCGGTGCCGCCAATATCGATGCACAGCGTCCGCGTGCCGGCGGCAGCGGTCGAGGGCGAGACCGGGATCGTGCGCTTGGGCGTGGTCACGGGCATGAGGCGAGCATAACGCCGTCGCGCGGCTTCGCAGTTCTTCACGCAAATCTCTCGGTACTCCCGGCGCCGCGGGGGCGCTGCGGGTCTAGCGTTTCGGCCATGAGACTCAGACCATGGCTACTCGTCGCGGCGCTCTCGGCGTCCGCGTACGCACAACCCGATCCGCGAGATCATCGTCGCGATCATCGCGGCGGTGGCGGCGTCGGCATCAACGTCGGCGTCGATGTTCACGTCGGCGGCGAGCCGACCGAAGCACCGCCGCCTCCGCCCGCCGAGCCGCACGACGCAACGCGCGCGGGCTTCGTGTGGGTCACCGGCAGCTACGAGTGGAAGGACGGCAAGTACAGCTGGGTCCCCGGTCACTGGGAGCGCGAGCGCGCGGGCAAGAAGTGGCGCGAGACGCGCTGGGAGCAGCGCGACGGCAAGTGGGTGCGGACCGAGGGCGACTGGATCGACGCGAGCGCGACCGCCACCGCGGGAACCGCAGCCGGCGCGCCGCCGCCACCTCCACCGCCCGAGGAGCATCCGCTGCCGCCGAACGGCAACCCGGGCGTCGTGCCGCCGACCGTGCGCGACCATCGCCACGACTGGAAGCTCGATCGTCCGACCGTGTCGAGCTACTGGCCGACGAAGGGCAAGGCCGGCTCGAAGGTCGTCATCCACGGCATGTACTTCCCGGCCGAGGCGAGCGTGCTCGTCAACGGCAAGAAGCTCACCGGCGCGGTCGTTGCTCCGACGACGATCGAGTTCCTGATCCCGGGCGACGTCACCGGCACGGCCGACATCGCGATCGATCGCGGGCACGGCCGTCCGCTGCAGGTCGGCTCGTTCGATGTCGATGCCGGCTTCGACTGGGCCGCCGAGCAGCAGCGCATCGACGACGATCGCCGCAAGCACGCCGAGGCCGAGTGGTCCGAGCAGCAGAAGACGTGGGCGAAGGATCGCGCGGCGCGCGAGGCCGCGTTCCACCAGCGCGAGCAGGAGCTCGAGCAGACGCGCGATCACCGGCGCGAGAAGCGCATGGAGGAGATCCGCGCGAAGTGGAACGCGTCGTTCCTCGCGGATGCCGACACGCAGGACGAGCTGACGCTGCACGCGCAGCGGCTCGCCGAGCTCGCGCGGATGAAGGATGTCGCATCGGTCTCGGGTGACGCCAAGCTCGGCGTGCGCATCACCGTCGCGCAGCAGAAGGAAAACGATCGCCACGCTCAGCGCATGGCGGCGCTCGAGACGGCGTTCAAGACGAAGGGAGGTGCTCCGTGAAGTGGCTCGTGATCGCCGCGCTCCTCGTGGCCGGCTGCAAGAAGAAGCATGATGAAGCCGTCCCGGCGCCGCCTCCGACGACCGGCTCCGCCGCGATGACCGGCAGCGCCGCTGCGATGCCCGAACCGGTCGCCGCGGGCAGCGCGGTCGTCGACGTGCCGACCGAGCAGGACTTCGAGCAGCAGGCGGCGAAGGACATCACCGACAAGAACGTCGACGACAAGCTGAAGACGCTCGAGAACGACCTCGCCCACTAAGCCTGGGGTTAGGGCGGCAGCTTTGCCTGCAGCGCGAGCGCACCCTTGTGATGCGGCTCGAGCTGCAGCACCTGCGCGATGCGCGCGCGGGCGGCCGCGAAGTCGCCGAGCTCGGCGTCGATGCCGGCGAGATCGACGATCGCGTCGGAATACGACGGCGATAGCTCGACGACGCGCGTGACCTCCTTGCGCGCGGTCGCGAAGTCCTTGCGACGGCCGGCGGCCATGCCGAGCTCGAGGTGCGGCAGCATGAGGTGAGACGTCGCGGGGGCGTCGGCGAGCTTCTGCAGCGCCGCCTCGCCGCGCGGGTCGCGCATGTCGAGCAATGCGAGCGCGCACGCGAGCTGGACGCGCAGCTCCTTGTCGTCGGTGTGCGGCGCGACCTTGTCGGCGGCGACCGCCGCGTGCGCATCGCCGAGCGCCTCGCACGCCTTCGCGCGCAGCACGACGCTCGGATCGTCGAGCAGCGGCGTCAGCACGTTCGCGTACTGCGCGCGGAACCGGCGACCGAGCAGCACCGCCGCCGCGCCGCGCACGCTCGGAGCCTCGGTCTTGTCGGAGACGACGAGCACGAGGGCAGGGGCCGAGTCCTTCGCGGTTGCCTCGTCGAATGCGGCGGCGAGGTTCTCGCGGCGCTGCTGGCGCTTGCCGGCATCGGGCCACCACTTCGCGAGCGCGTCGGCGAGCTCCTCGGGCTTCTTGTCGGCGTGACAGATGCCGCATGCACTCGGCTCGCCGTGCGTCGTCGTCAGGCGCGGGTCGGGGACGTCGAGCGCGTGGTCGGCGAAGTGATCGAGCACGCCCGATACGATCGGCGGCATGTGGCAGTCGACGCACCCCGCCTTCTTGTGATGCCCGTGGTCTTTCGCCATCGTGTGGCAGTCGGCGCACAGCGCGTCGGGCTCCTTGCGCAGGTCGGCCTTGCGCTTCGCGTTGTGCGGCGCGGTATGGCACGTCAGACAGGTCGCGCCGCCCTTGCGGAAGCACGTGCTCTGCAGCATCGCCTGGTACTCGAAGCTCGAGGTGCTCGGCCTGCCGTCGGGGAAGAAGTCGCTCGAGATGCCCGCGCCGGGCAGCGTGATCACGATCGGATCGTAATAGTCGTCGTACTTGTCGATGCCGAGCCGGAACGGATGCTCGGGGTCGTTGAGCGGCCACAGCGGCTTGCGCGGACCGTGACAGCGCGCGCACGCCTCGACGCCGACCGTGCCCGCGTGCACGGGATGGATGATGCCGCGCTTGTCGTCGCCGTGATCGCCGCCGGGGCCGTGGCACGACTCGCACGCGACGCTGCCGTCGGTGAATGTCGTCGTCCACTTCAATGTTTTTTCGTCGTAGCCGACCGCGAGGTTCGTCGTGTGGCAGTCGAGGCACTCGTGGTTCGCCATGCGGCGCGCGTTCGTCCAGTAGAACGGGTGGTCGGGCGTCAGCGCGCCTTGCTTGGTCTCGGTGTAGTCGACCCACTCGTGCTTCGTCGTGTGGAAGTAGACCGGCAGCACCTGCCAGCGTCCGTCGGGGAACACGGTGACGTCGTCCTGCATGCGCTTGCCGCCGATCACCCAGTCGACGGGGAAGTCGGCGAGCGCGCCGTCGGGACCGTGCGTGCGCATCTGCGGCTTGGCGGCCTTGCGCGCCATCCAGGCCTCGGTCGACTCGCCCTTGAAGTGCGCGCCGTCGAAGTTCCCGACGACGAATTTCGCCTCGGGCGGCGAGAGCGCACGCGCGTGCCAGCTCTTCTGCCAGCCCTTGTACTCCTTGTCATGACAGTCAGCGCAGCGGGCGCTCCCGACATACGCCACGGGAGGGGCGGGCGGCGGCGCATCGATCGCAGGCCTCGCGTCGACGGGTTTCAGGGGTGTTGCGACGACGGGCGGCGGTGGCGGGGTGTGGTCGCGGCTCTTGCAACCTAGGACGGCCATGAGGACAGCGAGCCGGCGCACGGGGGGACGATCGCACATCGGGGCGAGTGAACGAAGTCGTGCGGCAGGCGTCCTCACGGTCATGGGACCACGCGCGATCCTCGTGTGCGCAGCGCTGCTCTGCGCGCGGACCGCGAGCGCCGAGTGCACCGGCGCGTACGCCGAAGATCTTTCCGCGCTGTCGCCGAGGGCGCGAGAGGCGGAACGCCACGCACCGCGTTACGTCTACGCGGTCCGCACGACCGCCACGTACGAGTGCGTCGCGTATGGCGCCGGCGGCGAGCTTCGCAAGACGAAATCGACCCAGACCGCGCACGGCACCGCGTTCGGCTACCGCCACGACGGCGGCGACACGCTGCTGCTCACGAACGAGCACGTCGCGGAGTGGCCGGAGGTGCACGAGGGCTGCAAGCGGATCTCCGACTCGCTGCGGATCGTCGACAGCGATCACGACGACTACGCCGCCGATGACATCCCGCTGACGCGCGTCGTCGCCGATCAAGCACTCGACATCGCCGTGCTGCGCGCGCACACCAAGCTCGACATCCTGCCGTGGAAGATCGGCGCGTCGGGCAAGCTGACGGCGCGCACGGCCGTCGAGGTGCGCGGGTTCCCGCTCGGCGAGTTCCAGGCGATCAACGTCGGCAAGGTGATCTCGGCGAACGAGCACGACGACTACGGCGACTGGGATCACGATGACTTCGTCGTCGACGCGCTGCTGACCTCAGGTGGGTCGGGCTCGCCGGTGCTCGCGGTGTCGTGCAAGACGGGCGAGCTCGAGCTCGTCGGGATCTTCCACGCGCACTACAACGCCGCGAGCGCGCTCAACGTCGTCGTGTCGATCGATCAGCTGCGCACGCTGATGAAGACGCTGCAGGTCCCGAAGCGCGCGCCGGGCGAGCCGCTGATCGTGCTCGATGCGGCGGCGCGCTCGAAGCTCGTCGACGCGATCCGCGGCTCGATCGATCCGCCGTACTTCCCGCTCGGTCCGCTCGTCGCGACCGCGAACGTGCGCGGCGACGGAACCCTCGTGTGGGCGATCTTCCCGAGTGACTTCCCGCGCGCGACCCGGCCGCTGCTCGTCGTCGAGGACGTCGGCGGCGAGGAGGGCTTCGGCAGCGTGGGTCGCGTGCTCGTCGGGCTGCGCCCGTATCCCGACCGCGATGCCGACGCGCAGGCGCTGCTGCTCCGCACGCTCGATGCGCTGCGCCGCGATGCGATCGTCGCGCTCGACATGCGCGCCGCCCCGACGCCCGCCTCGCGCGACGCGTTCGAGCGCGCCGCCCGCCGCCGCAAGGCCTACGACCGCATGATCGACGGGCAGCGCGAGCTCGCCGGCGCCCTCGACGAGCTGGCCGCCCGCGTCCACCCGCAGACGACCCCGATCGCGCTCAGCCAGCTGCTACACTGAAGGGGCGTGATCGGGCAGGTCATCGGGAACTATCGCGTCTCGCAGGAGCTCGGGCGCGGCGGCATGGGCATGGTCTACGCCGCCGAGCACGTCCAGCTCGGCCGCCCGGCCGCGCTCAAGATGCTGCTGCCGCAGCTCTCCGCCGATCCGGCGATCGTCCAGCGCTTCTTCAACGAGGCGCGCGCCGCCTCTGCGATCGAGCACCCGGGCATCGTCGCGGTCTACGACTACGGCACCCACACCGATGGCCGTGCATACATCGTCATGGAGCTGCTCAAGGGCGAGAGCCTCGAGCACCGCCTGAGGCGCGGCTCGATGACGCCGCAGGAAGCGGCTGCGATCGTCGCGCAGGTCGCGGGGGCGCTGGCGGCGGCGCACGCGCGCGGCATCGTCCATCGCGATCTCAAGCCCGACAACATCTTCCTCGTGCCCAACGAGCTCGTCGCGGGCGGCATCCAGGTCAAGGTCCTCGACTTCGGCATCGCGAAGCTCGCGGGCGAGCAGGGCGGCGGCATGAAGACGCAGACCGGCGCGCTGATCGGCACGCCCGCGTACATGAGCCCCGAGCAGTGCATGGGTCGCTCGGACCTCGACCACCGCACCGATCTGTATTCGCTCGGCTGCGTCTTCTATCACATGCTGTGCGGGCGCCCGCCGTTCGTCAGCGACCAGGGCACCGGCATGATCCTCGCCGCGCACATGCGGGATGCGGCGCCGCCGCTGCCGCCGTCGGTGCCGGCGCCGCTCGCCGCGATCACGATGCGCCTGCTCGAGAAGGAGCCGGCCAAACGCTACCAGTCGGCCGCCGAGGTGCGCGCCGCGCTCGTCGATGCGGGCGTCGCCGCGCCGCCGACGAAGCCGCCCGCTGTTTCGGGGCAGAACACGCCGAGCGGGTACGAGCCGACGATGGCGCCGGGCGCCGTCACGACGAACAGTGGCTCGGCCGCGCAGATGCTTGCGGCGCCGACCGTGGCGCCTGCGCCGGGCGCGCGCGGCAAGGGGATGTGGATCGGCATCGCCGCCGTGCTCGCGGTCGGCGCTGGCATCGCCGTGTTCGTCGCGACCCAAGGCAGCAAGCACGACGACAAGGTGGCTGCGGCACAGCCGCCGGCCCCGGCTGCCGTTCCTGCTTCGGCTGCCGTTCCTGCCGCCGTTCCCGCGCCGCCGGCCGTGCCCGCCGTCGCACCGCCGCTCGAGGCATGCCCGACCGGGATGGAGCGCGACGAGGACACGCAGGGGCACTGCTGCTGGCCCGATCAGGCGTGGTCGTCGGCGAAGAACAAGTGCATCGGCAAGCCGACGTGCCCGAAGGGCTTCGTCGCGAAGGGCGAGGCGTGCGCGGAGCCGCCTGTCGTCGTGCCGGCGGCGAACGTGTCGCCGGAGCACTTCGGCGTCGCGGCGTCGACGGTGAAGGCGGGCGAGCCCGTCGCGATCGTGTTCCCGGCGCCGCTGCAGGCGAAGCACGGCGAGCAGTACTGGGCGGCGATCGTCGCGGTGGGTCAGCCCGATAGCGAGTGGGGCGTGTGGTCGTACGTGCCGGATGCGGCGCGCCGCCTCGTGCTCAAGGCGCCGACGAGCGCGGGCGACTACGAGGTGCGGTTGCACGGCAACTACCCGACGAAGTCGTTCAACGTCGTGCACCGCGTGCGGATCCACGTCGAATGAAGTGGCTCGTCCTGCTCGCGCTGTCGCTCGCGGCGTGCGACAGCTGCAACGACGCCGTGCGCCACACACCGGACTCGCACGTCGTCGATGCGCGCGCGGATGCGCCCGCCGACGTCGCCTCGCTGTTCGACGCGAGCGATCCGAACAGCACGGTGCTGATCACGCAATCGCCGCCCGGCCCGACGAACACGGACCCGGCGACGTGGGGCGGCGTCCTGCAGTTCCAGGTCGCGGGCGATGGCACGTCACTGGTCGCGGGGACCGGTATCGCGAAGACGAGCGTCGAGGATCCGGTGAGCCTCGCGTTCAAGTCGGCGACGTCGGAGGTGTTCGTCGGCAACCGTCACGGCAACAACGCCGCCGACGGCACCGCCGGCTCGATCTCGCGCTTCGCCTACGTGCAGTCGACGCACGCGCTCACCGCGCGGCCCGAGATCACAGGCAACGGGCTCGACGGCGTGCATCAGGTTGCCTTCTCACCGACGACCGGCGAGCTGTTCGCCGCCAACCAGGGCAACGGCGTGTCGCGGTTCACGTTCGATGCCGCCGGCACGCCCGTCGCGAACGGCATGATCGGCAGCGGCACGACGCGCGGCGTGTTCGTCGCGCCGGACGGCAAGCGCCTCTACGTATCGACCGCGTCGAACGTGATCCGCCAGTTCGACCTCGCGACCGGCAACGAGCTCACCGCGGTCACGCTCCAGACGACCGGGAACCTCCACTTCTTCGCGATCCGCACTGGCGAGCTCTACGTCGCCGCGCTCGACGACAATATCGCTTCACGCTCGACGCGACCGACGAGCCCACGCTCGAGCAATCGATCGATGCGAGCGCGCCGGTTGGCGTCGCGTTCTCGGCCGACGGCGGCGAGATGTACGTCACCGGCCATCGGACGAGCGACCTCGTCCAGCGCTACAGCTACGACGCCGGCGCCGACACGTGGACACCCACCGGCACGATGGACCTCGGCACCTCGCTGGGCGGCATCGTGATCGCACCCGGATGAACGCGTCGACGATCACGATCGGCGGCGACCTCACGATCCACCGGCTCGGCTTCGGCACGATGCGCCTTACGGGGCCTGGCATGTTCGGTCCGCCGCCGGATCTCGACGCCGCCCGCGCCACCCTGCGCACCGCGCGCGACCTCGGCATCGACTTCATCGACACCGCGAACGCCTACGGCCCGATCGTCGCCGAGCTGCTCGTGCGCGAGACGCTGCACCCGTACGCCGGCATCACCGTCTCGACGAAGGGCGGCATGCTGCGCCCCGGCCCGAACCAGTGGGCCGTGGATGGCCGCCCAGGCTCGTTGCGCGCCGCCGCCGAGGCGAGCCTCAAGGTCCTCGGCGTCGAGCGCATCGATCTGTGGCACCTCCACCGCATCGATCCCAACGTTCCGGCCGACGAGCAGTTCGCCGCCGTGGCGGAGCTTCAGCGCGCCGGCCTGATCCGACACGCCGGCCTCTCGGAGGTCTCGATCGAGCAGATCGAAGCCGCGCGCAAGCACTTTCCGGTCGCGACGGTCCAGAACGCCTATCACGTGATCGAGCGCCGCAGCGATCCAGTGATCGACTACTGCGAGCGAGAAGGTATCGCGTTCATCGCGTACTTCCCGCTCGCGACGGGCGCGCTCGCGGCCGCGGATTCGATCCTCGCGCCGTTCGCGGCGCGTCTCGGAATCACGCCGGCTCAGGCTGCGATCGCCTGGCTGCTCGCGCGCTCGCCAACGCTCGTCGCGATTCCAGGCACGTCGCGCGTCGAGCATCTGCGCGAGAACGTGGGCGCGGCGGAGCTGCGGCTGTCGGCGGATGACCTCGCCGCGATCGAGAAGGTCGGGCGTAAGGCGGCGATGCTGCGGGCGCCGAAGCCGTAGCGAACCTCGGGCCTGGGTCGCGCCGGTCGGCTCGCCTCGCACGCCGCGTGCGCGCGCGCCGCGCCACGGGCGGGGCGGGTGCGGTTCGCGCGCACGGGCAGTGGCGGGTGCGGTTCGGGCGCGCGGCGCGTTCGACGCACACGCCGTGGAGAAGACGTCAGCTCGGGCCTCGGTCGGGGGCTCGCCTCGCACGCCGCTTGCGCACGCGCCGCGCCACGCGCACGGCTTCAGCGCCGTCTGCGATCGCGAGCACCACGCGCGCGTGTCACGGCGCCTGCGCGCGGCGCGCATCGGCCGAGAGCCCCCGACCTTCGGCGCCCCGGAGCACAAGGGGGAGCACAACGCACGGGCAGGGCGGGTGCGGTTCGCGCGCACCGGAAGCAGCGGGTGCGGTTCGCGCGCACGGGCGATGGCGGGCGCGGTTCGCGCGCGCACGGGCACTGGCGGGTGCGGTTCGCGCGCACGGGAACTCGAGGGTGCGGCGCGATGTCGATTGTGCTTGACGACTTCCGCCGCCGCGCGCGAGCCCTCGTCGCGAGGTCGCGCGTTTTCTCGTCGAGGAATCGCGCGCGTGCCTTCTCGCGCACGTGCGCGCGGCGAATGACTCGCGTGCACCGTGATGTCGCGTTTCGTGCGCAGAGCGCGAGCCAGAGCGGCCGAAACCTGCGTGGTACACGTGGTTCTTTCCACCAAGGAGAGTGTCGTGGTCGCGTACGCGTTTCCGCAGCTGGTGATGTCGAAGGCGTGTGAGGTCGGCGAGCCCGAGTGGCAGGATGTGCATCGGCGGCTCAAGCGGATCGCGAAGAAGCGCGCGGCGCTCGACCGCGAGGAGCTCGAGCTGATTCGCGCGGCGATTCGCTGCGCGCTGTGGCGGCATGTCGGCAGAACGTCGATCCGCGAGTACCTGGAGGTCGAGTGCGGGTACGGACCGCACGTCGCGTCAGAGCGCGTGCGGGTGGCCGAGTCGCTGGACTCGATGCCCGCGCTCGAGCAGGCACTCGGCGACGGCGAGCTGAGCTACTCGGCCGTGCGGGCGATCTCGCGCGTCGCGACGAATCGGACCGAGGATGACTGGATCGGGGCGTGTCGCGGGAAGAACCAGCGCGAGATCGAAGAGCTGCTCGCGGAGCGTGAGGTCGGCGACCGGCCGCAGACGCCGCGCAGGCCGGATCTGCGCGCGAAGGATCGAACGTATCGCGGGATCACGCCCGCGACCGAGTCGGCGCTCGAGCTTGCGCGACGCGATCTGCAAGAAGAGCTCGGCGAGCGTCTCGACGACAACCAGCTGCTCGCGCTCCTCGCGGAGCGGTATCGAAACGGGGGGTCGCGCAAGAAGGCACGCGCGCAGGTCGCCGTCACGGTGTGCCCGACGTGTCAGGTTGGGCGGCAGCTCGTCGGCAACCGGCACGTGGCGTTGCGGCCGGAGGAGCTGGCGCGCGCGTTCTGCGATGCACAGTGGATCGACGTCACCGGCCAGCAGCGGGCCGTTCAGGACGTGACACCCGCGCTGCGCGACAAGGTGATGCTGCGCGATCATGGACGGTGTCGCGTGCCGGGCTGTCGCTCGGCGGCGAACATCGAGGTGCATCACATCGTTCCACAGGAGCTGGGTGGTCCGCACACGCTGGACAACCTGATCGCGCTCTGCGACGGCCATCATGTGGCGCATCACCGTGGCGACATCACGATCGAAGGACCCGCCGAGTCGGCGGTGATCGTGAACATCGCGGCCGCGCGAGCCGACGCGATTGTCCACGTGGACAATCGGTCAGACCACACCACACATCGGAGTGCGCCAGCCGACGCGCGCCGCGGCTTGCCGGCCGACGCGCGCCACGACGCGGTGCTCGCGTTGACCACGCTGGGCTTCACGAAGGCGCAGGCGAACCGCGCCGTAGATGATGCGCTCCACGAGGGGCCATGCTCCCTCGAGGGGCCATGCTCCCTCGAGGAGCTCGTGCGCGCGGCGCTTCGGCGATGTTCAGCGTTCGGCTAGTTGCACGCGGACGCGAGCGGATTGTCGAGACACTCGCGCGGCAGCCCATGCCGGTGCGGGCGCGCGTCGTCGTCGAGAGCCGGCGGGACGACGTAGAAGTCGACCAGATCGATCGCCTTCGCGCTGTCGGTGTCTAGCGCGTCGCCGCTGCACGCGCGATCGGTGAACACCACGCGCGTCTTCCACTTGTACGTCGACCACCGGGGCGAGAGCGTGCACGTTGATGGCGTGTGCGTGACCTTCCACGTCGCAGCGGCGAGCGCCTCGACGATGCGCGCGACCTGGTACTTCTCGAGGCATCCCTTCCCGGTAGCGGCCGGCTTGCCGTCGGTGTCGAACGTCGCCGTGCGCCACGCGCCATTCGCGAAGAGCAGCGTGGTTGCGGTCGATCGCTTGCCCGTCGCGCGCTGATCGATCTCGAACAGCACGCCGCCTGCCGGCCAGCACGCCCGCGGACGCGCCTTGATGGCGACCGGCTCGGCGAACGCCGCCCGTGCGAGCAGCAACCAGATTCCGATCGCGCGCCACATGCGATCCCATGGTGCCAGCGGTAGGCGCGCAGGCAAGGACTACTAGCGGCCCGCGAGCAGCTTCATGCACTGCGCGTAGGCGCGCTTCTTCGTCGCGAGGTCGTTGGCGATCTTGATCGCGTCGTCGCAGCCGTCATTTGCCTGGCAGCGGTCGCGGGCGTAGTCGCGGCAGGGCTCGGGCGTGTCCGGGCGGAGCGCATCGAGCTTGGTCGGCGTGTGCGGCGTCTTCGCAACCGCCGGCGGTGCGGCGGGGCGCGTTGCGGGCGGCGGCGTCGTCTGCGCGGTGCAGACCTCGGGGTAGTGGAGCTCGCCGTCGGGACCGACGCCATCGGCCTTGCTGCTCTTGTGACACTGGCGCTGCGCGGTCGGCGCGCACGCGCTGATCAGGGCGAGAACGAAGACGATTCGACGCATGGGGGCACGCTGTAGAACACGGAACGCATGACCCGTCGCATAAATATTTTGTTTCATCGCCATTTCAGGCACTTGGGTGGTACGAGAGGGCATGCAGCCCGAGACCCGCGCCGAGGCGACCGGCTACCGCGAGACGTCGCTTCACCGCCACGTGATGGAGTTTCTTGCCGCGGTCGACAAGCGGCATCTGACGCTGTCGTCGTTCGGCACGAGCCCCGGTGGGCGCGACCTGCCGCTGGTCGTGATGAGCGCGCATGGCGTGAAGACGCCGGAGGAGGCGCGGCGGGTGGGGTTGCCGGTCGTGCTCGTGATCAACGGGATTCATGCGGGCGAGGTCGAGGGCAAGGAAGCGAGCATGATGCTGATGCGCGATCTGCAGGCGCAGGGCAGCGAGATGCTCGCGCAGATGACGCTCGTGTTCGTGCCGCTGTTCAACCCCGACGGCAACGATGCGGTCGATCCGGCCAACCGTCGACTCGACCTGCCGAAGCTGCACGGGCAGATCGGGCCCGAGCTCGTCGGCACGCGCGTCAATGCGAGCGGCATCAACTTGAACCGCGACTACATGCGGCAGCAGTCGGGCGAGATGCGCGCGCTGCAGTCGCGCGTGTGTCAGGTGTGGCAGCCCGACCTGACGATCGACACGCACGCGACGAACGGCAGCGTGCACCGCATACAGATGACGTACGACGTGCCGCACACGATCGCGAGCGGGCGCGCGGAGCCGATCGTCTACATGCGCGAGCAGATGATGCCGGCGGTGCAGGCGGCGCTCGCGCGCGAGCATCAGGTGATCGCGGGCTGGTATGGCAACTTCGTCGAGGACGAGCGCTCGCTCGACGCGAACCGCGACGCCGACCCGCACGCCTCCGTGCGCGAAGGCTGGATGACGTACACGCATCACCCGCGCTTCGGCAGCAACTATCGCGGGCTGACGAACCGTCTCGATCTGCTGCTCGAGTGCTACTCGTATCTGCCGTATCCCGAGCGCGTGCGCACGACCTACGCGACGCTGCTCGAGGCGCTGCGGTACGTCGCTATGCACCGCGATGATGTGATGCAGGTCGTCGCGCAGAGTCGCGCGCCGCGCGATCAGATCGCGGTGCGGTACCGCCTCGATGCGTTCGACGCGCCGATCACGATTCCGACGCGCACGCCGCGCACGCCCGACGGCGCCCCGAGCGAGGTCGCCGTGCGCTACTTCGGCAACTTCGCCGGCACGAAGGTCATCGCGCGTCCGCCCGGGTACGTCGTGCCGCCCGCGCTGGCCGCGCACCTCGCGCGTCACGGCCTGCCGAGCGAGCCGATCACGGGCGAGCACGCGGTCGAGGTCGCGACGGTCACCGGCTTCGGCAGCGAAGGGGGGCGCAAGATCCTCGAGTCGGCGAGCGTCGGCGACGTGCACGTGCAGTGGACCCGCGCGACGCGTACGGTTCCGGAGGGTCATCGCCTCGTGCGCACGGACCATCCGCTCGGCGCGATCGCGGTCTATCTGTGCGAGCCCGAGAGCGACGACTCCGCGATCGAGAACGGCGTGATCGACGCGCCCGACGTCGGCGGCGAGATCGCAGCGTGGCGGCTACTCGAGTAGCCGGTGAAAACACCCGTGGGCAGTGGGGTTTCACCCCCCGCGAATTGACGGCAATTTGTGCAACTCCATGCGGTTACGCCGGCATGACCGTTGCTCATTGTCGTCCGCACATGCGCAGTCTCATTGCCGTTTGCCTCGTCCTGTCC
>JAFAOG010000186.1 GCA_019237945.1 Deltaproteobacteria bacterium | reverse complement strand
TCGATGCCGTTCCAGAGACCGGCCATGGTGGACGAAGAGGACGACGATCTGCAGAAGCTCGAGACCGTGCAGCGCGAGCTGATGGAGAAGGCGCTCGCGCGGTACGGAACGATTCGCGCGGCCGCAGCGGCGCTTGGCATGCCGAAGTCGACGTTCGCGGATCGCGCGCGCCAGCTGCAGCTCGCGGTGCCCGGGCGCAAGCGGATCGCGGGCGTCGCGCGGCGGCGATACATCGGACTGACGCCACCGCTGCCGACGGGCGCGCTGGGGCCACCGCCGGGCGTGCCGCCGCTGCCGTCGTCGGTGCCGTCATTGCCGTCGCTGGTGCCATCGGGGGACGAGATGAGCGTCGAGCCGGAGCACGCGTCGGAGCACGACGGCGACTACGGCTGGGATGATGATGCGGGCGAGCACGAGCTCGTGGCGTGTGCGGACGAGCACGAGCACGCGGGTCGTGCAGGTGAGCGGGCTCCGAGCTGGCCCGAGCCGGCGGCAGCGGACGCGTGGGCCCCCGAGGCGTGTGCCGAGGAACCGCGGTCCGCGGCGGCGGCCGACGAGACGAGCATGTTCGAGCTGAGCAGTAGCGACAACGTGCTCGACGCGTTCGGACTCCAGCGGCTTCCCGCGAAGGCGGCGTCGGCCAGCACGGCGTGCGAGAGCGGTGGCCCGGCCAACGAGGCGTCCGCGAGCGGCGCGGTCGGCGCGGCCTGCGCGGGTGACGAGTACTTCGTCGGGCCCGACGCGAGCACGACGCCCGACGAAGCGCCGCCCGCGCACATGGTCACGCGCGACTCGCGCGAGGCATTGTGACCGCCAAGCGGGCGGTTTGACCGAGATAGTCATGAAGGCTACACTCGTGACTATGTCGACTCGCTGGAACGTCGCGACCGCAAAGGCCGAGCTGTCGCGCGTGATCGCGAGCGCGCGTCGTTCGCCGCAGATCATCGAGAAGCGAGGCGAGCCGGTGGCTGTCGTCGTTGGTATCGAAGACTTCACGAGGATGGCAGACCGCGACAAGGCCGCGGCGCGTTGGAAAGCGTTTTTGGCGGCGTCTGCAGAGCTGCGCGCTGCCGGCGGCGTCGAGCTCGAGATTCCCGCGCGCACGCGCCGTGTGTCGCCGTTCACACAAAAGCGGCGCTGACGTGCACCTCGGAAAGCGGCGCTGACGTGCACCTCGTCGATACAAACGTGCTGTCGGAGCTCGCTCGTCCGACGCCAGAGCCCGCCGTGCTTCAGTGGCTTGCTAGCCGGACCGCGATCGCGATCAGCGTGATTTCGATCGAAGAGCTGGCGTACGGGATTGCCCGTGCACCGGCGGCGAGGCGGCGCAAGCTCGCGGCTTGGTTCGATGCACTGCTTGGATCGGTCGACCGCGTCGTCGATGTGACGCCCGCGATCGCGCGGGCCGCGGGGGAGCTCCGCAGCGCGCGCGACGCGGTCGGGCGCCCGGTCGCGCAAGCGGACATGCTGATCTGCGCCTCCGCGTTGATTCACGGCCTGACACTCGCGACGAGGAATCCGCGAGATTTCGAAGGCTGCGGCGTCGTGATCGTCGACCCGTTCGCGGCGTAGGGCTGGGCGGCTCAGGGCGGCGCGGCGTCAGGCCTGGGCGGCGCGCTGGCGGAGCACGTACTGCAGGATGCCGCCGTGGTTGACGTACTCGACCTCCTGCGGCGTGTCGACGCGCGCGATCACCGTGAACGTCTTGGCGCCCGCGCGGACGGTCAGCTTCTTCTTCGGGATCACGCCCGCGGCGATGCCGTCGATCTCGATCACCTCGTCGCCGGTGAGGCCGAGGGAGGCGGCGTCCTGGCCCGGCTCGAACTGGAGCGGGAGGACGCCCATGCCGATCAGGTTCGAGCGATGGATGCGTTCGAACGACTTGGCGATCACCGCGCGGACGCCGAGGAGCATCGTGCCCTTGGCCGCCCAGTCGCGCGACGAGCCGGTGCCGTACTGGTCGCCCGCGATCACGATCAGCGGGACGCGGTCCTGGGCGTACTTGACCGCGGCGTCGTAGATCGACATCTGGGTGCCGTCGGGCAGGTGCTTGGTCAGGCCGCCCTCGATGCCCGCGAGCATGAGGTTTTTCAGGCGGATGTTCGCGAACGTGCCGCGGACCATGACCTCGTGGTTGCCACGACGTGCGCCGTACTGGTTGTACTCGCGCGGCGGGACGCCGTGCTCGTCGAGGTAGCGAGCGGCCGGCGAGCCCTTGGCGATGTTGCCGGCGGGCGAGATGTGATCGGTGGTGACCGAGTCGCCGAGGACGGCGAGGACGCGCGCGCCGCGGATGTCGGTCAGTGGGCGAGGCGTGGGGCCGAGGTCGTCGAAGAAGGACGGCTTGCGGATGTAGGTCGAGCGATCGTCCCACGCGAACGTGTCGCCCGCGGGGACCTGGAGCGAGCGCCAGTCGGCATCGCCCTCGAGGACGTGCGCGTAGCGCTGCTCGAACTGCTCGCGGCGGATCGAGGTGCGCATCGCGGTCTCGACCTCGGCGGGCGAGGGCCAGATGTCGCGCAGCATGACCGGCGCGCCCGAGGCGTCGACGCCGATCGGCTGGGTGTCGAGGTCGATGTCCATCGTACCCGCGAGCGCGTAGGCGACGACGAGCGGCGGGGACGCGAGGTAGTTCGCGCGGACGACCGGGTTCACGCGGCCCTCGAAGTTGCGGTTGCCCGAGAGGACCGAGCAGACGACGAGGTTGTTGTCCTTGACCGCGGCCGCGATCGCGTCGTGGACGGGACCCGAGTTGCCGATGCAGGTCGTGCAGCCGTAGCCGGCGAGGTGAAAGCCGAGGGCTTCGAGGTCGGGCATGACGCCGGCTTCGGTGAGGTAGTCGGTGACGACCTGCGAGCCGGGCGCGAGCGAGGTCTTGACCCAGGGCTTGGAGCGCAGGCCGCGCGCGACCGCTTTCTTCGCGAGCAGACCGGCGGCGAGCAGGACCGACGGGTTCGACGTGTTCGTGCACGAGGTGATCGCCGCGATCACGACCGAGCCGTGGCCGAGCGAGAACGTGCCCTTGTCCGTGGTGACGGACGTCGTTACCGCGCACTTGCCGGGCGCGGGGGCGGCGGCGCCGCCGTCGTCGGCCCAGTGCTCGATCTCGGCGGGGGCGGCCGCGGCCTTGTCGCCGAGGATGCCGCCGACCGCCTTGCGCCACGCGCGGCGCGAGGTCTTGAGCGGGACGCGATCCTGCGGGCGCGCGGGGCCGGCGATCGACGGCTCGACCGTCGATAGATCCAGCGACAGCGTGTCGGAGAACCGCAGCTTGCGCGATGGGTCGTGCCACAACAGATTCTCTTTGCAGTAGCGCTCGACCAGCTGGACCTGGGCTTCCGGGCGGCCGGTGAAGCGGAGGTAGTTCAGCGTCTCGCCGTCGACGGGGAAGAAGCCCATCGTCGCGCCGTACTCGGGTGCCATGTTCGCGATCGTCGCGCGGTCGGGCAGGGGGAGCGACGTGATGCCGGCGCCCGTGAACTCGACGAACTTGTCGACGACGCCCTTCTTGCGGAGCATCTGGGTGACCGTGAGCACGAGGTCGGTTGCCGTCGCGCCAGGGGGCAGATGGCCGGTCAGCTCGAAGCCGACGACCTCGGGGATCAGCATCGCCATCGGCTGGCCGAGCATGACGGCCTCGGCCTCGATGCCGCCGACGCCCCAGCCCACCACGCCGAGACCGTTGATCATCGTGGTGTGCGAGTCGGTGCCGACGAGCGAGTCGGGGAACGCGACGCCGTTCTCGGTCCACACGACCTTCGCGAGGTACTCGAGGTTGACCTGATGGCAGATGCCGGTGCCCGGCGGGACGACCTTCATGTTCGCGAACGCCTGCTGGCCCCAGCGCAGGAACAGGTAGCGCTCGCGGTTGCGCTCGTACTCGAGCTGGACGTTGTGCTTGAACGCGAGCGACGAGCCGTACTCGTCGACCTGGACCGAGTGATCGATCACGAGGTCGGCGGTGCGGAGCGGGTTGATCGAGCTGGCGGGCTTGCCGAGCTTGACGAAGGCGTCGCGCATCGCGGCGAGGTCGCACACGGCGGGGACGCCCGTGAAATCCTGCATCAGGACGCGCGCCGGGCGAAGCTGGACCTCGTGCTCGACGCGGTGCTTGGGGTTCCAGCCGGCGACCGCCTGGATGTCGGCGGGCTGGACCGTCTTGGCATCCTCGTAGCGGAGCAGGTTCTCGAGCAGGATGCGCAGCGAGTACGGGAGCGTCTCGACGTCTCCGACTTTCTGCTGGACCAGCGCGTCGAGGCGGTAGAGCTCGACCTTGTTACTGCCAACGGTGATCTGCGCCTTGCTGCCGAACGTGTTCGTCATGTGATGCATCCGTTTCCGGGGGGAATCTAACAGGGTTATGGTGTGGCGTGCTCGTCACGGACCCGGCGGACCTTGCGAAGGTGGCGAGTGCTCTCGCGCGGGCGCGGCTGGCGGCGTTCGACGTCGAGTTCGTGTCGGCGGACCGCCTGGTTCCGACGTTATGTGTGGTTCAGGTTGCGTGGCTCGGGGAGGACGTGAGCTTGGATGCTCCCGTCGACGAGATCGTCGCAGCGGATCCCGAGGTGCGACTCGTCGACGCGCTGGCCGTCGACGCCGCTCCGCTGGTGGCCGCGCTCGCGGCGCATCCGCTGGTCGTGGCCCACGCGCCGCGCCAGGACCTCGGGTTGTTCGCGACGCGGTTTGGCGCGTCACTCCCGAACGTGATCGATACGCAGCTGATGGCCGCGTTCCTCGGAATCGGCGACCAGGTCGGGCTCGCGGCGCTCGCGCAGGAGCTGCTCGGCGTGACGCTCGCGAAGGAGCAGCAGTGGACGGACTGGGCGCGCCGGCCGCTCAGCGACGCCCAGCTCCAGTACGCGGCGGCCGACGTCTTTCACCTGCCGCGAATCTACGCGAAGCTCGCAGCGCGGCTCGGCGACAAGGTCGCGTGGGTACGCGAGGAGACGCGCGCGATCGGCGCGGATGCGACCGCGGCGGCGGCGATCACGCCCGAGACGGCGTGGCAGGCGATCGGCGGTGCGCGAGGCATGGACGACAAGGCGCACGCGGCGGTCGTCGCGCTCGCGGCGTGGCGCCTGCGGACGGCGATCGAGCTCGACAAACCGCTTGGCCAGGTCCTCAACGACAAGGTGCTGCTCGAGCTCGCGCGCCATCGGCCGAGTAACCCCGGTGGCGTGCGCGCCGAGAAGGGCGTGTCGCCGATCGCGAAGACGCGCGCGGATGAAATCGTGGCCGCGATCGCGAGTGCGGCGAGCACGGCGGCGGGTGCCGCGGGCGCGGCGGGCGCAGCGGGCGCGGGTGCGAAGGTCGAGCGCGAGCCGCGTCGCGAGTGGCGTGCGTCGTCGACGCGCGCGCAGCGGTGGGCCGAGCTGATGCTCGCGATCGTGCAGCTGATCGCGGACGACACCGGCATCGCGCCGCGCCTGCTCGCCACGCGCGCCGACGCCGAAGAGGCCGCGCGCCGGATCGACGAGCACGGCCTGGCCGCTGCCGAGCAGCTCCCCGCGTGGCAGACGTGGCGACGCGCGGTGCTCGGCGATGTGTGGGCGCGCTTCCTCGACGGTCGCCTCGCGATCGTCGGCGATCCCGCCGCGCCGCACGGGATTCGCCTCGTCGATCAGTGACTCACGGGCAGTGACTGACGTGCAGTGACTCAGTGCTCGGCGATGCGCCAGGGCTTGGGGAACCAGGCCCAGTGGTTGTTGACGTAGATCAGGCCATCGTACGCCATGCCGAGCGTCTCGCCGGGCTTGGTGTACTTCCAGCGGTAGACGGTGAGGCCCGGCTTGAAGTTGTCCTTCACCTTCTGGTAGCCGCCCGGGAAGTCCATCTCGACGTCGTGCGTCCACGCCTTGATGTCGTCCGTCGTCGCCTTGAACAGCTTGAGCTCGGTGTTCGCCGGGTCGGCGCCGATCACGCTCTTCGGATCATTCCAGAGCTCCTCGTAGCCCTTCTCGGCCTTCGCCGCGAAGTCGTCGGTGAACACGGCCTTGTAGTCGGCGGAGGTCGGCTTGAGCGCCTTCGTCATGCCGGCGGCGTCGCTCGACGTCCGGAGGTCGGTCAGCATCTGCTTCGCGCCGTCCTCGGTGCCGGGGTACTTCGAGAGCGCGGCCGAGCCGCCGCCCTTCTTGCCGCACGCGGCGATGGCAACAGCGAACACACCCACGAGAAATAGTCGTCGATTCATCACTCTCTCCTTTTCAGTCCAGTCCGCCGCCGAGCGCACCCATGTGCGAGAGCGACTTCAGCTGTGCATCCGTGAGCTTTGCGACGATCCGCACCTGGCCGCCATCGCGATGGAGCGAAATGTTGTCGAACAGGTCGCGCATGTCGGGCGGCAGGCTCTTCTTCATCGACTTGGCCTGATCGAGGCCCTCGTCGAGCTGCTTGGCGAGGTCCTTGTCGGTGAAGCCGATCGTGACGTCCATCTTGAGGCCGCCGTCGATGTCGATCGCGCCGTAGATGTCACCGACCTTGTCCGCGGCGGGCGTGTTCTTGGCGGAGCCGGCGAACCAGAACGTCTGGCTGCGATCGGCCTTGGCGGCGAGGGCGAGCAGCGCCTTGTCGTTGCCCGCGTTGTTCGTCGCGAGGTTCTTCGCGTCGTTCTCGAGCTCGTCGCGCGTGGCGGCGTCGACGGTCGGGATCAGCGACAGCTGCATGCGCTGGCGGTTGTAGATCGTGCCGTCGGGGAGCGCGAGGTAGCCCTGGGCCGAGGTACCGGCGAGACCGGCGGGGACCTCGATCTCGACGTACTTGTGATCGGGGTCGAGCGTGTGCGTGAACCCGGCGC
>JAFAOG010000257.1 GCA_019237945.1 Deltaproteobacteria bacterium | reverse complement strand
GCCGACCGCCATGAACGGTGTTGCCGGCTTGCCGGTCTCGATGATCTCGATCATGCGGCGCTCGGCGAGGCACGACACGCCGCGCGCGCGAT
Organism: Deltaproteobacteria bacterium; assembly: GCA_019237945.1. GTDB lineage: Bacteria > Myxococcota_A > Polyangia > Haliangiales > Haliangiaceae > JABFXX01. The sequence goes on along the minus strand of JAFAOG010000257.1, from coordinate 2,929 downwards.
CGGCATTCGACACCGTGCCACTGCCGAGGATCGTGCCGGCGGTGAACCGGCGCGTCTTCGCGACGTGCGCGACCAGATCGCCGAACGAGAAGTGCATCTCGGGGCCGGCATCGCAGTCTCCGACGACCGTGCCGTTGTACGTGGTGCGCACGCGAATGTGAGCGCGGCCGCCGCGCCAGTGCTCGCCGAGCTCGTCGGGCGTGATCGCGAACGGCGAGAACGCGGTCGCCGGCTTGCTCTGGAAGAAGCCGAAGCCCTTCGCGAGCTCGTCCGGGATCAAGTTGCGCAGCGTGCAGTCGTTCGCGAGCAGCAGCAGGCGCACGTACTTGCCCGCATCGTCCGCGGTCGTGCCCATCGGCACGTCGCCGAGCACGACGCAGACCTCGGCCTCGAAATCCAATCCCCACGCCGGATCGCGCAGCTCGATCGGATCGCGCGGCCCGAGCAGGTCGCCGCTGCCGCCCTGATAGATCAGCGGGTCGGTCTCGAGCGTCTTCGGCGGCTCGGCCTTGCGCGCCTTGCGCACGAGGATCACGTGGTTGAGAAACGCCGAGCCATCGACCCACTCGTACGCGCGCGGCAGCGGGGCGCCGAGGCGCAACGGATCGACCGGCATGCCATCGATCGCGCCGCGGTCGAGCTGATCCGCGACCTCGCGCAGCGCCGGCTCCGCGGCCTCCCAGTCGTCCAGCGCGCGCTGCAGGGTCGGCCACGCATCGGGCGACGGCACCCCCGCCTCGCCATCGCGTCGCACGACCAGGAGCCTGCCGTCGCGGGAACCATCGCGGAGGGTCGCAAGCTTCACGCGCGCACCTTACACCGGAGAAAGCCCTCTAACTAGACGCGCTTGAGCCAGGTCACCAGCGGTGCGACGGCCTTGGCATGGCCCACCAGCCAGTCACCTAGCTCGGCGCGATGCAGCATGCCCTTGGGGATCGCGGGGAACTGCGCGGTCAGCCCCCGCATCTTCAGGAATTCCGCCCGGGGATGGTCGTCTTTGAAGGGCTTGGGCACGCGCTTGTAGTCCTCGTGCCCGCCGACCGTGTACCCCTTCTCGCGCAGCCCGCCGACGATCTTCTCGATCTCCTTGCCAGTCTTGTCGGCGGCGACGAGCTTGCGCCACCGGCCGACCTGCGGGCCCTCGAAGAAGTACGTGCCCGCGCCCACCCACTCCTCCTCGGTCTCGACGTGGAAGTACATCGCCGAGCCGTAGCCGGTGCGCAGCACGGCGGCGACGTGCGTCTTGTACGGCGTCTTGTCCTTCGAGAAGCGGACGTCGCGATAGATGCGAAACACGTGCGGCGTCAGCTTCACCGGCGCGTACGCCTTCGCGACGCGCGTCTGCACGTGCTCGAGCAGCGCGGTCAGCGGCTCGACCCACACCTGTTCGTAGCGAGGCTTGTTCGCCTCGAACCACTCCTTGTTCATCTCGATCGTGAGCTCGTGCAGGAACGCGATCGCGTCCCTGGAGAAGCCCTTGAACTCGCTCATGGCGCGCAGTCTAGCTGCTGCCGATCGCGAAGACGCGCGATCACGGCGCGGAGTGCAACGCGGTGCGCGTGCTATCTACGCGAGCGCGGGGCCGATCGGCGCGGTCGACGGGATCGGCTTGACGCGCGGCGCGGGAGTCTCCGGCTCGGCAACCGCCGCCGCCGCCCGCTTTGCCAGCAGGTAGCGCGCGAGGAAGAAGCCGCCAACTCCCGCGGCCAGGATGCCGAGCGCGATCGCGCCGCGCTTGGGACCCACACTGCGCGCGAGCGCACTGGTCGAGGATCCGAGACGCCGCGCGTAACCTGCGGACGTCGCTCCAACATCGCCCATGAAATCTTTGACGGTATCCAGCATGGCCAGCGGTTCTTGCAGCTGGCGTTCCTGTCTCGACGCGGGGCGGCGGCTACGCGAGGCGGCGCTGGACCGCGGCGCCGACCTTCGCGATCGCGCGCGGGGCCAGCCGGTTCAGCATGGCAACGACCTTGGCATCGGTGCCGACCGGCTGCACGGCCGGGTTGGTGCGCACCGCCGCGAGGATCGCGGCCGCGACGACGTCGGGCGAGGTGCCGCGCGCCTTGAACGCGTCGACGACCTTCGACTTGCGCGCCGACATGCTCGGCATCGTGCGGCCGTCGGCGACGATCTGCGTGTTGATCATGCCGGGACAGATCGCGGTGACACCGATCTTGTGCGGCGCGAGCTCCTCGCGCAGCGACATCGACAGCCCGCGCACCGCCCACTTGCTCGCGACGTAGGCGGTCACCGACGGCGGCGCGATGATGCCGAAGATCGACGAGATGTTGACGATGTGGCCGCCCGCGCCGCGCTCGACCATCTTCGGCGCGAAGAAGTGGCAGCCGTGGATCACGCCGCGCAGGTTGACGCCGAGCAGCCAGTCCCAATCGTCGAGCGACGTCTCGAGGAACGTGCCTGCGACCGCAACGCCCGCGTTGTTGACGACGACATCGGCCGCGGGCGCCTTCGCGTGGACCGCCGCCGCGAACGCGGCCATCTCGCTGCGGCTCGCGACGTCGACCTTCTCGACGAGCAGCGCGCGATCGCCGAGCTCGGTCTTCAGCGCATCGAGCCGGCCGCGATCGACATCGCACGCCGCGATGCGGGCGCCCTCGCGGGCAAACGCGAGCGCGGTCGAGCGGCCGATGCCGCTGCCTGCGCCGGTGACGACGACGATTCGATCTCGTAGGTTCATGCTGCCTCGGTGAAGGGATAGCCGTGCGCGGCGAACCAGCTCGCCGCGAGGTGCTCGTTGGCGTTGTCGCGCGGGTGGAAGTCGCGCCGCAGGTACTGCTTGATGCCGCGCACGAACACGCGGCGAACGACGGGATCGCGGGCCGGCATCGCGCGCAGCTCGCGGAAGAACGCACGCATGCCGCCCGGCTCCTGGCGCGCGAGCATCACGGTCGCCCACGCCCAGAAC
>JAFAOG010000056.1 GCA_019237945.1 Deltaproteobacteria bacterium | reverse complement strand
AGTCCCGCGTCCAGCATCCGCTGCACGAGCAGTCGCACGCCGCCGGCGCGTGTCATGTCGACGGCCGTGAAGCGCCCGCCCGGCTTGAGATCGGCGAGCACCGGCGTCTTCGCGGCGATCGCATCGAAGTCGTCGATCGACAGCGGTACGTCGGCCTCGTACGCGATCGCGAGCAGGTGGAGCACGGCGTTCGTCGAGCCGGCCGTCGCCGCGACCGATGCGATCGCGTTCTCGAACGCTACCCGCGTCAGCAGCGCTCGCGGCCGCACGTCGCGCGCGATCAGATTGATCACCTCCGCGCCGCACGCCCGCGCCGCCGCCTGCTTCGCCGGATCGGTCGCCGCGATCTCGTTCGCGCCGAGCGGCGACACGCCGAGCACGGCCAGCGCGACGCTCATCGTGTTCGCGGTGAACTGTCCGCCGCACGCGCCGGCGCCGGGACACGCGCCATCCTCGAGCACGCGCAGCCGCTCCGACGACATCGCGCCGCGTGCGTGCGCGCCGACCGCCTCGAACACGTCCTGGATCGTGACGTCGTGCCCTTCGAATCGGCCCGGCGCGATCGGCCCGCCGTACAGCACGAGCCCCGGCACGTTCATCCGCGCGAGCGCCATCACGGTCGCGGGGATCGTCTTGTCGCAACCGGCGAGCGCGACGACGCCATCGAGCATGTGCGAGCCGACGAACAGCTCGATCGAATCCGCGATCACCTCGCGCGAAACCAGCGACCCGCGCATCCCCTCCGTCCCCATCGTGATCCCATCCGACACCGCGATCGTGCCGAACTCGATCGGCGTGCCGCCCGCCGCCCGCACGCCGGCCTTCACGCTCTCGGCGAGCGCGCGCAGATGCACGTTGCACGGCGTGACCTCGGTCCACGTGTTCGCGATCCCGACGAGCGGTCGCTCGAGCTCCGCATCGCTGAAGCCCGCGCCCTTCAACATCGCGCGCGCGGCCGCTCGAGCTGGCCCTTTCTTGATTGTGTCGCTGCGCATTCCCACGTGCCTTTCCAAAACCCGGAATGAAAAAGCCCCCGCTCTGTCTCCAGGGCGGGGGCCGATTTGCGGACTCGATGTCCTGTTAAATCGGAGGCCCCGCGTCCCCAAGAAGGACGAGGCCGACGATAATGAGGAGCACGGGCGCAACCACGCCCACCTCGGATACCGGCGCCGCTGCAGAGAACCGCGAAGCAACTGCGGCGAGCTTCGTGGTACCCATCATCGAGACGAACGGTAGGGGAGTCGCCGCAGTGCGTCAACAGAAATGATGCTGCGCGTCATTCACCGTACATGTCGGCATCGCGCGTATCGCCGCGAAATCGATCGGCTTTTCGCGCTCGAAAAAAAGTGATCGCGCGCGATCGCAGAACGCGCTTCGCGGTCAGCGCCGCGTGCCGAGATACACGACGTGCCGGCTCGCGCCGCTCTTGAGCGCGTGTTTCGTGACGCCAAACCCGGCCGCCGCGAACCGTTTGGCGAACGGCGCATCCGCATCCTCGGACCAGATGCCGGCAACGCCGCCCTTCGCGACGGCGCGATGCAGCCGCGCGAGCGCGCCCGGCCCGTAGTTCGGATCGTCGGTGGGTTGCGTCGACGTGTTCGGCCCCTCGTACAGATCGAGCAGGATCAGATCGAACGCGCCGGCATCCGCATTCGCGATCACGCGCGCGACATCGTCGATCTCGACGCGCACCCGCGGATCGCGAACCGCCTCGCCATTGGCCGCCGCGAGCGGCCCGCGACACCACTCGACGACCGTCGGATTGAGCTCCGCGACCACGACGCGGGTCGTTGGCGGCGTGCGATCGAGCAGCGCGCGCAGCGTGAAGCCCATGCCGAGCCCGGCATTGAGCACACGCCGCGGCGCCTTCGCGCCGAGCCGGTCGATCGCAAGTCGCGCGAGCTCTTCTTCCGAGCTGCGGCTGAAGCTGTTCATCAGCACGCGCCCACCGATCACCATCAGCCAGTCGTCGCGCCGCCGGCGCAGCTCGAGCGGGCCCTCATCGGTGCCGACGGTCGCGATCGTCTGCCAGGCGGTCGCCATCTACAGCTCGACGCCGTCGAGGAAGTCGTCGTCGACCGAAGTCACAGCAGAACACAGTGTGCACGCCTGCGGCGCATGCGGCGCATTCGCACGATGCACCTCGATCACCGCGCTCGACACCTCGGCGAGCTCGCGCCGCACCTCGCGCCGCCGCCCGCGCACGCGCTCGATGCGCATGTCGTCGTAGCCGGTGGTCTGATGACGCATCCACGCGATCACGGCCGCCCGCGCACGCTCCTCGATCGGGATCCGCTGCGTGCGCGCGACGGTCCCGCTGCCGACCGGCGTCGCATGCTTCGCCACGCGCTTCGCCAGCGTCCGCGCGAGCTCGCTCCATCGCGGCGCGAACCGGAGGAACGCGAGCACCTCCTGCTCGAACTCGACCGCATACGCCGCGTGGCCACGCTCGCGCCGCGCGACATCCGCCTCGCGCCGCTTCGCATACGCCTCGGTCGACCGCTCCGCCTCGATCGCCGCCCGCGCGGCCTCGATGTGCTCGCGCGGCGCCCACAACCCCCGCGAGAACGCCTTGCGCCCGCGCTTCTCGATCACGACCCAGCTCGGCCCGGCCGCCTTCACCCGGCGCGTCAACCCCGCGTCACCCGGCGGCAAGCACGCCCAGCCCTCGGGCGGCGAGATCCGCCGGCCATCCGGCGCGACGAACACACGCGGATTCTCCGTCGGGGCGAGCGTCAACGACTCGGGCACGGAGCGACGCTACACCACGCCTCCGACACGCGCCCGGAGGCCGCGCCCTCGGGCATAGTAGCGGCGCATGGCACGTAGCTCTCACCCGAACAACTCTCCTCAGCCGATGCCGGGCAACGTTCGCGGCGCCCTCGCCAAGGCCAACCTGCTCGACGCATTCCGCGACCGCCCCGACTACCAGCAGAACGGCTATCTCAAGTGGATCGCCACCGCGGCCGGTCCCGCCGCGAAGCAGCAGCGCATCGATCAGATGATCGACGAGCTGAAGAAGGGCGGCGCTTACCAGGGCGAGCCGTGGACCCCACCGGCGAAGTCGTGAATGCTGCCGGTCGGCCGCAAGGTCGTCGTCTCGTCGATCGCGCCTGATCCGCTCGCCGCGATCGAGCAGGCGTCGCTCGTCGCGATGCCCGCGCCCGATCCGGCGCAGCTCTCGCCGCGTGACGTGATCATCGCGATCGCGAGCGCGTCGGTCGGCTGGGTCGACCTGCTGATGATGAGCGGCCAGTACCAGCACGCCGCCAAGCCACCGTACACGCCGGGCCTCGAGTATGCGGGCACGATCGCGTGGGCCGGCGCCGACGCCGCGATCGCCGTCGGAGAACGCGTCCTCGTCGATCCATTCCTCGCCGGCCCGCGCTCGCTCGGCTCCTATCAGGGCTCGGGCGGCTTCGCGACGTACGCGGTCGCTCCGATCGAAGCCGTGCACCGCATCCCCGGCGCACTCACGTTCGACGAGGCCTGCAACCTGCTCGGCAACTACGAGACCGCGTATCACTGCCTCGTGACGCGCGGCCGCGTCCAGGCCGGCGAGACCGTGCTCGTCCACGGCGCCTCCGGCTCGGTCGGCCTCGCCGCCGTCCACATCGCGAAGCTGCTCGGCGCCACCGTGATCGCCACCGGCCGCTCGCGCGCGAAGCTCGAGCTCGTCGCCGCACAAGGCGCCGACCACATCGTCACGACCGACACCCCGCTCCGCGATTCGATCAAGGCGCTCACCGGCGGGCGCGGCGTCGATGTCGTTTACGACGGCGTCGGCGGCGACCTCTCCGTCGAGAGCCTGCGCTGCGTCCGCTTCGGCGCGCGCTACCTGATCGTCGGCTGGGCCGCGACGCCATTCGTGACGCGCACGCAGGCAAACGTGCTGCCGACGAACCTGATCATGATGAAGGGCCTCGACGTCCTCGGCTGCCCGACCGCGATCTCGACGGCGCACGATCCATCGTCGCGCGCGCCGCGCCTCGAGCAGATCCTCGCCTGGGCCGGCGCAGGCAAGATCCATCCGCTCGTCTCGCGTCGCTATGCACTGACCGAGTTCGCGGACGCGCTGCGCGCGAAGTGGCACGGCGAGACGGTCGGCGGCATCGTGCTGCACCCCGCCGGCTAGCTGCGCGGTCGCTGGTACGATGCAGCCATGAATCGTCGCCTCCTCGGGCGCCTCGTGGCCGTGGTCGCGGTCGCGCTGCTCGTCGCAGGCGGGCTCGGCTCGTCGTGGCGCTCGCTTCGCCTCGAGTACTTCACGATCGAGCTCGGGCTATCGCGCGTCACCGTGTGCGGCGATTGCGAACAGGCCTGCACCGGCATGCACAGCACCTGCGAGGCCACGCTCGAGGCGCAGTACGGAAAGTGCGATCCCGCCGATTGCCACGTCGAGGCCGGCAAGAAGGTGTGCGCGAGCAAGGCGTGCCGCGAAGAAGGTCACTGCGCGACGCAGCTGCACCGCTGCAAGACGAAGTGCGCGACGACGCCAGCCTGCGAGACGACCTCTCCGTTCGACGCCGGGAAGACCCTCCAGCTCGGTCCTCGCGATCGGCACCTCATGGCCCTCGCGGGCATCGGTGGCGTCGCCACGCTGTTCGCGGGCGGAGTCACAGCGTTGCTGCTGCTGATCCTCGCGATCCGGCCGCGCGCGACGCTCGCGACCGTTGCGATCGTCGTCGCCGCACTGGCAACGGTCGCCGGCGTTGGCTTCCTGCTCGCGAGCGGCATGAAGAGCCCGGTCGGCGGCACGTCGATCGGCTGGGCCGCGATCGCGTGGGTCGCCGGCGGAGCGCTCGCGATCACCGCGGCCGTGCTGCTGCGCGCTCAGCCCATCATTTCGCGGCGCGTGGATCCGGCAGATCATGCACGTACAGCATGAACGCGTACACGCGCGCCGTCTGGCGCAGCCGATCGAAGCGCCCCGACGCGCCGCCGTGGCCCGACTTCATGTCGATGTCGAGCACGAGCGGGTTCTTGTCGGTCTTCGTCGCGCGCAGCTTCGCGACCCACTTCGTCGGCTCGTAGTACTGCACCTGGCTGTCCCACAGGCCCGTGTGCACGTAGATCGCCGGATAGGCCTGCGCCTTCACGTTGTCGTACGGCGAGTACGACAGCATGTAGTCGTACGCGGGCTTCTCCTTGGGATTGCCCCACTCGTCGAACTCGTTCGTCGTCAGTGGGATCGACTCGTCGAGCATCGTCGTGACCACGTCGACGAACGGCACGATCGCCGCGACTCCGCGATAGAGATCCGGGCGCAGGTTGAGGATCGCGCCCATCAGCAGGCCGCCTGCGCTGGCGCCCATCGCGAACACCTGACCGCGCGCGCCGTACTTCTGCGCGACGAGATACTCCGTCGCCGTGATGAAGTCGGTGAACGTGTTCTTCTTGTGCATCAGGTGGCCGTCGTCGTACCAGGCGCGTCCCATCTCTTGACCGCCGCGCACGTGCGCGATCGCGTAGACCCAGCCGCGGTCGAGCAAGCTGATCCCGGTCGACGTGAAGTACGGGTCTTGCGAGAAGCCGTACGAGCCATAGCCGTAGACGAGCAGCGGCGCGGTGCCGTCGCGCTTCGTCGTCTTCTTGTAGACGAGCGAGATCGGGATCGATGTGCCATCGCTCGCGGTCGCGTGCACGTACTCGCTCGCGTACTGCGAGGCGTCGTAGCCGACCACCGGCTGCTGCTTGAGCAGCACGCGTTCCTTCGTCGCGACATCGGCCTCGTAGATCGAGTTCGGCGTGACCAGCGAGTCGTACGCGTAGCGAACGCGCTTGGCATTCGGGTCGGGCGTGTCGACGACGGTCATCGCGTACGACGGATCACTCGCGTCGAGGAAGTACGGCGCCTTACCCGCCGGCAACACCTGCACCTTGCGCAGTCCGCCGCTGCGCACGGTCACCGCGATGAACCCGTGATAGAGCGCGAAATCCTCGACGAGCGCATCCGGCCGATGCGGCACGAGGTCCTTCCACGCCGAGCGGTCTGCGACCTTCGCCTCGGGCACCTCGACGAGCCGGAAGTTCTTCGCGCCCGAATTCGTCCGGATCACGAACTTGCCGTCGAGATGATCGAGGTCGAACAGATGATCCTTCTCGCGCGCGATCGCGACGCGAGGCGCCGTCGCCGGTGCGTTCGCATCGATCAGCCGGACCTCGTTGTTCGTCGTCGCACGCAGCGCGATCGCGATGTAGCGCTTCGACTTCAGATTCAGGACGCTGACGTAGTACGAGCCGTCGTCCTCCTTGAACACCAGCTCGGGCGCCGCCGCGCCGATGACCTGACGGAACACGCGGTCCTCGCGCAGCGTCGTCGGATCCTTGCCGACGAAGAACAGCGTCTTGTTGTCGTTCGCCCACGCGAGCGACGGGTTCATGTTCGCCGCCGTGTCCTTCAGCACCTCGCCGGTCGCGAGGTTCTTGATGTGCAGCGCGAACTGATTGCGACCGACAGAGTCCTCGGCCCACGCCAGCATCATCCCGTTCGGGCTGACCTTGTACGCCCCGACCCGATAGAACTCGTGCCCGGCCGCGAGCTTGTTCGCATCGAGCAGCACCTCCTCGGGCGCGTCCATCGTGCCCTTGCGGCGCGCGTAGATCGGCTGCTGCTGCCCGGTCTCGAAGCGCGAGTAGTACCAGTACCCGTCCTCGAACGTCGGCACCGAGCTGTCGTCTTCCTTGATCCGCGATCGAAACTCCGTGAACAGCTGCTCCTCGAGGCCCTTCACCGGCGCGAGCACGGACGCGGTGTACGCATTCTCGGCCGCGAGGTACGCGAGCACGTCGTGGTCTTCGCGCTTGTCGTCGCGAATCCAGTAGTACGGATCCTGGCGCGTGCCGCCCGGCGCGGTGACGTCGTGCGGGCGCCGCGCGGCGACCGGCGGCTGCGGCTCGGCCGGGCCACGCGTCGTCGTGGTCGCGACCGCATGTTGCGAATGTTGCGAAGGTGCTCCGGCGCTACACGCCGCGACGAGCAGAAAAGCCACCAGGCTGCGCATGCCCAGCGGTAACACGGGCCCCGAACCCAAGCCAGGCGTCCTCCTGTATTGTGAGTGGATGGTCGGGCTGACGAGGAGGGAACGCGAGGTATTGGTGGAGCTGTGTCGGCCACTCCTCGAGCAGGCAAATTTTCACGAGCCCGCGTCGACGCGCGACATCGCGAAGAAGCTGTTCGTCAGCGAGGCTGCCGTCAAGCAGCACCTGCTGCGCATGTACGACAAGCTCGAGGTCCCCGACGACGGCAACCGACGCCTCGCGCTCGCGAATCTCGCATTCGAGCGCGGCATCCTCACGAGCGCGGAGGTTGCGGGCGAAGCGGCGCCCGCGACACGTGCCGGCGACGCACTTGCGGAAGGGCGGGCGGCCTTCGCGCGGCGCGCATGGGAAGTCGCGTACACGCGCCTCGCCGACGCCGATGCGGCAGGCGCGCTCGTCGATGCGGCCGATCTCGCGGCGCTCGGCGAGGCCGCGCTGTGGACGGCGCGCCCGGCCGAGTCGATCGCGGCGCGGCAACGAGCGTTCGCGCTGTACGTCGATGCGGATCAGCGCGACGCGGCGGCGCGCGTGGCCGCGGATCTGTTCATCAACTTCATCGTGCGCGGCAAGTTCGCGTGCGGCGGAGGTTGGCTCGCAAAGGCGCGCCGGCTCGTCGACGGTCGCCCGGATGCATCGGCGCTCGGCTACGTCGCGGCGATGGAGGCGCTCGGCCTGATCGCGGTCGGCAAGCTCGACGACGGCGCCGCCTGCGCGACGACCGCGATGCAAGCCGGCTCGGAGCATCACGATCAGGATTCGTTCACGCTCGGGCAGACGTTCATGGCGTGCGTGCTCGTGCGCCGCGGCCAGACCGACGAGGCGATGAAGCTGTTCGACGAGGCGATGGCCACCGCGACGAGCGGCGAGCTCGGTGCCCTCGCGACCGGCGTCGTCTATTGCCGCACGCTCTGCACCTGCCTCGATCAGATGGACTACCGGCGCGCGCACGAGTGGACCGAGACGATCGAGCAGTCGCGAGGCGGCACCGGGCTGCCGGGCGATTGCCGCGCGCACTTCGCGTCGGTGCTCACCGCGACGGGCGACTGGCAACGCGCCGAGACCGAGGCGCGCACCGCGTGCGAGGAGGCGATGCGCTTCGACTTCGGCCACGTCGGGCTCGCGGCGTACGAGCTCGGCGTGCTCAGCCTGCGCAAAGGGGAGCTCGCCTCTGCGGAGGCTGCGTTCAAGCGAGCGCACGAGCTCGGCGCGCTTGCCCAGCCAGGCGTGTCGCTGCTGCGCCTCGCGCATGGCGACGCATCCGCGGCGCTCGCATCGATCGAAAGCGCATGCGCGAGCACGCCATCGGATCCGCTGTCGCGAGCACGCCTGTTGCCGGCGAAGATCGAGATCGCGCTGGCCGCGGGAGATCTCGCGGGCGCGCGCACCGCCGCGTCGGAGCTCGCCGCGATCGCCGAGCGAATTCCGACGCTCGCCGGCGCCGCCGCCGAGGGCTCCGGACGCGTCGCCGCGGCCTCGGGCTCCCACGCCGACGCGATCGCGGACCTCCGCCGCAGCTGCCGCTTCTGGCTCGACGCCGGCATGCCGTTCGAGGCCGCCCGGGCGCGTCGCGAGCTCGCAAATGCGCTGGCGGCAAGCGGAGATGGCGCGGGCGCGGCGCTCGAAGCCCAGGTCGCGCGCGAAGCGTTCGAGCGCCTCGGCCTTACCGAAAGGTAAGGGTGCCGGGCCGAAAATGTCACCTCCGGGCGAATACCCGGCAAGGGCGCGCAGCGCGTAGCGTGAACACATGGAAACTCCACTCTCGCCGCTCGAGCTGATGCGCCGCACGCGTTCGCTGTTCGCGAACAAGGAAGCAGTCGTCGATGGCGCGCTCCGTCTCACCTACGACCAGCTGTTCGACCGCTGCGATCGCTGGTCGGCGGTCCTCCAGCGGCTCGGAGTCGCACAAGGCGATCGCGTCGCGTACATCGCGCCGAACACCCACGCGCACCTCGAGGCCTACTACGCCGTGCCGCAGATCGGCGCCGTGCTCGTGCCGATCAACTACCGCCTCACCGGCGATGACTTCGCGTACATCATCGCGCACAGCGGCGCGAAGGTCGTGTGCGCCGCGCCCGAGTACCTCGACGTCCTCGACAGCATTCGCGCCCGCCTCCCCAACGTCACGCACTACGTCGCGCTCGAGGGCAGCCGCACCGGCTGGCTCGACTACGAGGCCGAGGTCGCCCGTGCGAGCGCGAGCACCCTCGTCCGCCCGACGATCGACGAGCGCGACCTGCTCACGATCAACTACACGAGTGGCACGACCGCACGCCCCAAGGGCGTGATGATCACGCACCGCAACGCGTGGATGAATACGGTCGGCACGCTCGTCCACATCCACATGACGCCGGCCGAGCGCTACCTCTGGACGCTCCCGATGTTCCACGCGAACGGCTGGACGTTCACCTGGACGATCACCGCGATCGGCGGCACCCACGTCTGTCTGCCCAAGGTCGATCCAGCCCGCATCTTCGACGCCATCGCGCGCGAGTCGATCACGATGTTCTGCGCCGCGCCGACAGTCCTGATCGGCATCGCGAACGCACCCGCCGACCTCCGCGCGAGCGCCCCCCGCGGCCTTCGCATCCTGACCGCGGGCGCACCGCCGGCCGCCGCGACGATCGCGCGCATCGAAGGCGATCTCGGCTGGGACATCACCCAGGTCTACGGCCTCACCGAAACCGCGCCGTTCATCACGATCTGCGAGCCGCGCGCGGATCACGCCGACCTGTCCCCCGCCGAGCGCGCGACGATCAAGGCGCGCCAGGGCGTCGAGCTCGTGACCTCGGGCGAGCTACGCGTCGTCGGCGAGGACGGTCAGGACGTCCCCCGCGACGGCGCGACCCCCGGCGAGATCATCGTCCGCGGCAACGTCGTCATGAAGGGCTACTACGACGACCCGCAGGCCACCGCGCACGCGCTCCGCGACGGCTACTTCCACACGGGCGACGCCGCGGTCGTCCACCCCGACGGCTTCGCCGAGATCCGCGATCGCATCAAGGACGTGATCATCAGCGGCGGCGAGAACATCTCGTCGATCGAGATCGAAGGCGCGCTCCTCTCGCATCACGCGGTCCAGGAAGCCGCGGTCGTCGGCATGCCCGACGCGCAATGGGGCGAGTCCCCCCACGCGTTCGTCGTGCTGCGCCCGGGCGACCGCGTCGACGAAGCCGCGCTCCGCGACTTCGTGCGGTCCAAGCTCGCCCACTTCAAGTGCCCGCGCGCCTACTACTTCGTCGAGGAGCTGCCGAAGACCGCTACCGGCAAGATCCAGAAGTTCGTGCTGCGCGGCCGCCGGGCCGCGATCGCAGCGCAGTAGCCGGACCGGAGGTGGCCACTCGAGTCGCCACCCACAGGCGACCGCGGCCGCCGGAAATCACGCGGACGTGAACCGGATGCGCGAATCGGATGCTCTTTTGGTGAGCAAGCTGACGAGCGGCAGAGCACACCGGTTGCAGAGCCCGCGCGTATGCCTCGTTCTCAGCTGCTTCGTTCGATCTTCCGGATGGCCCAGGATCACCGTATCGCGGGCCAGCATGGAGTCTCGGTCCAGACGGTGAAGGACTGGAGAACCGAGAAGGCCGAACGCGCCGCCGCTCGCGAGGCCACGGGGTTCGACCGCCGCAAGTTCCTCGTGGGTGCGGGCGCCGCGGCCGGCGTGATGATGATGCCGAAGCGGGCGCGCGCGGCTGGTGGGCCGTCGATCGCGATCGTCGGCGGTGGCATCGCCGGTCTCTCCGCCGCGCTGCAGCTCGCGGATGCCGGTCTTGCCGCAACGGTCTACGAGGCAAACACGAGCCGCGTCGGCGGTCGCATGCACTCCAACGTCGGCTACTTCAATGAAGGCCAGACGAGCGAGTGGTGCGGCGAGCTGATCGACACGAACCACCAGACGATTCGCAGCCTCGCGAAGCGCTTCAACCTCAACGTCGTCGACGTCAAGGCGGCCGAGCCGAACGGCTCCGAGGACACGTTCTTGTGCCGCGCGCCAGCAATGTGGCGTTTCGTGAGCTGATGTTCGCATAGCACCTGACGTCCTCGACCCCGTGACATCGGAGGGCCGAGGAGAGAACAGGTGGCGAAGAAGAAGAGGAAACGAAGTCCTCAGCAGTCCATCAAGCGGA
>JAFAOG010000489.1 GCA_019237945.1 Deltaproteobacteria bacterium | reverse complement strand
GCACCAGCTTCTCGAGCGGCGCGCCGACATTCGCGATCCACAGCGTCGTGCCGTCGTGAATGACGAGCGAGTCGCCATGCGGCGAGATCTTGAAGAACGAGATCGAGCGCTCGGTCTGTGCGACGATGGTCCGGCCGTCGCCGAGTGCGAGCTGGTTCGGCGCGACCTGCACGAGGCGCTTCGACCAGTCCTGCAACGCGACCGAGACCTTGAGCGCGGACGACGGACCGACGAGCTCGGCCTTGCCGTCGAGCGTGAGGATGTCGTCGGGGCCGCTCGACCGCTCGACGAGCAGCTTCGTGCCGCTCGGATCGAAGTCGATCGCGTTGACCATGCGGCCGCGCTCGACGAGTGTCTTCGACTGCCCGCCGTGGATCGGCCACGCGATCACCTCGCCGACGGTGCCGCCGGTGACCGCGATGTTTCCATCGGGCGAGATCGCGAGCGCCTCCGGCGGCGACGGCGCCCTGCCGATCTGCGCGTGCTCGCCGGTCTCGACGTTGTAGGTCGTGACCTCGCCGTTGTTGATCGCCGCGACGATCGACTTGCCGTCGGGCGTGAACTGCGCGTCGAACACCCAGCCCCCCGGGCGGAACACGTGGCGCGCGACGCCCGCCGCGATTGCCTCATCGATCGTATCGACGACGCGCGCGGTGTCGCTGTCGTGGATCTTGTGTCGCTTCAGCCACGCGATCGACGCCGTCGGATCCTTGCGCAGCGAGGTCTCCGCCTGCACGAGCACGAGCTCGCTGTTGACGTGCTCGGCATCCGCCTGTGCGTTGACGGCATTCGTGCGCTCGGTCTGCGCGATGTCACGCTCGGCGACGACGGTGCGGAACGACTCGACGCCCATCGCCGCCAGCGCGATCGCGCTCGCCGCCGCGACGACGACGACGCCGCGATGCTGCTTGATCTTCTTCGTGACGATCTGCCACGGCGTGTACGCGTGCGCGCTGACGAGCTTGCCGGTCGCGAACCGCCGCAGGTCCTCCGCGAGCTCCTTCGCATTCGCGTAGCGATCGCCCGGCACGCGCGCCATCGCCTTCGCCACGATGTCGCACAGCTCGGTCGGTGCGCCGGGCGCGACATGCGGCAGCGGAGCCGGCGGTCCCGCGATCACGCGATCGAGCGCGGACTGCGGCGTCTCGTCGGCGTGCGGCGCCTTGCCCGCCAGCAATTCGTAGAGCACGGCGCCGATCGCATAGACGTCTGCGCGCTCGTCGACCGGCTCGCCGCGCGCCTGCTCGGGCGCCATGTACGCCGGCGTGCCGACGATCTTGCCCGACACCGTCGACACGCCCGAGCCCGTCGCGATCGCCATCTCGCCGTGCGGCTCGGGGATGTCGCGCTTGCAGTCGCGCGCGAGCCCCCAGTCGATCACGATCGTCTCGCCGAACGATCCGACGATCACGTTGCTCGGCTTGAGGTCGCGATGGATCACGCCCTCGCTGTGCGCGTAACCGACCGCGTCCGCGATCGCGGTGATGTGCGGCAGCAGCTCGAGGCGCTCGCGCCAGCTGGCGTGGCCCGCCATCAGCTCCTTGAGCGTGCGGCCCTCGACGAGCTTCATCACGTAGTACGGCGCGCCGTTCGGCCAGCGCCCCGCTTCGTGGACGGGCACAATGCCCGGGTGCTCGAGGCGGGCCGTGATCAATGCCTCGCGCACGAACCGCGCCTCGTGCCAGTCATCCTGGCGAAGCAGCTCCTTCACGGCGACCGTGCGGCCGAGCCGCTTGTCGACCGCGCGCACGACGCGTCCCAGACCGCCCCGCCCCTGCTCGGCAACCTGCTCGTATCGCTCGGGATCGTCGACGGGCAAATCGCCGCGGTCGCCGTCGCCTGCGACCGGCGCGGGCGCAGGTGCCGGCGCGGGCGTCGCGTCGCGCGGCGCCAGGGTCGCAGTGCGGTCGGCGGGATCGGCGGGCATACCGGTAGACCCGGAAACCCGGGTCACTCGCTACAGATTCCCATGTTGTGGCTCCGGTGGACACTGTAGAGTGCGCGCCATGAAAATTCTGTACCTGTCCATGAGCCTCTTGGCGTGTGGCTCGGACGGGAGGACCGGCGGAAACGTCGACGCGCGGGGCGCAGATAGCCAATCCGGCTCCAACGGCTCGAACACCGACACGTCGCGGGTGTACGCCCACAGCGGCCACGAGCTGTACCGCATCGATACGGTGAACTTCGGAACGGTCCAGATCGGCCCGCTCGCCGGCCTCGGCAGTGCGAGCATGACCGATATCGCTGTCGACAAGAACGACCACATGGTCGGCGTTACGCTCAACAACCTCTACTCGGTCGACGCGAACACCGGCGCGTGCACGCTGATCAAGAGCCTGGCGTCGAGCACGCACAATCCGACCAGCCTGTCGTACGTCCCCGCGGACCTCAACGACCCGAACAGCGCCGACATCCTGGTGACGGCCGACAGCGTCGGCGACGTCTATCAGATCGACGAAGCGACCGGCAGTGCCTCGAAGCTCGGCAGCTACGGCAGCGTCGCGCTCGGCAAGGTCGTCTCGAGTGGCGATCTGATCGGCGTGCGCGGCCTCGGCATCTACGCGACCGTCGACGTCGGCTCCGGCGCGAACACGAACGACTACCTCGCGTCGATCGATCCGACCACGTGGAAGGCGACGCCGATCGGCAGCGGCACCGGCTACAACAACATCTTCGGCCTCGGGTTCTGGGCCGGCAAGATCTACGGATTCGTCGACGACAAGACGAACCACTCCGGCAAGATCATCTCGATCGATCCGAATACCGGCTCGGCGACCGAGATCCTCAGCTCGGCGATCGAGTGGTACGGCGCGGGCGTGACGACCGACGCGCCGATCATTCAGTAGCAGTGAACGCGACGTCCTGATCCTGATCCGGGACGACGAGCTTCGAGCGCGTCTGGCCGTTGATGATCGCGTCGAGCTTGAGCTGCGAGCTGCTCTTCTTGACGTGAATCGTCAGCGGCGTCCAGCCGACCTTGTGGCCGTCCATCATGATCAGCGCGCGCGGGTTCGCGCGGATCTGGATGCCGACGGTGCCGCCGAGGTCGCGCGTCACGACTTCCTTCGTCTTTGCGTTCATCTGCACGATCACGCCGGCGGTGACGAGGCCCGCGACGACGAGCCCGATCGCGACGAAGATCCACGCCTTCGAGCGGCGCGGTGGCTTCGCGAGCGTTGCCGTCGCTTGCTTGTGGGCCTTCTCGTGGGCCCATTCTCTCTCGAGCTCGATCGGCGTATCGACGACCGGCGGCGCGAACGCCTCCGATGCGAGCGCCGGCAACGTCGGATCCGTCGTGATCCCGATCGCCGGCGGGCCACCGGACGAGGCCTGTGGATCGAGCCTGCCGAGCGCGGCGCGAATCTGCGCGTGCGTCGGCCGCGCGCCGGGAGAAACCGCAAGCATGCGCTTCACAATCGGCTGCAGCTCGGGATCGAGCCCGGCGAGCTGCATCGTGCCCGCCGCCTTGTTCATGAACAGTCCTTCGAGCGTGGGCGCGTCGAACGGCGACCGCGTCGTTGCGAGCTCGACGAGCATCACGCCGAGCGCGTAGATATCCTGTGCCGGCGCAGGTTCCGCGCCTTCGATCACCTCGGGGGCCAGGTAGCGCGGCGTGCCGGCGAGCTGCCCCGCCTCGGTCGCACGCGCGTCGGGATCCGTGAACGAACGCGCGAGCCCGAAGTCGAGCAACTTCAGGAGATCGCCCGGCGCATCGAGCAGCATCACGTTCTCGAGCTTGAGATCGCGATGGACGATGCTGTGGGCATGCGCGGTCTCGAGCGCATCGATGATCTGCGTCGCGTAGCGCACGACTCGCGCGCGCGGTAACGCCCCGTGCTTCGTAAGCTCCTCGTGGAGTGTGCGCCCGTGAAGCAGCTCCATCGCGATGTAGAGGCGCCCGTCGGCGGTCTGGCCGAAATCGACGACGCTGACGATGTTTGGATGGGATAGCTGACTCGCGAGCTTCGCTTCGCGCAGAAATCGCTTCACCGCCGTCGGATCGCCCTCGAAGCGGCGGTCGATGAGCTTGAGTGCAATTTCGCGGTCGATCGAACGCTGTTTCGCTCGATAAACCGTGCCCATGCCGCCGCGTCCGAGCGGCCCGAGGATCTCGAACCGCCCGTCCAGGACCTGTCCGATCAGCGGATCATCCACGACGGCCACACCGCAGCCTATCCGATTAGCAAATGCGTGCGCTATGGTCCGCGCATGACTCAACCGATCCGTCGTGTCGCCGTCCTCGGCGCGGGCGTGATGGGCAGCGGCATCGCTGCTCACTGTGCGAATGCCGGCATTCCCGTGCTGATGCTCGACCTCGAGCGCCCGACGCTCGACAAGCTCAAGAAGGCGAAGCCCGCTGCGTTCATGGCGCAGCGCAACGCCGTGCTGATCGAGACCGGCACGTTTGAAAAGGACCTGCCGCGGATCGCGGACTGCGATCTGATCATCGAGGCGATCGTCGAACGGCTCGACATCAAGCGCTCGATGTTCGAGAAGCTCGAGAAGCTGGCGCCGCACGCGATCGTCGCGTCGAACACGTCGGGCCTGCGGATCGCCGACATGCTCGTCGGCCGCACCGAGCAGTTCAAGCAGAACTTCATGGTGACGCACTTCTTCAACCCGCCGCGCTACATGAAGTTGCTCGAGCTCGTCGCCGGGCCGGAGACCAGCGCCGAGGCGAAGGCGCGGATCGAGAAGTGGGGCAAGGACGAGCTCGGCAAGGGCATCGTGTGGGCAAAGGACACGCCGAACTTCGTCGGCAACCGCATCGGCGTGCAGTCGATGATGACGGTGATCCACACGATGATGGCGATGGAGCTGTCGCCCGAGGATGTCGACGCGATCACGGGCGTGCCGCTCGCGCATCCCAAGAGCGCGACGTTCCGCACCGCGGACATGGTCGGCCTCGACACGATGGGGCACGTGGCGACAAATAGCTACAAGGTGCTCGTCGACGACGAAGATCGCGAGACGTTCAAGATGCCGGCGTGGGTCGAGGGCATGATCGCGAAGGGTCAGCTCGGCGACAAGACGAAGGGCGGCTTCTACAAGAAGGTCGGCAGCGACATCCACACGCTCGACTACAAGACCGGCGAGTACCGCGCGAAGGGCGGCGATGCGGACCTCGCGAAGGCGGCCAAGAGCCTCGGCCGCACCGAGGATCCACGCGAGCGCGTGAAGAAGACGGTCGCCGCGGAAGGCAAGATCGGTCAGTTCGCGTGGACGGTGCTGTCGAAGTCGCTCGCGTACGCGGCGCGCCGCATCCCCGAGATCACCGACTCCGTCGAGAACATCGATAACGCGATGAAGTGGGGCTACAACTGGGACCTCGGTCCGTTCGAGGTGTGGGACGCGCTCGGGTTCGCCGAGACCGTCGACCGCATGAAGAAGGACGGGATCGCGCTTCCGGCGTGGGTCGAGAAGATGCGCGCGAGCGGAGCGACCGGCTTCTACGTCGACGGCAAGATCTGGGACGCGCAGCGCGGTGATTACGTGCCGCGGCAGACCGATGCGCGTGAGGTGACGTGGGAGGTGATGCGTCGCGGAGGCGCGCCGGTGCTCAAGAACGCGGGCGCCGAAGCGTGGGACCTCGGCGATGGCATCCTCGGCCTGCAGTTCAAGACGAAGGCGAACTCGATCGATGCCGACGTCATGAAGATGATCAACGACAGCGTCACGCGCGCGGAGCAGGACTTCCGCGGCCTGGTGATCTGGAACCAGGGCGAGTTCTTCTGCGTCGGCGCGAATCTGCTCGCGGTGCTGATGGCCGCCGGTCAGAAGCAGTGGGACGGCCTGCGCGAGACCGTGAAGGGCTTGCAGTACGGGCTGCAGCGCATGAAGTACGCGCGCGTGCCGGTCGTCGCGGCGCCGTACAACATGACGCTCGGCGGCGGCCTCGAGATCTGCATGGGCAGCGATGCCGTGCAGGCGGCGGCCGAGACGTACGCGGGCCTCGTCGAGGTCGGCGTCGGCCTGATCCCGGGCGGCGGCGGCTGCATGAACATGCTGTGGCGCGCGATGGAGAACGTGCCCGACGGCACGGAGCTCGACACGTACGCGTTCGTCACGCAGACGTTCAAGAACATCGCGCTCGCGAAGGTCGCGACGTCGGCCGAGGAGGCGAAGTCGTTCGGCTACTTCCGCAACAGCGACGGCGTGAGCTTCGATCGCGCGCGTCAGCTCCACGAGGCGAAGCAGCGGGCGATCGGCCTCGCGACCGCGGGCTACCACCCGCCGACGCCGCGCGCGTACAAGCTACCCGGCGAGAACGGCATCGCGACGCTGCAGATGCTCGTCAACACGCTGGTCGCCGGCAAGTACGCGAGCGAGCACGACGCGAAGATCGCGATGAAGCTCGGCAACGTGCTGTGCGGCGGCGTCAGCGGTCACACGCATGCCGTCACCGAGGACGAGATGCTCGAGCTCGAGCGCGAGGCGTTCGTCTCGCTGTGCGGCGAGCCGCTCTCGCAGGCCCGCATGCAGTACATGCTCCAGAACAACAAGCCCCTGAGGAACTAAGCCATGGAAATTGTCATTGCTGAAGCTGTTCGTTCCGCCGTGGGGCGTGGTCACAAGGGCACGCTCGCGACGAAGCGCCCCGACGAGCTCGCGGCCGATGTGATTCGCGAGCTCATCAAGCGCGTGCCGCAGGTCAAGGGCAAGATCGACGACGTCGTGCTCGGCTGCGCGATGCCCGAAGGCGAGCAAGGCCTCAACGTCGCGCGCCTGATCGCGCTCGCCGCCGACCTCGGCATCGAGACGCCGGGCCAGACGATCAACCGGTTCTGCTCGTCGGGCCTCCAGGCGATCGCGACCGCGGCCGGCTCGATCGCGGTCGGGTCGAACGACATCGTGCTCGCCGGTGGCGTCGAGTCGATGACGTACGTGCCGATGACCGGCTTCCACCTGAGCGCGTCGCCCGATCTGATGCACTCGATGCCGGGCGCGAACACGCCGATGGGCATCACGGCGGAGAACGTCGCGAACCGGTTCGGCATCACGCGCCAGATGCAGGACGAGTTCGCCTACAAGTCGCAGATGAAGGCGAAGGCCGCGCTCGAGAAGGGCGTGTTCAAGGACGAGATCGTCCCGGTGCGCGCCATCTCGTTCAAGAACGGCGAGCGCATCTACAGCGACTTCACCGTCGACGAGATGCCGCGCGGCGACACGACGATGGAAGGCCTCGCGAAGCTGCCGCCCGCATTCGCGCAGGGCGGCTCGGTCACCGCCGGCAACAGCTCGCCGATCAGCGACGGTGCGGCGGCCGCGCTCGTGATGACGCGCGCGAAGGCGAACGAGCTCGGCATCAAGCCGCTCGGCATCTTCCGCTCGTTTGTCACCGTCGGCGTCGATCCGGAGATCATGGGCATCGGACCGTTGCCGGCGGTGAAGAAGCTGCTCGCGAAGAACAACCTCAAGGTCGACGACATCGACGTGTACGAAGTCAACGAGGCGTTCGCGAGCCAGGCCGTGTACTGCACGCGCGAGCTC
This sequence comes from Deltaproteobacteria bacterium, assembly GCA_019237945.1. Lineage (GTDB taxonomy): Bacteria > Myxococcota_A > Polyangia > Haliangiales > Haliangiaceae > JABFXX01. The sequence continues at coordinate 6,963 of JAFAOG010000489.1, read as the reverse complement.
GGGCTGCCCGAGGACCGCGTCAACATCAACGGCGGCGCGATCGCGCTCGGCCATCCGCTCGGCTGCACGGGCGCGAAGCTCACGGCGACCGCGCTGTACGAGCTGCGCCGCCGCAACGGCAAGTACGCGGTGGTGACGATGTGCATCGGCGGCGGGCAAGGCGCGGCAGGCCTGTTCGAGCGCGCGTAGCCCATGTGGCAGGCGATCGCCCTGAGTTTCGGGCTCGCCATGGATGCGACCGCCGTGTCGGCCGCGCGCGGGCTCGGCGGGCGAAATCGCCGCGAGCTGGTGATCCTGCCGCTGTTGTTCGGTGGGTTTCAGGCGGGGATGTCGGCGCTCGGCTGGATCGCGGGCGCGTTCGCGGGCCGGTACATCGCGAGGTACGATCACTGGGTCGCGTTCGGCCTGCTTTCGATCATCGGCGGCAAGATGATCTGGGAGGCGGTGCGCGGCGGCGATGAGGACGCCGTCGACGAGGGTAGCTTCGCGCTCTACCTCGGGCTTGCGATCGCGACGAGCATCGATGCGGCCGCGGCCGGGATCACGCTGCCCCTGGTGCCGGCGCCGCCGTGGCTGTCGCTCGTGCTGATCGGCGGGATCACGGCCGCTTGCTCGGCACTCGGCTACCTGCTCGGGCGTGCGGTCGGCCACAAGCTCGGGGCGAGCCTGGAGATCCTCGGTGGCGTCGTGCTGATCGGCATCGGGATCAACATGTTGATCCAGGCTGGCTGATTGCTACTCTCCGGGCCGTGCGTACGTACCTGGCCCTATCCTTGATCCTGTTCGCCGCCTGCAAGGGCAAGCCTCAGCACCGCGAGCCGCCGCCGACCACCGGCTCGGCCGTCGCGACCGGCTCCGACAGCAAGCGCGCGGCGCCCGATCTCGCACTGCCGCAAGGCCCGGGCACGCCGCCGATCAAGACGACGCGCAAGCTCGGCCGCGCCGACTTCGAGAAGCTCGCGACGCTCGAGTACCCCGGCTTCGGGAAGCAGCCGCACGGCCTCAACGACGTCGTGTTCGAGATGCGTCAGGTGACGAAGGACCATCCGCGCCTGTGGGCGACCGTCACCGTCGAGCCGTGCGGTGCGGGCTCCGCGGCGGGCTCGGGGTCGGCCGCCGCCGATGATTGCTGGCCGATGGACCTCGACACGTGGAAGAAGCACGAGGACGAGCTCAAGAAGAAGTGGCTCGGCGATGCGCTCTACGGCGCGCCCGGTGTCGACTGGGACATGGGCAAGACCGACCTGCACGGCCAGACGATGATCTGGACGTATCAGCTCGGCCAGGCCGCCGGCTCCGGCGAGGGCGGCGGCACGCTCGCGTTCTCCGACGCGTACATCCTTTACTACAACGACGGCGTGAACAAGATCCGCGTCGTCGGCGAGTACAAGGATGACCCGGTGAAGTCCAAGGAGATCATGGCGCAGATGGCTCCGAAGGGAGACCTCGAGCTACTCGCCATGTCGTTCATGGACGCGTACACGCACGCGTGGCCGGCGAAGTAGCTAGCGCTTGATCGAGATCTTGCGCGGCTTCGCCTCGGCCTTCTTCGCGACGGTCAGCGTGAGCACGCCGTTCTCGAGCTTCGCCTCGATGCGCTCGCCGTCGGCCATGTCGGGCAGCGAGAAGCTGCGCGAGAACGAGCCGAACTGGCGCTCGTAGAGCGCGTAGCTCTCGCCATCACGACGCTCCTCCGCCGCGCGATGCCCGGAGACCGTCAGCACGCCGTTGTGCACCGACACGTCGAGATCCTTCTCCTCGACGCCGGGGATGTCGGCCTTGAGCACGAACGAGTCGGTCGTCTCCTTGACCTCGAACGCCGGCGAGAACGCCGACGCGGGACGCGCCGCCGTGGTGAAGAACGGGTCCCAACCGAGAAGCTCGCGGGCGATCGAGTACGGGTCGCGCGCGATCTTCGCAGAGCCATTTCCGTTGGTACGAACGAGTGACATTGTCATTGCCTCCGCCGAATTCGATAAGCATCGAGCGGCGGCGCGCAACGGGTTGACGAGGGCCGCGGCGATGCTTACGGCGCGAGGATCGTCCGCACGTAACACCGCGGCTTGCCGTCGTCCCCGGCCACATGGCCAGCGGCCCCTCCCTGAAAGAGGCGGACGTGGGCGCGGACGCGATCGCCGGCGAAGCACGGCTTGCGATAGGCGACATCGACGGCGCGGCTGCGCACGCGAAGCGGCTGGCCTTCCTTCGCGAGCCGGCGGTTGACCGCCTCGAGGAACAGGCGCACGTACACGAGCGAGTTCACGTGCTGGTTCGAGTCGGTCTGATCGAGCGTGAACACGTAGTCGGTCGAGTCGGGCTCGAGCTCGGCGGTCCACGTGGCGCCATCGGGCGGCTCGGCGGCGGTCGTCGGCGCGGGCGCGGCGTAGCGGGTCTCGGGGATCTCCGGATAGCCGTCGACGGCGAGGCGGGTAACCTTGCGCTGATCCGGCGGCGCCATCAGGCGCGTGAACGTGTGCTCTGCGAAGATCGTTCCCGCGGTCGCGAATTCGCCGGGCGTCACGTGACGCGACAGCTTGCCGGCGGCGCCGCGCGTCTCGGCCCACACGTTCATGTAGAGGCGGCTGATCTCGTCGCCCTGCTTGTCGTGCGCGAGCAGAAAGCCGGCGGTCGACTGGAACGGACGATCGACGCGGATCGGGTTATCGAAGCTCGTGAGCGTCAGGCGCGTCAGGATCGGGATCACGCCCTGTGCGAGCGCGTTGCGCGCCCCGGGGTGATGGACGAGCACCTCGCGCCACAGCCCGCCGAGCGCGGGTGGAATCGCGAGCGGGATCAGGCGGCCGTCCTGCGTGCAGTCCTCGTAACGGAAGTAGCCGGTCGTCGTCGCGGACTGGCCGGGCGGGAAGTCGGGGACGGCAGGAGCGGGAAACATCGCCGCGCAGCATACTATGGCGCCCCATGACGCCTCTGCCGATCGACGACGTGCTGCCACAGATCGTGGCCGCCGTTCGCGAGCGCGGAGTGTGCGTGCTCGTCGCGCCGCCGGGCGCCGGCAAGACGACGCGCGTCCCCGGTGCGCTGCTCGATATCGTGCAGGGATCGATCGTCGTGCTGCAGCCCCGGCGGCTCGCGGCGCGACTCGCGGCGGCGCGGATCGCGAAGGAGCGCGGCGTCGAGCTCGGCGGCGAGGTCGGGTATGTCGTGCGGTTCGACAAGCGCACGAGCGCGGCGACGCGGATCGAGCTGGTGACCGAGGGCGTGCTGACGCGCCGGTTGCTCGGCGATCCCGAGCTGCGCGGCGTCGGGTGCGTCGTCATCGACGAGTTCCACGAGCGCCACCTCGACGGCGATCTCGCGCTCGCGATGGTCGAGCGGCTGCGCGCGCGGCGGCCCGAGCTCAAGCTCGTCGTGATGTCGGCGACGCTCGATGCGGAGCCCGTCGCCGCATTCCTCGGCTGCGCGCCGATCGTGCGCAGCGAGGGCCGGACGTTTCCGCTGACGATCGAGCACGCCGCCGCGCCGGACGATCGACAGCTGGGCAAGCAAGTCTCCGCCGCGGTGCGCACGCTCGCGCAGCAAGGCCTCGACGGCGACGTGCTCGTCTTCCTGCCCGGCACCGGCGAGATCCGGCGATGCGCCGAGGACCTCGAGGATGCGGCGCGCACGTTCGATCTCGCGGTCGTCCCGCTGCACGGTGACTTGCCCGCCGACGAGCAGGACGCGGCGGTGCGGCCTGGCCCGCGGCGCAAGGTGATCCTCGCGACGAACGTCGCCGAGACGAGCGTGACGATCGAGGGCGTCACGGCCGTGATCGACTCGGGTCTCGCTCGGATCGCGCGGCACTCGCCGTGGAGTGGCGTGCCGAGCCTCGAGATCGAGCCGGTGTCGAAGGCGAGCTGCACGCAGCGCGCGGGTCGCGCCGGTCGCACGCGGCCGGGCCGCGTCGTGCGGCTCTACACGAAGCACGACTTCGACACGCGCCGGCCGTTCGAGCTGCCGGAGATCGTCCGCGCGGATCTCGCGGGCGTCGCGCTCGAGCTGCACGGCGCGGGCGTACATGACCTGCGGTGGTACGAGGCGCCGCCGGCGGCCGCGTGGGAGGCCGGCGAACAGCTGCTCGTGCGGCTCGGTGCGGTTCGCGACGGCGCGATCACGCCGCTCGGTCGCCGCATGCTGCAGTTCCCCGTGCATCCGCGGCAGGCGCGGATCGTCGTCGAGGCGGAGGCTCGCGGTGTCGCGCGTGAGGCGTGCATCGTCGCGGCGCTGCTCGGGGCGCGCGAGCTGCGGCTGGAGCGGCGCGGCCGCGGCGAGGCGAAGCTGTCGTCGCCGAGCGATCTGATCGACGACCTCGACGCGGTGCTCGATGCCCGCTCCCACGGCCTGCGCGCCGACCGGCTGCGCCGCGACGGCCTCGACATCGGCACCGCGCATGCGGTCGATCGCGCCGCGAAACAACTGGAGCGGATCGCCGATACGCGCACGCGCGCGCCGGCGAGCGACGCGGCGGTCGATCACGAGTTGCAGATCGCGATCCTCACGGGCTTTCCCGATCGCGTCGGCAAGCGGCGCGCGCCGAAGTCGGCGGAGATCGTGTTCGCCGGCGGTGGCAGCGGCACGCTGGCCGCATCGAGCGCGGTGATCGAGCCGGAGCTGGTCGTCGCGGTCGATGTCGGCGAGGTCGGCGCGCGCGGCCAGGCGTCGCGGGTGCAGATCCGGCGCGCGAGCGCGATCGAAGCCGCGTGGCTGCTCGACCTCTACATGGATCGGATCGAGGAGCGCGATGACCTCGTGTGGAACGCGCAGAAGGAGCGCGTCGAGCGCGTCGCGCAGATGACGTACGACGGGCTCCCGATCGACGAGACCCGCGAGCCCGCGCGCGGAGACCGCCGCGCCGCCGACGTGCTCGCGAAGCAAGCGATCGCAGCTGGCATCGACCGCTTCGTCGACAAGGATGCACTCGCGCAGTGGCGGGCGCGCGTCACGCTCGTCGCGACGCTCGTCCCCGGCCTCGTGCCGCCGACCGACGACCATCTCGCCGAGGTGCTCGCCGCCGCGTGCGAGGGCGCGACGTCGTTCGCGGAGCTGCGCCAGATGGGCCTGCTCGCGCTGCTCGACGCGGGCCTCGGCGACAAGCGCGCGCTCGTCGATCGCCTCGCACCGACGCACCTCCAGCTCGGCCGCCGCCGCACGCCGATCCACTACGAGCTCGGTCAGCCCCCGTGGGTCGCGTCACGCATGCAGGACTTCTTCGGCCTCGCGCGCGCGCCGAGCATCGGGGACGGCCGCATTCCGCTCGTGCTCCACCTGCTCGCGCCGAACCAGCGCCCGGTGCAGGTGACGACCGACCTGCCCGGCTTCTGGGTCAAGCACTATCCCGCGCTGCGCAAGCAGCTGATGCGGCGCTACCCGAAGCACGCGTGGCCCGAGGATCCGCTGCAGCTGATCAGCGAGTGACCTTGTCGGTATCGTGCACGATGCTGACCTTGCCGCGCAGCATCTGTTGCTCCGGCTCGAGCTCGTGCGTGACCTGCATCGCCGGCGGCGGCGGCGGCACCGGCGGAGGCTGCGCGAAGTGGCGCAGCTGGACGGTGACCGGCGGCCGCTCGTGATGCACGGGCGGCGCGGCCCGATGCGGATGCGTCGCGTGCGCGAGCCACGCCGTGCCGGCGATCGCGGTTGCCGCCGCGAGGGCCGTGAGCTGGTGGCCACGCCGCACGCCCTGCACGGTGCAGTCGGCGAGGAGGATCGTGCCGTCCTTGCGCTGGTAGTACTGCGCGCACAGATCGCCGTTCGTCGCGCGGATCAGATCCTCGGCGTCGCCGCGCGTCATCGCGCTCAGGTTGAACACGTTCTTGTTGCACTGCGCGCACGCGCGCACGCGCGAGTCGCCGATCATCTGATTCCAGTCGGCGGGACACGGGCTCGCGATGCGGATGTTCGGCAGCACCGGCAGCCGGCGCCGCTCCTCGATCATCCGCGCGACCTCGTCGCGTTCGCGCTGCGTCGCCGCGAGCGCAGCCTCCGCCGCCGCGAGCTTGGCCTGGGCCTCGTCGACCTTCATTTGTCCTCCACGACCGCGGTCGGGACTGGCACCGGCACGGGCTCCGGATCGTCATGCATGATCGCGACCGCGCCCATCGTCATCTGCACGGGCTCGACGACCTGTCCCTGCACCGCGTGGACCGGCGGCGGAGGCGGCGGCTCGTCCTCGACGGCCTCCGCATGCACGCTCATCTGCACGTTCTCGCTCGGCTCGAACGCGACGTCGCCCATGCGCACCTGCTCGATGCGCCGCGACTTCGCGAACCACGCCGCCGCGCCGCCCATCGCCAGCAGGCCCGCCGCCCCCGCCGCGATCACGCGCCGCTTCTTCTTCTGCGCGATGCCGACCGAGCAGTCCTTGAGCAAGATCGTGCCGTCGTGGCGCTGGTAGTAGCGCGCGCAGAGATCGCCGGCGCGCTCGATCACCAGTCGCTCCGCCTGCTCGCGCGTCATCGCGCTGAGGTTGAAGACATCCTTGTCGCAATGCGCACAATGTCGTACCCGCTCGTCGCCGACCATCTCGTTCCAGTCGGCGCGGCACGGCGTGGCGACCCGGATGTTCGGGAGCACCGGCAGCTTCGCGCGCTCCTTCGCGTCGGCCAGAACGCTCGCCGCGCGGTCACGTTCCTTCGCCTTTTCGGAGACTTCGGCGTCGAGCGAGGCATGACGCGCACGCAGCGCGTCGAGGTCGTCGCGGTAGCTCATGCGAGCTGGTAACGCACGCCGAGCCCCGCGGATCTACACGACGTCGACCACCTGTTGCGAGCTCTCGATCACGCGACGCCCGTCGAGCGTCAGCCGCCAGCGCAGCCCGCGCCGCGACAGCTCCGCCGTGTAGACCGAGTCGATGTACAGGTGCCGCGCGAGCACCGCCGACAGCGCGCATGCGACGAGCAGCGGCAGCACGAGTGCGTAGTCGCCGGTGAGCTCGCATGCGAGCACGGCCGCCATCAGCGGTGC
>JAFAOG010000483.1 GCA_019237945.1 Deltaproteobacteria bacterium | reverse complement strand
CCCCGTGCCGACCGCGCCCGCGACAGCCGCTGCGACACGCCATGCGACGGGACATCCCGCGATCTCGACGGGTCAACACACCCATGTCGAGACCCCGGCAACGCCCAACACCGGCGTCACGGATTCACCGCATTCACCCCTGATGTCGATGCGCCGCGCCGGCGAGGGCAGCGGCCCGCTCGCGCCCGACGACTCGTGGATCCGCAAGCGCGAGGTACCGCTTCCCGACGGCGTCTACGACCCGGAGCATCCGCCCGACATCCCGCCGCCACCGAGCGGCGAGCTCCATCCAGCAGGCAACGGCACGTACTCGAGTGACCAGCCCTCGTTCAAGGTCCATGTCGAGCGCGATGGCACCGCGCACATCGAGGACAAGCCCGACGTCGGCGATGTTCACTTCGCCGGCATCGGCATCGCGGGCCGCGCCGCGTTCGACGACTGGGCGATGCGCCAGGCCGGCATCGATCCATACGCGGCCGCGAAGAAGCAGTGGCTCGACAAGACGCGCGACGAGCGCGCCCGCATCGGCATGGCCTCGCGCAAGGAGGACCTCGCCCGCGCGCCCGAATTCATGAAGCGCAACGTGCGCTACGCGTGGAGCAAGACGCAAACCGACCCCGCCGCGCGCAAGCAAGCGCTGTTCGAGCTGTGGGACGAGTGCGCGGAGACCGGCGATGACGACCTCGTCGCCGCGGGCACGGCCGCGCGCACCTATCTCGTCGGCTTCATCCGCGCGCACCTGCCCCAGGGTGCACCGGGTGCGTTCACGCCCGACGATCTGACCGCGCTCAACGCCCGCAAGCGCTCGCACGCGACCTTCCAGCCCTACTGATGCTACAACGCGCGCGATGGCCTTTGACGGGGCGCTGATCGGCGGCCGCTACCGGCTCGGCCCCAAGCTCGGAAAGGGCTCGCAGGGCGAGATCTTTCTCGCGCGCGACGAGAAGACGAAAGAGGAAGTCGTCGTCAAGCGCCTCACGCCGCGCGGCACGTGGAAGTCGTTCGAGCTGTTCGAGCGCGAGGCCAAGGTGCTCTCGCAGCTGCGCCACGCGGGCGTCCCGCGCCACATCGCGACGATCGAGGAACCGCCGGGCACGTTCAACCTCGTCATGCAGCGCGCACCGGGCGAGAACCTGCGCGACCTCGCCGCGCGACGCCGCCTCTCCGAGACCGAGCTGCGCGACATCCTCGTCCGCTGCCTCGAGATCCTCGACTACCTCCACACGCGCGTCCCCGCGGTCGTCCATCGCGACATCAAACCCTCCAACATCGTCCGCGCCCCCAACGGCACCTGCTCGCTGGTCGACTTCGGCGGCGTGCTCGACGCGGCGCGGGAACGAGGCGGCTCGACGATCGTCGGCACGTTCGGCTACATGGCCCCGGAACAGCTCCACGGCCAGGTGATCCCCGCGACCGATCTCTACGCGCTCGGCGCCACGATCGTCGCGCTCGCGGGCGGCGTCGAGCCGGAGGACGTGCCGCGCAAGGGCCTGCGCATGGACCTCGACAAGCACCTCCCGCAGCTCGACCCCGCGTTCCGCGCCGCGCTCTCCGCGATGACCGATCCGGATCCCGACAAGCGCCCGCAGCGCGCGCGCGACGTCGTCGCCCTGCTCGCCAAGCTCCGCCCGGTCCGCCCCGAACGCGAGAACCGCGCGCTCGTCGCCCCCCAGCCGACCGCGCTCGGCCCGCGCCGCCTGTTCGCCGACATCCAGGAACCGCTCGGCACGCTCCTCCGCCTGGGCGTCCTCGGCTTCGGCGCCGGCGGCTACCTCGGCATGCTCGCGATCCGCTTCTCGCTCCTGATCACCGTCTACACGATCGCCGCCCTCTCGTTCCCCGCGCGCAAGCGCGTCACGCACGTCGGCAAGGAGATCGACTCGATGCTCGCCGAGGGCCAGTCCGGCTTCACCGACATGATGAAGGCCGCGATGGCGCGCCAGCGATGACGTCCTACGCCGCCTTCCTCCGCGGCGTCTCGCCGATGAACGCGAATATGGCCGACCTCGTCCGCGCGTTCACGAAGGCCGGCTTCACCGACGTCGCGACGGTCGCCGCTTCGGGCAACGTCGTGTTCCGCGCGAAGGGCACGCTCGCGCAGGTCGAGAAGCGCGCCGCCGCCGCCTCGCAGTTCAAGCCGTTCATCCGCACGATCGACGAGCTCGACGCCCTGCTCGCCCGCGATCCGTTCGCCGCGTTCAAGCTGCCGCGCAACGCGAAGCGCGTGATCACGTTCCTGCGCGCGCGCCCCAAGCCGCGGCCCGCGCTGCCCGCCTCGCTCGAGAAGGCGACGATCTACGCCATCTCCGGCCGCGAAGCGTTCACCGCGTATCAGGTCCAGCCCGGCAACCCCGTCTTCATGACGCTGCTCGCGCGCACGCTCGGCGACGACATCACGACGCGCACGTGGGACTCGGTCGCCCGCATCGTCGCGAAGGCACCGCGGTAGCGCCTCGCAAGCCGCGGGGTGGACGACGAGGTCGGCGCGACACGCGAGCAAGCGTCGCGACCAATGGGGTCAGCAAGCGAGTAGCGGGGAGGTGTCTCCGTCATGCGTCGGGAGCGCATGGAGCGCGTGGCAGGCAGGTGGTGGGAGCACTCCGTCTCATGCGGCGAGCGCAGCGACCCCATGGTCGTGACGCGCGAGCGTGGAGCTCCGACCTCCTCCGAGCCCGAGTCCGAGCGCGAGCGTGGAGCGCCGACCTTCCTCCGAGCCCGACGTGCGTTAGGCGCAGCGTGGCTACTCGAGCAGCCGCAGACGCACGTGGGCACGCGGGGTCCACGCCCCGACGTTGGCGCGGCGCATCACCAGCGATTCCAGGCATGTAGGTGCGGCATCGCGGTTGCTGTAGAGGGCGTCATGCGCGTCCTCGCCGGGATCATCGTCGCCACCCACGTCCTCTCCGCCTGCACCGCCTCGGGCCCCGACAAGGCGCCCGTCCTCACCGTGACCAGCCCGTCTCGCGGCACGTTCGCGGACGGCACGAGCGTGACGGTGACCGGCACGGTCGTCGATGACGGGCCGGTGAGCGTGACCGTGGCCGGCCAGGCGGCGAGCGTCGGCAAGGACGGGACGTTCAGCGCGACCGTCGCGCTGCCGCCGGGCATCTCGATCATCGAGACGCACGCGGTCGACAAGGGCGGGCACGACGTTCGCGACGTGCGCGCGGTGCTCGCGGGCACGACGGCGATGACCGACGGCACGACGGCGGCGCCGATCGGCGCGCGCGCCGGCACGGATGCACTGACGGCGATCGGGACGAGCGTCGCGCATGCGGCCGAGGGGATCGACTTCACGGCGGTCGCGCAGCAGATGAACCCCGTCTACGACAACGGCGGGTGCCTGGGCGCGAAGATCAACATCACGAGCGTCGACCTCGGCGCGATCGACGTCGCGTTGACGCCGGGGACCGACAAGCTGTCGGCGGCGGTCGATATCGCGAACGTCGTGGTGAAGCTGCACGCGGACTTCAAGGTCGCGTGCATCGGCGGGTCGACGACGATCACCGTGACGTCGAGCAAGGCGCACATCAAGGGCGACCTGACGGCGGGTGTCGCCGGCGGCCACATTGCGACCGCGCTGCCGAACGCGAGCGTGACGCTGGACAACTTCAACGTCGATGTCGGCGGCGTGCCCGGCGCGATCGAATCGCTGCTCGACGGGCAGGCGCGGACCGCGGCGCAGAATGCGCTGACGAAGGCAATCAAGGACAAGCTGCCGGGACTCGCGAACAACGCGCTGGCCGGGCTCGTGGCGAAGCCGGTGTCGGCGGACATCCTGGGGCATGCGATGACGGCGAGCCTGACGCCGACGCAGGTGTCGCTGACGACCGGTGGGATCTTCGTCGGTGTGTCGACCAAGCTGGTCGTCGCGGGCGGCGAAGGCGGGACGTACCTCGCGCAGCCGGCGGCGCTCGCGCCCACGATGCTCGAGGGCACGAAGGGGTTCGGCATCGCGCTCGCGGATGACCTCGTCGATCAGCTGCTCGGTGGGTTGTGGGCGGCCGGCGCGTTCGACAAGCAGCTGCCGATCGGCTCGGTCGGCATTCTGGGTACGCTGCTCGATCCCGATGCGGCGACGCTCGACATCAAGCTGTCGCTGCCGCCGACCGTGACGCCGGCTGGCGCGGATCTCTCGCTCGCGATCGGCGATGCGATCATCACCGTGCAGGATGCGAACGGCGCGACGCTGCAGCAGATCGCGCTGTCGATCAAGACGACGCTCGCGGCGGGCCCGACGCAGTCCGGCAAGCTGACGCTGACGCTCGGCCAGCCCGAGATCCACGCGATGGTCGTCGAGCAGGCGGACTCGGTGTCGCGCCCGCTCAGCGATGCGCAGATCGAGGGCATCGTGAACAGCGCGTGGGGCGTCGTGTCGGATCAAGCGGGGACGGCGCTCGCGAAGCTGCCGATGCCGACGATCGCGGGCGTCACGCTGGGGACGCCGACGGTGAAGGGCGCGGATGCGTTCGTCGCGGCAGATGTGCCCGTGAACTAGGCGGCGCGCAGCACGAGCACGGCGACCTCGGCGTCGGTGCCTTCGCCCGCGCGGTGCGTGACGCCCGAGAAGCCGACGCCCGGGGTGACGTACATCGTCGTGCGCTCGCCGAGCTGGAACATGCCGCGGCGGTAGTTGAGGCCGACGCGCTTCATGATGCGATCGGTGATCCCGCGCACGTAGATCTGGCCGCCGTGCGTGTGGCCGGAGAGGACCAGATCGGCGCCGCGCGCCGCGAGCTGCGGTCCGTGGTCGGGCGAGTGGCAGAGCACGACTTTGGTCGCGCCGACGGGAGCGCCCGCGAACGAGGCGTCGAGATCGTCGTGGCGCGTGACCGGGTCGTCGACGCCGACGATCGCGAGCGGCGCGCCGCGGACGTGGGCGAGCGTCGTCTGGTTGCGCAGGACCTCGTAGCCGTTCGCCTGGAGGGAGGCGGTGACGCCCGCTCCCCACGTGAAGTAGTCGTGGTTGCCGAGCACCGCGAGCACGCGCGAGGCGGTGAGCCCCGCGAGCTGGTCGGCGACCATCGGAGCTTCGTGGCGGCGCCAGCACACGTAGTCGCCGGTGAGCACGACGAGGTCGGGATTTGCCGCATTGGCGGCGGCGACGGCGGCGCGGACGTGCTCCCGCGGAGTGGTAGCGCCGACGTGGATGTCGGAGAGCTGGGCGATCCGCACGCCGTCGTGGCGGGGGTCGAGACCGCGGATCTGCACCTCGTGCAGGGCAATCCGCGGAGGTGGCGGCGGCATGAGCCCCCACTGTGCGCTCCGGGAATGGAATGGCAAGTGGCAATAGTTATGGCAGCATTGGTGGAGATGGCAGCGCCTGGTGTCGCGGACGCTCGCGTGCCCTGCCCGCTGTGCGGCGGTTTGATTCATCCCGTCGCCGGTAGGTGCAAGCACTGCAAGCAGGATCTGACCGCGCATCGCGCTGGCAAGCCGGCCGCGGCGTCGCCGCTGCCTGCGCTGATCGCGGCTGCCGCCGTCTCGCCCCAGCCGGCGCGCCAGGTGTTGCCGCCGCGCCCGACCGGCACGCGGATCGCGGCGCAGCCCGAGCCGAGGAGCAGCATCTGGCGCAACTGGCCCGTGCTCGTGATCGTGCTCGCGGCGACCGCGATCATCGGCGCGGTGGTGATCATGGTGTGGCCGCAGCATCGCGGCGAGGCCTCGCACACGCTCAAGCCGCCGCCCGCGCCCGAGCGCATGGATACCGATCCCAGCCCGAGCACCGGCGCCGATCCGTGGGGCAAGCAGGGCAACGCGGCGCCGGTCGTGCCGCGCTCGACGCCCGATCCACTGCCCGCGCAGCCGCCGCAGCAGCCCGACGATGATCAGTTCGGCTTCGGCGGGCTCGCGAACGGCCTGGCGAACGGCGGCACCGTCACCGGCACGTCGCCCGACTTCATGTTCGCGGCGATGGGTCACGCGTGCAAGAAGCTCGCGACCTGCCCGAACGCCGACGACACGCTCAAGTCGATCTGCGACGTCTACTCGAGCTTCCCGCCCGCCGCACCGCCCGCGAACTGCGCGCCGGCGCAGCGCTGTCTCGACGCGATCGACAACATGAGCTGCTCTCAGAGCGGCTACGGCAGCCCGCTGTCGGTCGTCAACATGTTCCAGGACTGCACGAAGGCGATCACGAGCTGCTAGCCTCGCTGTCGTGTCGTACGCCCGTCCGCCGTTCGAGATCATCCGCGACCCGCGCGCGATGCGTGCGCACACCGAGGATCTGCGCCGCGACGGACGCACGATCGCCGTCGTGCCGACGATGGGCGCGCTCCACGAAGGGCACCTGACGCTGCTGCGCGAGGCCCGCAAGCGCGCCGACATCGTGATCCTGACGATCTTCGTCAACCCGACGCAGTTCGGACCGAACGAGGACCTCGCGAAGTATCCGCGCGACGAGGCCGGCGACCTCGCGAAGGCGCGCACGTGCGAGATCGATCTCGCGTTCTGTCCCGACGCGAGCGCGATGTATCCCGCGGGCGCGCAGACGTTCATCGAGGTGCGCGAGCTGCAGAAGCCAATGTGCGGCGCGAGCCGACCCGGTCACTTCGCGGGCGTCGCGACGATCGTCGCCAAGCTGTTCCACGTGACGAACGCGCACGTCGCGGTGTTCGGCGAGAAGGATTTCCAGCAGCTCGCGATCATCCGGCGCATGGTCCGCGACCTCGACTTCGGCATCGAGATCGTGGGCGTGCCGATCGTGCGCGAGCAGGATGGCCTCGCGCTGTCGAGCCGAAATGCCTACCTCTCCGCCGAGCAGCGCACCGCGGCGCTCTGCCTGTCGAAGGGGCTCGCGGCGGCCGAGGCGGCGGTTGTGGCCGGCGAGCGCGACGGCGCGAAGATCCTCGCGGCCGCTCGTGCGTTGATCGAGGCAGAGCCGCTCGCGCGGATCGATTACGTCGAGCTACGCGATGCGGAAGAGCTGACACCCGTCACGACGCTGTCACGTCCCGCGGTGCTCGCGATGGCGGTGTTCGTCGGTACGACGCGCCTCATCGACAACCGCGTGCTGCGACACCTGGGGTGATGCGCGGCGCCCTCGCGGCGCCAGCGTGTAACCAAAGCTCGTCGAACAAACACCATCTCCAGGACGTTAGGACTGGAGCATGCGGATTGCTGCAACCCGATCGCGATCTCCGTTGTCGGAGGGGATGTGAAGCGAGCGATCGCGGCCGGCCTGGTCGCGCTCGCGGTCGCGCTCGTCGTGTGGCGAACCGCCGCGCGGTCGGCCACGTCTACGCGTGCCGGCAGCGGTAGTGCCGCATCGAGCACGGCCGCGAAGCGCAAGGCGGACCCGCGATCGCAGGAGCGCGCGCAGGTCACGGGGCGGATCACGGCGGCGGGCAAGCCGATCGCCGGTGCGCACGTGTGCGCCGATGCGACGACGAACGAGATCGCGCGCGATGCGGTGTGCGTCGACTCCGATGCGAGCGGCGCGTACGAGCTCGACGATCTGCTCGCGACCGACTACCGCTTGCACGCCGACGCGCGCGGCTTCAAGCCGGTGGCCGAGAAGCTCCACCTCGCCGCCGGCGCGCACCAGACGCAGGACCTCTCGCTGCCCGCGGGTGGCGTCGAGCTCGCGGGCACCGTCGCCGACATCGCGGGCGGCCCGATCGCGCACGCGCAGCTCCGCGCCGGTGACGCGCTCGGCGAGACCGACGATCAAGGCAAGTTCTCGCTGTGGGTCGACTCCGGCTCGCTCTACCTCGAGGTCACCGCCGACGGCTACGCGCCCGGCAGCTGGAACGGCGCCGCGCCGGATCACGCGGACGTCAAGCTCGCGCCGGAGTCGTCGCTATCGGGAACGGTCGTGCTCGCGAGCGGCGAACCGCTCGCCGACGCGCAGGTCGAGATCTCGGGCACGGACTGGCGCATGCCGACCGTCGACGTCACGAGCGGCGACGACGGCACGTTCCACGCCGACCGCCTCGCGCCCGGCCGCTACACGATCACGGTGCGCGCGCCGCACGCGTACGGCCAGAGCGACGGCTCGGTGCTCGTCGCGCTCGCGGAGCACACCGACGGCGTCGTCGTCTCGGTCGTGCCCGCGTACGAGATCACGGGCACCGTCACCAGCGAGGACGGCAAGCCGTGCGACGGCTCGGTCCGCCTCTACGATGAAGAGCACGCGCGCACGCTCGACGCGTACGGCGCCGACGGCAACGTCGAGCTCGGCGGCATCCTGCCGGGCGTCTACAAGGTCACGGCGAGCTGCACCGGCTATCTCGCACACGACGCCGGCGACATCGCGATCATCGACAAGGACGTGCACGGCACGTGGACCGTCGAGTCCGGCGCCTCCGTGCACGGCACGGTGACGATGCGCGACGGCTCGCCCGCCGAGGGCGTCGAGGTCCGCTTCCAGGGCCCGAGCTGGGGCACCGCGACGACGAAGGCCGACGGCACGTATCAGGTCGGCGGCCTCTCGACCGGCACCTACACGATCACCGCGTCGAGCGCGCACGGCATGCAGACCGAGCAGCAGACCGTCGACATCGCAGGCAAGGACGCGGTGCAGCACGACCTCGTCCTCGATCCGGGCACGACGATCAAGGGCGTGCTCGTCGACGCGCACGGCGCCCCCGTCGTCGGCGCGTTCGTCCGCCTGCGCGACGTCTATGGCGGCGCGGCGACGTCCGCCGACGGCACGTTCACGATCACGCCCGCGCTGCCCGGCGATCACCAGCTCGTCGTCGAGCTCGGCGACCGCTATCTCCACCGCCCTGACCAGCCCGAGGATCCGGAAGGCGCGCCCGATGTCGTCGGCCACGTCGCGTGCGAAGCGAAGGCCTCGTGCAGCGTGCGCCTCGTCGTCGAGGTCCAGAACGCCGAGATCCGCGGCACGGTCGTCGACGGCAACGGCGCGCCGCTGCGCGATGTCGTCGTCGAGCTCAATTCGTCGAGCACGGACTCCTCGAGCTCGCAGCTCACCGGCGACACCGGCGCGTTCCGCTTCCCCGCCGTGCGCGGCGTGCGCTACCGGTTGCGCGTGTCGTCGGCGGGCCGCGGCGATGCGAACGTCGACGTCGAGGCCGGCGACCCGATCACCGTCAAGCTCCAGGAGCTCGCGATCGCGGGCATCGTGCGCGGCGCGCCCGACGAGCTCACCGTCACCGTCTCCGGGACGATGTACCGCACCGCCTCGTTCTTCCGCAGCGGCGGCAAGTTCGCGATCCACGACCTCGTGCCCGGCCGCTACACCGTCACGTTCGACTCGCCGAGCGGCCACACCGAGAAGACCGTCGACCTCACCGACGGGCCCGCCGATCCGCTCGACATCACGCTCGACAACGTGTTCGTGCTCACCGGCCGCGTCGTCGACGGCCAGCACAACCCGGTCGCCGGCGCGAAGATCCAGCTGCGAATCGGCTACCACACGATGCCCGATGACGGCGACGGCGCGGTCACCGACGGCAACGGCCGCTTCACGATCAAGCGCGCGCACGCCGGCACGGCCAGTGTCCGCGTGCTGATGGCGAGTGGCCAGACGCTCTGGCTCGAGACGACGGTCGCCGGCGCGACGCTCGCCGATGACCTCGTCGCGGAGCCGCCGCACTACAACGAGCCCGACGAAGGCTTCATCGAGAGCGAGTGATGCGGTCCGAAAATGACAACGGCGCCCCTCGCGGGACGCCGTCGCGTGCGCATCAGCGGTGGACTTAGAAGTCCATGCCGCCCATGCCGCCCATCCCACCCATACCGCCGCCGCCACCGCCGGCCGGCGCCGCCGCTTCCTTCTTCGGACGCTCGGCGATCATCGCCTCGGTCGTGAGGAGGAGCGCGGCCACGCTGGCTGCGTTCTGGAGCGCCGTGCGGACGACCTTCGTCGGGTCGATCACGCCGGCCTTGACGAGGTCGGTGTACTCGAGCGTCGCGGCGTTGAAGCCGAAGCCGCCCTGGCCTTCCTTGACCTTCGACACGACGATCGATCCATCGACGCCCGCGTTCGCCGAGATCTGGCGGAGCGGCTCCTCGATCGCGCGACGCACGATCTGGACGCCGAAGTTCTGCTCGGCCGAGACCTTGATTCCGTCGAGCGACGACTGCGCGCGGAGCAGGGCGACACCGCCGCCCGGGACCACGCCCTCTTCGACGGCCGCGCGCGTGGCGTGCAGCGCGTCCTCGACGCGGGCCTTCTTCTCCTTCATCTCGACCTCGGTCGCCGCGCCGACGCGGATGACCGCGACGCCGCCGACGAGCTTGGCGAGGCGCTCCTGGAGCTTCTCGCGGTCGTAGTCCGACGTGGTCTCCTCGACCTGCGCGCGGATCTGCTTCACGCGCGCGTCGATGTCGGCCTTCTTGCCGGCGCCGTCGACGATCGTCGTGTTGTCCTTGTCGACCGAGATGCGCTTCGCCGTGCCGAGGTCCGTCAGCGTGAGGCTCTCGAGCTTGAGGCCGAGATCCTCGGTGACCGCCTGGCCGCCGGTGAGCACCGAGATGTCCTTGAGCATCTCCTTGCGGCGATCGCCGAAGCCCGGCGCCTTGACGGCGCAGACCTGCAGCGTGCCACGGAGCTTGTTGACGACGAGCGTGGCGAGCGCCTCGCCATCGACGTCTTCCGCGATGATCAGGAGCGGCTTGCCCTGCTTGGCAACCTGCTCGAGCACCGGGAGGAGCTCCTTCATGTTCGAGATCTTCTTCTCGTGGATCAGGATGTACGCGTCGTTGAGGACGACTTCCATCCGCTCCGTGTCGGTCACGAAGTACGGCGAGAGGTAGCCGCGGTCGAACTGCATGCCCTCGACGACATCGAGCTCGCTGCTCATCGTCTTGGCCTCTTCGACCGTGATCACGCCTTCCTTGCCGACCTTCTTCATCGCCTCGGCAATCATGTTGCCGATCTCGGTGTCGCCGTTCGCGCTGATCGTGCCGACCTGCGCGATGTCGTCCTTGCCCTTGGTGGGCGTCGAGAGCTTCTTGAGCGACTCGATCAGCGAGCTGACCGCGGTGTCGATGCCGCGCTTGAGCTCCATCGGGTTGTGACCGGCCGCGACGAGCTT
>JAFAOG010000478.1 GCA_019237945.1 Deltaproteobacteria bacterium | reverse complement strand
GACGCCTGAGGCGCAGGACGGCGTCGCGCCGCGAGCATCGCGAGCACGAACGCGAGCGAGCCCATCACGACGACGACGACCGAGAACAGCCGCGGCGAGCTGCCGCCGAGACGCGTCGTCTCGTACCCGGAGATCGCACCGGCGATCATCTGCAACGACCCGATCGCGGCCGACGCGGCGCCCGCGATCTCGGGGACCGGCTCCATCGCGAGGGCGGTCGCACTCGGGCTCGCGAGCCCGATGCCGAGGAAGTAGACGAGCATCGGCCCGAGGAAGCCGGCGACGCCGAGGTCCGCGCGCGTGCCGATGACAACGAGCACGCCGCCGGCGAGCAGCAGCGACGCGCCGAGGGCGAGCATCGCGCGCGGTGAGCGTCCAGCGCGCAGCATCCTGCCGCCGCCGAGCGAGCCGACCATCAGCGCGAGCGCCGTCGCGCCGAAGTAGAAGCCGTAGTGCGCGGCCGATACGCCGTAGCCTTCGATCAGCACGAACGGCGAGTCCGAGATGTAGGCGAACTGCCCGGCGAAGCTCGCGCAGCTGACGAGGACCGGCAGCCGCGTGCCCGGCGTCGTGAAGAACCGGTGGAAGCTGTGGACGAACCGGCGCGCCGAACGCTTGTCGGGCGGCAGCGTCTCGACGAGAGTCGTCGCCGCGATCGCGAACAGCACGACGCCGCACAGCGCGAGCATCGCGAAGATCGCGCGCCAGCCAAGGGCCCCGAGCAGCGCGCCACCAATCACGGGCGCGACCATCGGCGCGATCGCGAGCGCGGCGAGCATCGTCGAGAGCAGGCGCGCGGCCTCGGCGCCCGGCTGGGTATCGCGCACCATCGCGCGCGCGACGACCGGCGCGGCCGCGGCGCCGATGCCCTGCAGCACGCGGCACACGAGCAGCAGCTCGATCGACGGCGCCGATGCGCAGGCGAGCCCCGCGAGCGTGAACATCACGAGCCCGCCGAGCATCACGCGGCGCCGGCCGAGCACGTCGCTGAGATAGCCGGTGACGAGCTGCGCGGCGGCGAACCCGACGAGGAACAGCGACAGCGTCAGCTGCGCGGTCGACTCGGGGACATCGAACGCGCGCGCGAGCGCGGGCTGCGCGGGTAGGCTCATGTCGATCGACAGCGCGGTCACCGCCGTCATCGCCGACAGCGTCGCGATCCAGCGCCGAGAGCCGATCCGCGCGGGGCGCCGCATGCGCAGCGTGTACCATGCGCGCGTGACGAAGCATCCCGTGACGATGGCGATTCGCGTGCTGCGCGCGCAGAAGGTCGCGTTCGAGCCGCACGTCTACGCGTGGCAGCCTCACGGGGGGACGCGCGCGTCGAGCGAGGCGCTCGGCGTCGACGAGCATGCCGTCATCAAGACGCTGATCTTCGAGGACGATGCGAAGCAGCCGCTGTGCGTCCTGATGCACGGCGACCGCGAGGTCTCGGCCAAGAACCTCGCGCGCGCGATCGGAGCGAAGTCGACGCAGCCGTGCGCACCGGAGGTCGCCGATCGCCACTCCGGATATCAGGTCGGTGGCACGTCGCCGTTCGGGCTGCGCCGTGCGATGCCGGTCTACATGCAGCGAACGATCCTGGAGCTACCGCGGATCTACATCAACGGCGGCGCGCGCGGCTTTCTCGTCGCGATCGATCCGCGCGAGGCCGAGCGCGTCCTGAAACCGACGCTCGTCGACGCTATGGCGTAGGCGCGGGCGCCTGGTCGTCGCTGGACGGCGGCGGCGCCTTGCCCTTGGGGATCACGAACGCGAACCCGAACACGCCCGGCCGATCGAGCCCCGGCGGCTTGGAGCCCTCGTCGTAGAAGATCACCTGCGCGGGCGCGCGGAGCTCGAGATCGCCGCTCGCGCTCGGCTGATCGCGCGTGTGCTCGTCGACCTGGAGCTTGGAGCTGACCGCGAGCACCTCGACGTTGCCCGCCGCGACCTTGACCTCGGTCTGGCCGTTGGGCGCGACGCTGCCGCGCGACGTGCCGTGGTTCGCCGCCCCGACCGGATACACGTACAGCTGATCGATCGGCCGTGCGGACTTGTTGACGATCTGGATGGTCTGTAGCTGCGCGCCACCACAGGCCGCCAGCACGACGAATGCGAGCGCTTTCACGCCGTCGTTGTACCACCGGCGCACGCTGCGGCGCCTGCGCTCTTGGCACCGGAGTTGAACCGTTTCGGCGCGATGGATCCGCGCGTCGTCGAGCTGCAGAAGGAAGCCGCCGGCCGCGACGACGTCATCGGGCTCGCGGGCGGGCTGCCGGCCGACGAGCTGTTACCGCGCGACGCGCTCGCCAAGGCGCTCGCCGACGTCACCGCGAGCCGCGACGACGCGCTGCAGTACGGCTGGCCCGAGGGCACCGAGCAGCTGCGCGGCTGGATCGCGAGCCGGCTCGCGGCCCGCGGCGCGCACGTCGATCCCGAGCGGATCATCGTCACGGCCGGCGCGCAGCAGGCGCTGACGATCAGCGCGCGCGTGCTCCGCGGGACGATCGCGGTCGGCGATGCGACCTACGCGGCCGCGATCGATGCGTTCACGCGCGCCGGCGCCAAGGTCGCGCGCGACCACGGCGGTGCCCGCTACGTGATCCACGGCGTCGCGAACCCGCAGGGCGTCGAGCTCGTCGATCGAGCCGCCCTCCTCGCGAGCACCGGCCCGCTGATCGTCGACGAGGCGTACGCCGAGCTGCGCTTCGACGGCCACACGCCCCGCCCGCTGATCGCCGACGCCCCCGATCGCGTCTGGCACATCGGCACGATCAGCAAGACGATCGCGCCGGGCCTGCGCATCGGGTGGCTGATCCCACCGGCAAAGCATCACGCCGCCGCGCTCGATCAGAAGGCCGCCGCCGACCTCCAGACGAGCAGCCTGACGCAGGCCGCGCTCGCCCGGCTCGTCACCCAGCTCGACGTCGACGCGCTGATCGCACGCGCGCGCGCCGCGTATCGCGAGAAGGCGGCGGCGCTCGGCGAGGCGCTCCATCGCGCGGCCCCGCAGCTGCGCTTCCGCGAACCCGAGGGCGGCTTCTCGATCTGGATCGAGACCGGTCGCGAAGGCGACGACCTCGCCCTGCTCCGCCGCTGCCTCGACGCCGGCGTCATGGTCGACCCGGGCAGCGCGTTCCGGCCGGAGCCGGTGCCAACGATTGCCATCCGCGCGAGCTACTCCAACGCGACGCCCGACCAGCTCGCGGAAGCGGCTCGCCGCCTCGCGCGCGTCCTGGGGTAAGATCGCCCCATGAAGCATGCGTGGGGGCTGCTGGTGTTCGTCGCGGCGTGTGGCACGAGCGGCGAGCCGATGAAGGGCGACATCATGTACACGTACGGCACCGATCACCCGAAGATGGTCGTCGGCGCGGCCGTGCAGGACACCCAGACGCCGGGTCAGATGCTCGTCCAGCTCGGCGACGACAACGTCGACTGCAGCACGAACTTCGGCAAGCTCGTCCTGATCGGCGGCCCGAGCGGCACGTTCGTCTACTTCAGCGTCGACGCGACGACGCCGGCCACGCACGACAACACGTTCATCAGTGCGCAGCGCACGACCGGCACGCACACCGGCATCAACGAGTCGTCGGGCACGGTCGTGATCGACTCGATCGACACGCGCGTCATGGGCAGCCTCACGTTCTCGACGACCGATCAGGACGTCGGGCCGATCATGGTCTCCGGCAACTTCGACGTGAAGAAGTGTTTTTAGCCTGACGTCGGGCGCGGGCCGAACGGCGCGCGCGGCGGGCTCGTCGGCTGCCAGATGTTCGTGTCCTGATACTGCGACGTGTCCATCAGCGTGAAGCCGACGAACAGCGAGGCCGCGAGCACGGCGCTGACGAACACGACCGTGTGGAACAGCTTGTCGTAGCGCAGGTGCATGAAGAACAGGATGACGAGCGTCGCCTTCGTCACCGCGATCACCATCGCGATCGCGAGGTTGATGTTGGCGCCGAAGTCGATCTTGGTCGCGAGGACCGTCACCAGCGTGAGGACGAGGAGCGCACCGCCGGTCGCGAGCAGCACCTTGGCCGCCGCGACGTGCGAGATCTCGTTCGGATCGTGATCGTCGTGATGTTCGGTTGCCATGGGATCCTCAGTGGATGAGGTAGAGGAGCGGGAACAGGAAGATCCAGATCAGGTCGACGATGTGCCAGTACAGCGCAGCGAAGTCGATCGGTCCGAAGTACCTGTCGTTGAACTGGCCCTTGACCGCGCGGATCAGCAGCCAGATGAACACGAACACACCGAACAGCACGTGGACGCCGTGCAGGCCGGTCATCGCGAAGTAGATCGTGAAGAACATGTTCGTGTGCGCGGGCGGCGGGCCCAGCGACTCGAGCTCGTGCTCTTCGTGCGTCGTCAGGTGATGGATCGGCTTGATCGCCTTGGCGCCGACGCGCTCGGTCTCCGCCTTGTCGGCGAAGATGTCCGCGGGCTCCGCGAGCGGCTTGCTCGGGTCGCACTTCGCGTCGATTGCGATGTCCTCACCGCGCTCCTCCTCGTCGCCGTACTCGACGAGCACGCCGAACTGCGGGCTCGAGGCCTTGCCCGGGACCATCACCGGCACGCACACGGCAGGCTGGATCGCAGCCTTCCAGCACGGGAACGCCGCGCCCTTCTTCTTCTCGGCCTCGCCCGACTTCGGCTGGGCGCCCATCTCGCCGGTGCCCTCGCCGATTGTCTCTTCGGGACAGCGGTTCGTGATCTCGCGGCGGCCGGTCTCGTTCCACTCGCCCTTGGCGTTGCGCGTGCGCTTCACCTCGAACACGTGGCACTCGGCCTGGAGGCCCTCCTCCTGCGGATCGACGTCGAACTTCGACTGCTCGAAGCAGCCGGTCGTCGCCTTGCCGTTGAGCAGGTCGATCTCGCCGGCCTGATCGAGCGACCACTCGACGGTGCCCTTCGTGCCCTTGCAGTCGTTGTGCTTGGTCAACAGCTCGCTGCCACCCGGCGACACGCACGGGTCGAAGTAGCGGCCGAACAGGATGTGCTCGTGAACCTTGTGCGAGTACTCGATGTACTTGATCACGAGGAACGTGCACGCACAGCCGATCGTCACCGCGAGGCAGGCAATCAGCAGCTTGCGCTCGTTGCGCTGTGCGGCGCGCACGGCCCACGCGGCCGTCAGCGACGAGAAGATGAGGACGGCGGTGTTGATCGCGCCGTACTTCACCTGCAGCCACTTGTGCGCGTACGAATAGATCTCCGGGTGGTGGACCCGGTAGAGGATGTACGCGACGAACAGCGCCGAGAAGAACAGCACCTCCTGGGCGAGGAACAGCCAGATGCCCAGCTTACCGCTGTCGAACTGGTGCTGCGCGTCGTCGTAGTGATGCTGGATGAACGGAGAGCCCTGGTCGGCGTGACCATGCTCGTCGTCGTGTGCCTCGTGTGCAGTGCTCACGACTTCTTCTCCTCGTCTTCGGCCTTCTTGACGGCAGCTTCGGCCGGAGCGTTCTCACCGGCGCCGGCGACCTTCGCGGCATCCGCCGCATCGACCGCGGTCGACACCGGCGGCTCACCGCGGCTGGTCTCCATCATGTCGCGCGCGGCGCGAACTTCCTCGGCGCGGGCGTGGATCTGCGCGTCGGCGTGCTCCTTCGCGGTCGCGCCACCGGTGTGATCGGCGACGGCGCCCTGCGCCCGCGCAAGCTCGTTCGCGCGGTGGTGCTCGGTCTCGATCGGCGCGCGGCGCTCCCACACATCCGGCTCGACCTCGTACAGGTCGTCGTAGTTGTAGAGCTCGTGGAGGACCGGCGGCTTCTCGAAGTTGTAGAGCGGCGGAGGCGTCGGCGCCTGCCACTCGAGCGAGCTGCCGCCCCACGGGTTGCGCGGCGCGATCTTGCCGGTCTTGATCGACGCGACGAGGCTCACCAGCGAGACGAAGATCGAGATGCCGAGCACGAACGCACCGATCGTCGAGAGCTGATGGAAGATGTGGAACTGCGGATCGTAGTCCCAGTAGCGACGCGGCATACCGCGCGCGCCCATCACGAACTGCGGCAAGAACGTCAGGTTGAACCCGAAGAACACGCCGAGCGCACACGCCCGCGCGACCGACTCGTTGAACATGCGCCCCATGAACTTCGGCCACCAGTAGTGGAGGCCGCCGAGGAACGCGACCAGCGTCGAGCCCATCATCACGTAGTGGAAGTGGGCGACGACGAAGTACGTGTCGTGGAGGTGGACGTCGACCGACAGGATCGCCAGGAACAGGCCGGTCAGGCCGCCGATCGTGAACAAGAGGATGAACGACAGCCCGTAGAGCATCGGCGTCTTGAGCCGGATGTCGCCCTTGTAGAGCGTCGCGACCCAGTTGAAGACCTTGATCGCGCTGGGGATGCCGACGGTGAACGTCAGCGCCGAGAACACCATGTTCGCGAGGCGCGACTGGCCCGACACGAACATGTGGTGGCCCCACACGAGGAACGACAGCAGCGCGAGCGAGACGCTGGAGTACGCGACGAAGCGGTACCCGAACAGCGGCTTGTGCGAGAACGTCGTGATCAGCTCCGACGCGACGCCCATGCCCGGGATGATCATGATGTAGACAGCCGGGTGGCTGTAGAACCAGAAGAAGTGCTGGAACAGCACCGGGTCGCCACCCAGCGTCGGATCGAAGATGCCGATGTGCGCAAAGCGCTCGACGGTCAACAGCAGCACCGTGATGCCGAGGACCGGCGTCGCGAGGACCTGCATGATCGCGGTCGCGTACATCGCCCACACGTTCAGCGGCAGCTGGAACCAGCCCATGCCCTGCGGGCGGAACTTGTGGATCGTGACGAGGAAGTTGAGGCCGGTGAAGATCGACGAGAAACCGAGCCGGAACACGCCCGAGGTCGCGACGAGCACGGCCGTCTTCGACTCGAGCGAGTACGGCGTGTAGAGCGTCCAGCCGGTGTCGAGGCCGCCGAACGGGATCGTGCCGACGAGCAGCAGCGCGCCCGCGACCCACATGTAGAACGACGTCAGGTTGAGGCGCGGGAACGCGACGTCGGGGGCGCCGAGCTGGATCGGCATCATGATGTTGCCGAGCGCGGCCGGGATGCCGGGGATGATGACGAGGAACACCATCACCGCGCCATGCAGCGTGAAGAACTGGTTGTAGGTGTCCTGCGCGACGATCGTCTTGCCGGGAGACCACAGCTCGGTGCGCAGCAGCAGCGCGAACGCGCCGCCGACGACGAGCGCGATCATGATGCCGACGAGGTACATCACGCCGATCCGCTTGTGATCGAGCGTGACGAGCCAGCTCTTCAGGCCCTTCGTGACGTTGAGGTAGTCCGGCTCGTTCTGCGGGCCGTGGGGATTCTTTGCGGGGGTCGCCATGGTCGTCCTCACTGCTTCAGCGACTTGATGTACGCGATCAGACCGGCCAGCTCTTTCTCCTTGAGCTGACCCTCGAACGACGGCATCGACGGCGGATAGCCGGGACGCGCCTTGGCGAGCGGCGAGAGGATCGACTCGCGGACGTAGTTCTCGTCCATCGTCACCGTCTTGCCGTCACTCATCTGGATCTGCTTGCCCCAGTCCTTCTGGGCCCACGTCGGACCGACGCGCGGCGTGCCGTCGATCGTGTGGCACGCGTTGCAGCCCTTCTTCTCGTAGAGCATCTTGCCGAGGTCGACTGGCGGCATGTTCGTCGACTCTGCCGCCTTGTCGTTGAGGTAGTTCTCGTAGCCACGGTCGACGACCGAGTGGTGACCGTTCTGGTCGTCCCACGTCGTCGTCATGCCCGCCTGGTGCACGACGACGGCCGGCTTCATCTGCGAGTGGTTCGTGCCGCAATACTCCGCGCAGTACATCTGGTACGTGCCCGGCTTGGTCGCCTCGAACCACGCGTAGGTATAGCGACGCGGCACGAGGTCCTGCTTCACGCGCATCACCGGGATGTAGAAGCTGTGGAGCACGTCCTTGCTCGTCATCACGAGGCGAACCGGCTCGCCGATCGGCACGTGCAGGTTGTTATCGGTGACGCCGTTCTCGTGCTTGAACTCCCACGCCCACCGCCACGCGAGCACGTTGATCTCGACGGCCTTCTGCGGCGGCGTCACGACCTCGATGTACGCGCGCCAGCCGAAGTAGAACAGGAACACGCAGATGATCGTCGGGATGACGGTCCACGTGATCTCGAGCGCGTCGTTGTGCGCGGGCGACGGGATGATCTTCCGGACCATCGACATGCCGCGGTACTTCCACACGAAGTAGACGACCGCGATCGCGATCGCGAGGAAGAAGAACGCCGATAGCGCGACGCACGCGATGAACATGTGGTCGGACTCGTCGGCGACCTTGTTGACCGACTTCGGCAGCCAGAAGTTCGTCGAGACGTCCTTCGGCTTCGCGGCGAGCTCGTCGTACCAGGCGAGGCCGGGCTTCGTCGTCGACGGCGAGCCGGCACCGGGCGTCGCGGCCGAACCCGCAGCCGGCGCCGCGGTCGGCGACGCCGAGCCACCGGCGTTCATGCTCTGGTCGGCGCCCTGGACGGGCGGCGGCGGCACCGGTGCTCCCGAGCCCGCCGGTTGAGCGTGCGCCACGCTCCAGGTGCAGAGCGCGACGAACAGAGCAAGTACATATCGCTTCATCGTTGCTTCCTGAGGAAGTGCATCAGACCCAGGGTCGCCGCCAGAAGGACGACGAACCCCGCAGCGCCGATGCGCAGTGCGAGGACTCCCGCGCGAGCATGACTGTTCGCCTCGGGATCATAGTGATAACAGCGGTTCATGAAGCCGACGGCGGTCGCCGACTCCGCCTTGCCGGCGAGCATCAGCGATTCGCGCATCATCGCGACGTCGAAGTCGATCCCGTACACGTAGCGCGTGACGGCACCGCTCGTCGCGAGGAAGATCAATGCTGCGGGATGCGCCCATTCCGCTCGGTCCGGTAGATACGTGTAGCCAAAACCGACGGCGTCGGCGACGCGGCGAATCGTCGCCTCGTCTCCCTTGAGAAACGTCCAGCCGGCGGCGGCCTGGTCGTGCTGCCACGCGGGGAGACGATCGATGTACTTCGCCTTCATCCTGGCGAGCTTGTCGAGCGGCTCTTTCGGCTCGAGGTCGATCGTCACGATCTTGAAGTGACCGCCGAGGTAGAAGCCCTGGAGCTTGTCGACCTTCTGCGTCAGCTCCGGCATGACCTTCGACAGCCCGTTGAGCTGCAGGCTGCACAGCATCGGGCAGTCGGAGTAGTTGAACGTCAGGATCGTCGGGATGTCTCCCTGGAGGACCTCGCCGAGCGTGACGCGCTTGCCGTCGCTCGTCGTGAATGACGCATCGAGCGGCACCTTGTTGCCGAGGTGCTCCTGCACCTGGACCTCGTTGCCTTTGTACGTCGGCGGCGCGACGGGGATGTCGTCGTCCGCGTCGGCACCACCAGGGTGCGCGAGGGCCGGCGTCGCCACGGTGGCGACGAGCAGGCCGATCGCGAGGGTCAGCCAGAGACCGCGGGTGCGATCAGTGGCCATTCCCTCCACCCACGGCGGGCACGGTCGTCTTGCTGCCCGGCATGTTGCCCGCGCCGGGGACCGGCTGCGCGTCGCCCGCGCCCGCGCCCGTCGGCTGAGCCGGAGCGGCGGAAGCTGCGGAGCCCGCCGCGCTGCCCGTGCCCTCGGGGGCGGCCGGAGCGGGCGTGCCGCCGAGCGGCCGGGGGCGACCGAACGTCGGCTCGATCGTCGGCTTCGTCGACGGGGCGAGCGGCACGAGGTGCGCCGGATCCTTCGCGGCATCGCGAATGACCAGGTTCATCGCGTCCTCGATCTTGAGGTGCACGGTACCAGGCGCCGTGCCTTTGCCGACCTCGGAGATGTTGCGCAGCTCGTCGGCCTTGTGGCCGAGCGCGGTCTTGTCCTGACCGCCGTAGTCCGCCATCGTCTGCACCTGCGAGGTGTCGTTCATGTAGAACGCCTGCAGCGCGACGATCGTGACGTACACGAGCACGGCGCCGCAGATACCGACGACGACGATGCCGATCGTGTTCAGCTTGTCGGGGTTACGCTTCGGTCCGCTCATGGCTACATGACCTCGTGGGCGAGCGAGAGGCCCAGGGTGGGATCCTTGACCGGGATCAGGTTGTCGCGCAGGCCGCGGCCCGTGCCGGCGAGGAACACGCCGATGAGGCCGAGCCACACCGTGATGTCGAGGGCCGTGAAGCCGACGTGGTGGAGCGCGATGTTGCCCGCGAGCGGGCCCTGCACGATCGACGCGCCGCCGTGCGAGGCGACGAGCCAGTCATACGAAGGCATCGCGTTCCAGTACATGTCGAGCCAGTGGAAGACGAGCTGCCACACGGCGAAGAACACGAGCGAGGGCACGATGCGCTTGGTCCACCGCGACATCAAGAACACGAACGGGAACGCCCAGTAGCACGCGAGCATCGCAATGGAGATCCACTGCCACTCGCCGAACATGCGGTACTTGTACCAGTTCGTCTCCTCCGGCATGTTGCCGTACCACTGCAGCATGAACTGGCTGAACTGGACGTACGCCCAGAAGAACGTGAAGGAGAACATCCACTTTCCGATGTCGTGGTAGTGCTCCTCGTTGATCGAGTGCGTCAGCCGGCCGTTGCGCTGGATCCACAGCACGATGAGGCCGAGCGCGGCGAACGCGGCGATGTTGCCCGAGCCCCAGTAGATGACGCCGTAGATCGTCGAGTACCACTTCGGCGCGAGCGACATCAGGACGTCCCACGCGAGGAAGCACGTCGTGAAGCCGTAGAGGATCATGCCGGGGCCCGACACGACGCGCATCTGCGTCGACAGCGCCGGATCGCCGGTGACGTCCTGCTTGCGCGACGTCGACGCGAAGTACCAGGACAGGCCCGAGTAGACCATTCCGTAGATGACGTAGCGGAGCGCGAAGAAGCCGGGCGAGAGCCAGCCGGCCTTGTGCACGATCGTCGGGTTGAGCGCGGCGTTGTGCGCGTCGGGGTGCGCCCAGTAGTAGAGGTCCTTGTAGCCGAGCGCGACCGGCAGGATGAACCCGAGGCCGGCGAGCCAGATCAGCGGGAACGCTCCCGTCATCGCCTCGGCGATGCGGCGAACGACCGTCGACCAGCGGCTGCGCGTCAGGTGGTGCAGCATCACGAGCCACAGCATGCCGATCGCGATCGACGCGATGTACGACCAGCCGGTGACGTACGCGTAGAGGAAGCGCTTCCAGTTATCGCCGTGCGTCGCGCCGAGCAGGATCGACAGACCGAGGAAGACGACGGCAATGCCGACGCCGGCCATCGTCATCTTCTGGCCGAGCTTGCCGGCCTTGATCTTCTCGTCGGGGTGGAGGGACTTCGTCAGGGCGCTCATTGCACCGCTCCCTTCTGGTCAGCGGGGACATCGTCGGTCGACGCGTTCTGCGCGCGCTCGAGAGCGCGGACATACGAGACGATCGCCCACCGGTCGTCGGCGGGAATCTGGGCCGCGTAGCCCTGCATCGTGTTGTAGCCGTTCGAGATCGTGTTGAAGAGCTGGCCGTTCGGCATCTGGATCACGACGCCGCCCTTGCCGTCGGCCTGCGGGGCCTCGACGAGGTTGCGCGCCTGCCACACACCGCCGAGCGCCTTGACGCGCTCCGGGATCATGCCCTGGCCGCGACCGTCGTAGCCGTGGCACGGCGTGCAGTAGATGTTGAACCGGCTCTGCCCGCGGGCGAGCAGCTTCGCGTCGACAACGAACGGCGTGCCGTCGCGATGCGTCTTCGGGAAGCCGGTCGTCCACTGGCCGTTCTCGAGGCCGTGATAGAGGACGTCATCGTTCTCGAGCCAGCCGCGCGCGACCGTGCCCGCGATCTCGCCGCGGTTGGTGCGGCCGTCGGGGAACAGGTCGTTCGCGGTGTCGGACTTCGCCTTGGGCTGGAAGTCCATGTCCGGGAAGATGTGCCAGTGCGGCTCGGCGGAGTGCGAGTTGCGCGCCTTCGCGGCGATCGCGAACGGGATCAGCGCGAACGCCGTCGACGCGACGATGAACGCGGTGATCCACTTCGGCATCATCCGCGTCTTCGGATCCGGGTCGTAGTAGCAGGGCTCGAGCGCGATCGCGCCGGCTTCCTGCAGCAGGGTCTTCGTCTTGTCGGCGTCGAAGCGGCGGTCGCGCGCCTCGATCCCGAGGAAGAAGCCGTCATCGGTGACGCGCGTGAACCGGTCGAGCCGGAACAGCGGGTGCCAGACCTGCGGGAGCTTGTTGAACGCCCACATGCCGAAGAACGTCGTGAAGACCGAGAGCAGAATCGCGCACTCGTACGCGATCGGGATGTTCGCGGGAATCGACCATGTCGGCTTGCCCGAGATGTTCCACGTCCACGCGTGCGCGTTGCAGTACCACTGCAGCAAGAGGCCACCGAGCGCGCCCGAGAAGCCGCCGCCGAAGATCACGAGCGGCAGGATCGTGCGCTTGATGCCCATCGCCGGATCGATCCCGTGGACCGGGAACGGCGAGTAGCAGTCGAAGTCGGTGTAGCCGGCGTCGCGGACCTTGCGGGCCGCTTCGACGAGCTCGCCGGGCGTGTCGTACTCGGCCAGGTAGCCGTACAGCTCGCCCTGGGCGGGCAGAGCAGGCTCTTCGATGTGCGTTTCGGTCGACATTAGTGGTGCCCTCCCTTCGACGGGCCGCCCGCGTGAGCCTCGGGCGCCGCGCCCTTGACCTCGCTGATCGCGACCACCGGCAGGAAGCGGAAGAACAGGAGGAACAGCATGAGGAACATGCCGATCGTTCCGACAAAGACGCCGACGTCATAGCGAGTCGGGTGGTAGTAGCTCCACGCGCTCGGCAGGAACGAGCGGGCGAGCGACGTCGCGATGATCACGAAGCGCTCGAACCACATGCCGATGTTGATGCAGATGCAGAGCGCCCAGATCAGGATGTTGTTGTCGCGGACCCACTTGAACCAGAAGAACTGCGGGATCAGCACGTTGTTGCCGACCATCAGGAAGTAGGCCCACCAGAACGGTCCGAACGCGCGGCTCACGAACGTGAACTGCTCGAACGGGTTGCCCGAGTACCACGCGATGAAGAACTCGGAGCCGTACGCGAGACCGACCATCATGCCGGTGCCGAGCATGATCCGGCACATCGCATGGATGTGCTCCTGCTTGATGATGTGCTGCAGGTTGAACAGGTAGCGCAGCGGCAGCAGCAGCGTGAGCACCATCGCGAAGCCGGAGAAGATGGCGCCCGCGACGAAGTACGGCGGGAAGATCGTCGTGTGCCAGCCGGGGAGCTGCGACGTGGCGAAGTCGAAGGAGACGACCGAGTGGACCGAGAAGACCAGCGGCGTCGCGAGACCCGCGAGGATCAGGTACGCGCGCTCGTAGCGGTGCCACTGGCGAGCCGAGCCGCGCCAGCCGAGCGAGACGACGCCGTAGATCGCGGCGCGGATGTTCTTGCCCTGGTTCGCGCAGCGATCGCGGAACGTCGCGAGGTCGGGAACCATGCCCATGTACCAGAACAGGATCGACGTCGTCATATACGTCGACACCGCGAACACGTCCCACATCAGTGGCGAGCGGAACTGCGGCCACATCGAGCCCATGTCGTTCGGGATCGGAATCATCCACCACGCGAACCAGGGACGGCCGGTGTGGAGCAGCGGGAACAGACCGGCCGCCATGACGGCGAAGATCGTCATCGCCTCGGCGGAGCGGTTGATGCTGACGCGCCAGTGCTGGCGAGTCAGGTAGAGGACGGCGGAGATGAGTGTTCCGGCGTGACCGATACCGATCCACCAGACGAAGTTCGTGATGTCCCACGCCCAGCAGACGGTGTTCGAGTTACCCCACACGCCGATGCCGGTCATGACCAGCTTGTAGATACAGAACAGGCCCCACCCGAACATCGCGATCGCGACCGTCAGCGCGAGCAGCCACAGCTTGTGCGGCTTGGGCGCCTCGGCGATCCACGAGACGTCCTTCGTGACCGACCGGAAGAACTCGCGAGCCTTACCGGGCTCGTGCGGGACTTCTGCTTCGATGCTCATTTCGCACCACCCTCACCGGTCGCAACGGGCGCGCCGGGCATCTTGGGGTTCGGGTTACGGACGCGCGCGAGGTAGCGGTTGCGCGGCTTCGTGTAGTTCTCGGGGAGCAGCGCGTACTGGCGCCGGTCCTCGTGCAGCTGGCTGACGCGGCTGTTCGGATCGGCGAGGTCGCCGAACACGATCGCCTCGGTCGGGCACGCCATCTGGCACGCCGTCTCGACGGTGCCATCGGGCATCGCCTCGCCGACCGTTCCACCGACGGTGCCGTTACGGACCTCCGCCTTGTGCTGGATCTTGGCGTTCTGGATGCGCTGCACGCAGAACGTGCACTTCTCCATCACGCCGCGCATGCGCACGGTGACGTCCGGGTTGAACAGCAGCTGGCGGACCTTGTTGCGGGCGTCGCGGAACTCGCTGTTCCAGTCGAGGAAGTTGAAGCGGCGGACCTTGTACGGGCAGTTGTTCGCGCAGTAGCGCGTGCCGATGCAGCGGTTGTAGGCCATGTCGTTGAGGCCTTCGTCGCTGTGCTGCGTCGCGCCGACCGGGCAGACCTGCTCGCACGGAGCGGTCTCGCACTGCTGACACGCGACGGGCTGGTGCACGACATGCGGATCATCCGGGTTGCCCTGGAAGTAGCGGTCGATGCGGATCCAGCTCATCTCGCGGTTGTTGATCACTTCCTTGCGACCAACGACCGGGACGTTGTTCTCCGACTGACACGCGACCATGCAGGCGTTGCAGCCCGTGCACGTGCCGAGGTCGGTCGCCATCGCCCAGCGGTGACCCTTGTAGTCGTGCTCCTCGAACAGCGACAGGTGACGCGGTGTCTTGCCCTTCGCGGAGGCGACCTCCTGGTCATCCCAGAAGTTCGACTCCTCCTCGGCGTGCCAGTCCTTGTTCGCGTCGAGCTCCGCCGAGCTGACCTCGCGGATCAGGCCCGGCGTGCGCGTCTGGATCTCTTCCTTGCCGATATCGGGCTTGAGACCCGGGCGGTAGTCCCAGTGGTCCTGCGTGTTCGCGAGCTCGAACGAGCCGCCCGCGAGCGAGACCGATGCGTTGGTGGCGAAGTCGAAGCTCGTCGAGAGGCGGACCTTGTACGTGTCCCAGCCGACGACGCGATCGCCCCAGTCTTTCTGGTCGACGTTGTGGGGGTGCGTCGCGACGTGGCCGGCATTCGTGCGGCCGCCGCCGAGGACGAGGCCGATCGAGTACGGCGCCTGGCCCGGCATGACGTAGGCGGGCAGCTTGATCGTCTTGTCGCCGACCTTGACGTTGATCAGCGCCTCGTGCGGGATGCCGAGCTGCGCCGCCGTCTTCGGCGAGATCATCGCGTAATTGTCCCAGGTGACCTTCGTCAGGAAGTCCGGGGTCTCCCAGAGCCACGCGTTGTTGCCGAAGCGGCCGTCGTACGTGTTCGACGAGAAGTGGTACGCGACCTCGAGCTCGTTCGCCTTGCGCATCGAGCCGGCGTTCTGGCTCGGCGTGAGGTTCACTTGCGGAGCGGCGCCCGCCGTGACCTGCGCGACGGGGAACGCCGTGTTCGGGACGAAGCCGTCGTGGACGAGGTTGCGCCAGTTGCCCGGGTTGCCGAGCGCGGTCTGGACGAGCTCGAGCGACGTCTTCTCCTCGCCGAGCAGCAGCGAGAGCATCTCGGCGTTCGAGATGCCGCCCCACAGCGGCTCGATCAGCGGCTGCGCGATCGACTGTGTGCCGTCCCACGTGCGGGCATCGCCCCACACCTCGAGGAAGTGCGCCTGCGGCACGTGCCACGTGCACTTGCGCGACGTCTCGTCGTTGTACTGCGAGAGGTGGATCGACGTGTCGACGTTGCCGAGGGCCGCCGCGAAGTCGAGATCGGCAGGCGCGTCGTAGACGGGGTTGCCGCCGAGGATGATCAGCGCCTTGACCGCCTTGCTCTGCATGTCCTTCACGAGCTGCGTGATCGACTGCAGGTGGGTCGGACGGTCGGCGTCGGGGATCTCGTGGTAGTCGAGCGTCGCGCCGGGTGCGCCGATCGCCTGGTTGATCCGCGCGACGATCGCGTGGACCTCGGGCGGCTGGCGACGGCCGGCGATCAGGACGGCCTTGCCGGCGTTCTGCTTGAGCTCGTCGACGAGGACGCTGAGGAACTGCTGGGCCTTCTGCTCCTTGAGGAACTCGCTGTTCGGAGCGCCGGCGCCGGAGAGGATGGCATCGATCGCCATCACGAACGGCAGGCCGTACTCGCTGCGCAGCGGCAGGCGATGGTCGGCGACCGCGCCGGTGTTCGAGAACACCGACTCGACCGCCCACGTGCGGTTCATCTTGTTCGGGCCGAGCGAGCCACCCTTGCGGCGGCTGCGCGCCCAGTCGCGGTTGTAGCGAGCCGCGGCGGGATGCTCGACGAACAGGTCGCAGTCGATCGTGACGATCGTCTCGCACTTGTCGAGGCGGGCGATCGGGCGGACCGCGCGGCCGAAGATCATCTTCGTGCCGACGCGCTCGTTGTCCCACGAGATCGGCTCGTACTCGTGCCACTGCACCTTGCCGGCGAGGCGGGCGCGGAGCGAGGCGACGGTCGCGGAGCTGGTGGCTTCGCTGAGGATGCGGACCTGGCCGGCGTCGACGAGCTTGCGGACGTCGGCGAGCGCGGCCTTGAACGCGTCGAGCGAGGCGCCGTTGTTCTTGTTGGTGGGCGTCTGCGAGCGATCCGGATCGTAGAGATGGAGGATCGACGCCTGCGCGAAGTGCGAGAGGCCCGCGTGCTTCTTCGTGCCGGCGACGATGCCGCCGGAATTCCACGGGTGCTCCGCGTTGCCGTCGAGGTGGATCGGACGGCCCTCGTACGACGTGGCGACCATCGGGTAGGCGACGCCGGCCATGTCGAACGTCGTCGCGTAGGAGAGCACCGTGCCGGGCGTCTGATCCTCGGGACGGCGCGCGAGCGGGACGATCTCTTCCTTCTCGTAGCGACGGCAACCGGCGCCGGCGGCGAGGCCAGCGAGACCGGCGCTCGCACCCATCAGGTGGAAGAAGTTACGACGCGACATCGGATCCATGCCCGGGGGCTGATCCGCGCCGGGCGGGAATTCCTTCGCGCTC
Source organism: Deltaproteobacteria bacterium (assembly GCA_019237945.1). Taxonomy (GTDB): domain Bacteria; phylum Myxococcota_A; class Polyangia; order Haliangiales; family Haliangiaceae; genus JABFXX01. The sequence goes on along the minus strand of JAFAOG010000478.1, from coordinate 8,047 downwards.
GGGTTCTGCTGCCACGTTGCGGTGCCCGACAGCTCGCGCATCGACTTCCAGTAGCCGTGCTCGGGCGTGGCGGGCAGCGGAGCCTGCGGCTGCTCGTCGTGGTGATGGTGGTCGTGATCGTGGTCGTGATCGTGTTCTTTGGCAGACATGCTCGGCTCCTCAGCGGTGACAGGTCGAGCAGTTGGTGGGCGGGTGGACGTCGTTCTTCTTCATCACCTTTGCGCCTTCGTCAGGCTGGCGATGAGGCGTCGACGCGGGGTCGTCGTAACCCATCTTCGTGACGTTGGCGGGGTCACGCAGATACGGCTCGGGGTTCTTGTGGCAGTCGATGCACCAACCCATGGTCAGCGGCTTCGACTGGAACACGCGCACCTCTTGATCGATGCGGCCGTGGCACGTCTCGCAACCGATGGCCGCATTCACGTGCGCCATGTGGTTGAAGTAGACGTAGTCCGGCAGGTCGTGAACGCGGACCCAGCGCACCGGCTGGTTCTCCGCGTACGCCTGGCGAATGGGGAGCAGCAGGTCGCTGTCCTTCTTCACCTGCGAGTGACAGTTCATGCACGTCGCGGCCGGAGGCACGGCGGCCTTCGCCGCGCGCTCCACTGTCGTATGACAGTAGCGACAGTCGATGCCGAGCTCGCCCGCATGGAGGGCATGGCTGTACGGCACAGGTTGCTCGGGCTGATACCCCTCGCGAATCGCTTCGGGCGTGACCGCGTAAGCGATGAGTGCGATCAGGTAAATCGGGGCGCCGAGGACCAGCAGGTTGACCCACTTCTTGAGGGTCTCGGTCCATTCCGGAAAGATGAATCTCGACATAGCTCCTGCTTGCTCAGGTGCGACTCGCTTTGACCATGATTCCCAATCCGTGCGCAACGTTGCAGCGGCGGATTCACGCGCGACAAAGGATCGCATCGCGATCACCTGCGACGCTTCGCCGCACCACGCAGCCACGTCGTGCACGGTTTGCGAAGCGCAGGTGATTCGCGGTCGGCGATGACCGATCGCGCGGTTGCGCGGGCACGTCCGAAGCAGCGAGCGGGCGACATGACGGCCGTCTTCGTGTTCGTCTTCATGTTCGGGCTCGCCGCAACTGCGCTCTTTTGCAAGGTCAGCGTCGGGAGCGCATCGCTGTTCGGCATCGCCACGTTCCTGTTCATCGCGACGGTCCTGTTCATCGCCTGCTACAAGTTGACGAGGCAGTGGGAAGGCCCCGAGCTGCGCTGAACCGCTAGACTGGTGAGGTGACGTACGCCCTCGCGCTGATCGCGCTGCTGCTGATCATCGCGGTCGCGAGCGTCTACCTGCGACGTCGTGCCGCACGGGTCCCGGCCAGTGAGGTGCCGCTGGCGGGCGTCGTGCCGGTGCCGGGCGAGCCGGCGCGCGGGCCGCCGCTCCCGGTCGTGCTGGTGCACGGCCTGTTCGGGTTCGATCGAATTGGCACCATTCATTACTTCCGCGGCATCGCGCGCCACCTGCAGTCGCTGGGATGTCAGGCGCACGCGGTGAGGCTGCCGCGGGCCGCGTCGGTGCCCGCGCGCGCGGCACGTCTGGTCGAGCTGATCGACAAGCTCGGCCATCCGCGCGTCGATCTGATCGCGCACTCGCTCGGGGGTCTCGATGCGCGCTACGCGCTAGCGAAGCTGGGGCTCGCAACGCGGGTGCGCACGCTCGTCACGATCGGCACGCCGCATCACGGTACGCCGCTCGCGGCGATCGGCGAGGACGGTGCGCTGTCGGCCGTGCGTGCGCTGATGCGGCTGTTCGGCATCCGCGCGCTCGACTGGCTGTCGCCGGCGGCGCTCGCGCGGTTCAACGCGGAGATCCCGAACGCGGCGGGCGTCCGCTACGCGTGCGTGATCGGCGGCATCCGCTCCGACCTGACGGGCGTGCCGCTCGCGCTCTCGCCGGTGCATCACTATCTGCGGCGCGTCGCGGGGGCCAACGACGGCCTGGTGCCGATCGCATCGCAGGTGTGGGGCGAGGTCCTCGCGGAGATCGAAGCCGACCACTTCGCGCAGGTCGGCTGGCGCTTCACCGCGCGCTCGTCGTTCGACGCAACGGCGCTCTACGCCTGGATCATCGCGAGGTTAGGCGACCTCGCGCCGGTCGCGGCCGCCTCCTGAGCGATTTCTCGCGACCTCTGGTCGGTGGCCGGTTCTACCGGGCATGGACGAGCAGCAGCAGCCCGCCGATCTCAACGACGTGTTCAAGCGCCCCGCCGCGCCGCCGCCGCCGCCGCCGCCCGGCTACCCGCCGATCGGCGCCGCGATCGCGAACCGCGCGCGCCCGGTCTCCGCACCGCCGCCGTTCAACGGCCCGTCGGGCGATGGCTTCGCGCAGTCGACCTACGAGTCGGAGCGCCAGGCCGCACGCAGCCGCAACATTACGGTCGGCCTGATCATGCTGGTCGTCGGCATCGCGATCACCGCCCTGACCTACGACAGCGCATCCTCGAGTCCGTCGGGCGGCACGTACATCGTAGCCTGGGGTCCAATGGTGTTCGGCGCGATCCGCCTGTTCAAGGGCCTGGCCGGCTAGCAAGCTGCGCCGCCGCGCGCGCGTCCGGTGTCCGAGATTGCAATCTCGCACCCCCGATCCCCAACCAAGGTGCGGTCGTTTCGTCCGGTGTCCGAGATTGCAATCTCGCACCCCCGATCCCAAACCAAGGTGGGGTTAGTTTGACGCTGGCGCCGACAGCGCGGGCGGCACCTTGCGCTTGCTGATGATGTTGCCCTTGAGCACGTTGACCGGCACCGGCGGCGTCAGCTCGTAGAGGAAACCGCGCGAGGTGACCTCCGCTTTGAACGACTCGTCGTTGTGGAACACGATGCGCTTGAAGCGCTCTTCCTTCGCGAGGATCTGCTCGCCGCGCACCGCGTGATCGCGATGGCGAAGCAGGAAGTCGCCGAGCCGGACTGCGAGCTGGTTGTAGAGGCGATGGCAGCCGTGCGAGGTGCCGTTGACGATCGACGTGACGCTCGCCGAACCGTGCGTGCCGATACCGTTGTCGTCGAAGCGTTCGGTGCCGTCCTTCGCCCGGTAATGCTGGAGGTGCTCGATCAGCACCATGCCGTACGCGGCGTGCGGGCCGGGGCCAAGGATCTCCGACTTGAGCGCCCAGTGGCCGTTGTAGAGGTTCTTGACGAGGTCTTTGTCGGGCGTCGACTTCGGCGGGAGCCACGTCGGGCCCGCGAAGATGTCGCGCCAGATGCGCGGCCCGACGTCGGACTCCTTCCAGCGCTGGACGACCGTGCCGTCAGGTAGCCGCTGGTCGGCCCAGCCGCCGATCGTCGTCGGCCACCGGATCAGCGGGCGCTTCGTGCCGTGGTCGTCGACGTACAGCGTGAGCGTCGGCCGGTGCGGCACGATGCGGCGGAACGGCGGCGGCGTCTCGTCGTAGAAGATGTCGCCGCGATCGATCTCGGCAGACAGCTCCATGTGCGGTGCGTAGTACGCCGGCAGCGAAGGCAGCTGTACGGCGACGCGCACGCCGCCTCCGTGGCGATCGAGGAACGCACGTGTCGCGGCCGGATCCGTCCAGCCCAGAGCCTTCGCCGCGGCTTCGGTCGCCGGACCGACGAGGTCGGCGGCGGCATTCGGCAGCGGCGTGATGTGACCGCGCGCCGCGCGCATCGCCGGCGGATCGAGATCGCGACCGAGGATCGGCGTCGGCCCGGCCGCGGCGGTGCCGTCCTCGAGGATGCCGCTGGCATCGACGACGCGCTCGCGCAGGATGCGCAGTGCGAGCCGGAAGTCGAGCTCGTGGCTGTCGAGCTGCAGCGCGTTGCGGGTGTCCTCGTCGAGCTTCTCGGTAGGCATCAGGAAGTTGCGCCGCTGGAACATCTCGAGCGCGTTGCCGGTGCGCCAGGTGAACGAGCCGTCGGTGTCCTTGTCGAGGAGCCAGCCTTCACAGCGTAGCTTCTGCTCGACGGTGACCAGCGCCGCGTGCTCGCGATCAAGCGCGTCGAGGCGTTCGAGCTTGTCGCCGGCGAGCTTGTCGCGCTGCTTGTCGAGCGTGTCGCGCCACGCCATGTGCTGCGCCACCATCTCGCGATCGTCCTGCGTGTAGTTGCGGTCGAGCGCGAGGATCGGCTTGGGATCGATCTGCGACTGGCAGGTGTGACGCGCATCGTCGGAGAGCCGGGCGCGAACAATCGCGAGCGCCGGCACGACGCCATACAGCTCCGACAGCGCATCCTCGCCCTGACCCTTCTCCGCCGCGAGCTCGAGGTACTTGTCGCGGATCGCGGGCACCTGGTCGCCCGTCGGCGCGAACAACGTCGGCGTCCACGTATCCGTCAGATCGATGACGGTCAGGCCCTTCGCGCGTGCATCGGCCGCGCACGCAGTGCCCTTCTCGCGACCGCCGTCCATCACGATCACCTGCACGCAGCCGCCTTCGGTGGCAAGGCCGACGTGTTGCTCCTGCGCCGACGCCTGCGATGACGACGCGAGCTGCGTGACGTGCGACGGCTGCCCGCCGCAGCTTGCGAGGACGAGTATCAACAAACCTCGACTCCTCATGATTGAAATTGTGACACGGTCTCGCGCGTTGCCGAAAAATGTGGGCGCTCGTGCTACTCGCGCTCGTCGGCGAGCCGAAGCCGTTGGTCGTCGTGCTCCACGGAGATCGCGAGCATGCGCGCGATGCTGCGGCGCGCTGGCGCACTGCGGTGGATGCGCACGGGTGGGCATTGCTAGCGCTCGACGTGCCGGAGGGCACCAGCTGGTGGCGCTGGAACGGCGACCCGCAGTGGGTGATCGATCACGCGAACGCGGTGCCGCATGATCCGGCGCGTACGTACCTCGTCGGGTGGAGCGGCGGGGCGACCTACATCGGAATGCACGCGGCGGCGTGGCATGGGACGTTCGCGGCGGTCGTGCTGCATGGCGGCGGGATGGCGCCCGACGACGCGACGTGCACCGACCTCCCGGCGTACTTCCTCGTCGGGGATCGCAATCCGCTGCACGGCCTCGCGAAGGATCTGCGCGCGTACTTCGACGGGTGTCATGCCGACGTCGTGTGGGATCTCGTCCACGGGGCAGACCACGCGCATGAAGAGCGGGCGCTGACTCGCAAGAAGGCGAACGCGGTCCTGGACTGGCTATCGACGAAACGACGGTCGGACGACTAGCGCCGGCATCCTGGTCTTCGACAGCGGCGGCGCCACGACCGACGGCATGCGCACGACGAGCCCGTTCACCACGGTCGCCGACCACGGCACGGCGCTCGATGCGCAGCGCGGTCTCACGCAGTTCGCGCCTGGGCCGTGATGGAATGGGCGCGCGACGCAGAGCCTGCCTCACAAGTCTCCTTACGTCGGCGCGAGCTACTCGTAGTGGAACGTCGGCGAGGACACGCGGCTCGCCGGTTGCGAAGGCCCGACGTGTACTTCTGCGGCGAGCACACGTCGCAGGATTTTCAGGGCGACCCGGAAGGCGGTGCGTCGACGGGCGCCAGTGTGGCGAATGCGCTCGTCACGAAGCTGGAGTAACCGCGCGCGCCCGATCTTTGCAACACTGCAAGCCATGCGCTGGGACCAAGGCTATTCGAACCCCGAGGTTGAGGATCGTCGCGGTGAATCGTTCTCTGGCGGCGGAGGGATGGGCGGGATGGGGCTGTTCAGCATCCTCCGCGTCGCGAGCATGTTCGGCTGGAAAGGCATTCTGGTCGGACTGATCATCGCCGCGTTCGTCGGCTTCGGCGGCCAGTGCGTCGGCGGCAGCGAGCCGCAGCAGCAGAACCGCGCGGGCTCGACGCAGCACTACCAGGGCTCGCCCGACGAAGAAAAGTCGGCGAAATTCGTCGGCTACGTCCTCGAGGACGTGCAGAAGACGTGGCGCGCGCAGATCCCGGGCTACAAGGACGTCGCGTCGCTCGTGCTGTTCCGCCGCGGCATCCACTCCGGCTGCGGTACGGCGACGACGGCGGTCGGCCCGTTTTACTGCCCGGTCGACAAGAAGGTCTACATCGACCTCTCGTTCTACGACGAGCTCAAGAATCAGCTCGGCGCGCCGGGCGATTTCGCCGAGGCCTACGTGATCGCGCACGAGGTCGGCCACCACGTGCAGGACCTCAAGGGCCTGCTGGGCGGCACCGGTCGCGACAACTCGATCCACACCGAGCTCCAGGCCGACTGCCTCGCGGGCGCGTGGGCACGCGACGCCGAGAAGCGCGGCGAGCTCGAGATGGGCGATATCGACGAGGCGCTCAACGCCGCGTCGCAGATCGGCGACGACACGCTGCAGCGCAAGGCGGGCGGCACGGTGCAACCCGAAACGTGGACGCACGGCTCGAGCGCGCAGCGCAATGCGAGCTTCAAGAAGGGCTATACGGACGGCGCAGCGGGCTGCGGCATCTAACCCGTCCCATCTAACCTGTCCCACGTTGCGGTGGCGGGGACGCGCGCGGAACGAGCCGCGATGCGGCCCCGTCGTACCGCGCCATCGCCGTCACGTTGGCTTTTCGCCACGCCGCGACGACGCACTCCTCGGAGTGCGTGCTCGACCATGCGAGGCCGTTAGCTCAAATTTTCAGCAGCCGCGACGGTCACGCCGACAAGGTGCCGCATGCGGTAGGTCCCAAACGGGAATGGAATCGGGGCCCCGTCGAGGAGCGCTTGACGCGCCTTGCGGTACTTCGCGGCGAACTCGCGTTTTCGTTGAATCGCCTCGAGGCGTTTCCAGAGACTGCGAGCGGCGATCGTCGGCCGAAGTCCGCGGCGTCGTTGGTGACTCGTCGGCGACTCTCGCCACGACTGACGCAAGATCGCGTATCGCCCAACGACGCGCTTTCCACTCGCGGCCCGCTTGCGGGCTTGCTCTTCCTCTACGGCAGCGACGCCGGCGCGAACCGCCTCGATGATCGTGTCGCGATCGCCGAGCTCGGGAGGAATGGTCAAGTGGAGCGATACCTCTTCGGGCATGTCACCATCCTGGGCGAAGAAATGGCGAGGACGCGTCGCACGCAGCGGCGTACCCTCGATGAGCGCGCGGTATCCGCTGGCGCCCGGCCAATCATCGACACGCGCGACCAGGCCGTCCTTGACCGGATTTGTCGCGATGTAGACAAGCTTCTCGATGAGCGCTTCCTGCGTCTCCAAGCGCACGACAGATGTCTGCCCACTCGCGAAGAAGTTCTCCCACCGGCCGCGCAGTGCGTTGACACACCTCGCAAGCAGCTTGTGGAAGTGCTCGTAGAACTTCGGCGCAGTCGCATGGCGGTCAAAGATCGAATCATGCAGATGATTCGACATCTGCGTGAAGATCACGACCTCCTGCTCGTAGCGCTGCGCCGCAACCGCGAGGCAATAGATGAACGCGTTGTTGGTCTCCGGATCCGGCCGCAGCAGAAACTGCCGTTGCGTGCAGCTGCGGGTCAGCATCAACGCCGAACCCGGATACACAGGACGCGGAAGAGTCACCGCGCGGACCTGTTGCATCGGGGCTGCCAGCGCTAAGCGAGCGAGATCGCGACCACGGCGTCCGAAGGACGGACGTTCCGTCCGCGAATGTCCGGTCGGCGGACGCGGGAATCGGACAGATCGCGCGGCGACCACTGCGGCCGGCTGTCCGAGATCACGGTTTCGCAGCCCGCTACCGCAACGTGGGTCGGGTTGGGGGTCGGGTTGGGGCGTTACTGGCGCGCCGGCGGCGACACGATGTTCAGCTGCTGGTCCGGCGCACGCACCACGATGAACCCGACGCCGCCGCCTCCGCCGCCTCCGCCGCCTTGATTGAGCGCGGTCACGCTTTGCGCGGCCGAGGTGCCCGCGCCGCCCGCGCCGCCCGCGGTTCCGGTCGAGCCGCCGCCGTGGCCGCCCGGTGCGGGTTGGCCGGTCAGCAGGGCGTCGGAGCCCGGCATGCCGACGACGTTGTCGCCGGAGGCCTGGCCGCCGCCGCCGCCGTTTGCGACCAGTGCGCCCGCCGCGCGGATCCGGGGCGACTCGAGCAGGACGTAGCCGCCGGCGCCCCCGCCGCCGCCGCCCGCGTCGCCGTTGTTGAGCGTGCCGCCCGCGTCGCCGCCGCCGCCGCCTCCGCC